>JBGSTO010000476.1:0-5818 GCA_041736465.1 Anaerolineales bacterium | reverse complement strand
CCGCAGCCGCCAGCCCGGCGCCGGCCAGCGCTTCTCCCACGCTGAGCTCCACGCCGGGCGAAACCCAACCTTTGGCGGCGGCTTCTGCCGGCCTGTTCCCCACCACCACCTTCACCTTCCAGGCACCGCTCCCCGCCACCTCGGGAACCCTCCAGCTCTACCGCCAGTTGCTCTCCGAGTCGGTCACGCTGGAAAATGCGCGCCTCACCGCCGCCCAATTGGGCGTCAGCGGAGATGTCTACCAGTCCGAAGGCGAGGGCGGCGAGACGATCATCGAGGTCTCTGATGGTAGTAAGCTCGTGCGCTTTATCGGCACGACCGGTGTGCTTGTCTATATAGATACCCAACGCCAGCGCCAGGAAGCGCTGCCCGCCGGGCAGCAGATCGATGATAGGGTGAAAGCAGCAGTAGCGTTCTTGCAGGCGCATAATCTGCTAAGCCATCCGTACCGCGTCGCTCCTGGGAACACTCAGCCGGGTACGGTCGACCTGCTGCCCGAGCTGGATGGTTACCCCGTGATCTTCGGCATCGGCGACCAGCCGGGCGGCTCAGGTTGGGCTGCCGTTGACCTGAGCGCCGATCTGCTGCCCAGCGCCCTGTTCTATACCCGGCAGCAGTTCGAGCCAGTGGGCGAGTATCCCATGATCAGCGCACAGCAGGCCTGGGAGCGGCTGTCGGGGAGCGACCCGCTTTCCTATGCCCAGTATGCCGTGCTGGCGCCAGCCCAGCCTTCCACATATAGCGATTGGCTGCGCCAATATGCGCCTGGCGAATTCCTGCACCTGTACGGCTACGCCATCCGCATGACAGCGGCCGAACCCGGTGGATCGGACCTGGTCACCGTTGGCAACCTGGTGCTGCGCGGCGATACCGGCGGCATTCCCATGAGCCAGTTCCTGCACCTGTGGGGAGTGACAGAATCGGAAGAGAATGGTGTGTTGGGATTCAGCCTGCAGGGCTGGGAGATTTCCACCATCGAAGATACTTTTTTGACCGGTAGTGTCAGCCGCCAGGGAGAGCAGGTGTTTATCCAGGCGCCTGGTGGGCTTTACCTTCTGCCGGACGCGCCCGGCGAGCTGCAGGATGGCGACCCGGTCGAGGGTTGGGGCGCCATCATCCCTGAATTGCCGCTGCGCTTTGAATGGCGGTCGCTATCCAATCGGCAATATCCGTCCTCGTATGGGGTGACCCGCGCCTGCGGCGGCAGCGGGGGAGGCGGCGGCGGTGGGCCAGAGAATACCAACTTCGGCGGTGGATCCTTCAAGGGGCTGAACCTCCAGGGCGGTGAGCGCCTGTCGCCAACTACGCCAGCCTCCCAGTTCCAGGTGGGGCAGCTTGTGGAGGGCTGGGCCGGTACGGTCACGATCCAGGACTTCCTGGAAGCGAGCGGGCTGCGACGGGAGATCACCTTCTCAACGCTGCGCGGTTTCGAATTCGAAGAATGGCACTACTTTTACCTGGAAGGCGGCGGGCTGGGCGGCATCGAGGCTTACCAGAACCTGCCGGTGCGTGTTTGGGGGCAGGTATCGGGCTTCGCTCAGGACGTACCGCTGATTGCGGTCGAGCGCTTCGAGCCGCTGTACCCGGGCGTCGTGCTGCAGGAATTCGCCGGCACGCAGTCTGAGGTGACCATCGACGGGCAGCCCGCCCTGCTGCTGACGACCCAGGACGGTGCCCAGTACGTCGAGGAGCAGTCGCTGGGCTACGGCGAGGAGCATCGCATCGGCAGGCCTGGCGACCTGGTGGAGCTCGAAGGCTATGTGGTGCCGGACCTGACCCTGGGCGGATTTGCCGTCATCCGGGCGATCTCCGGCGGCACGTCGCCCGATGGCGTGGTGTATGAGGCGCAGATCCACACCGTCGACATGGGCCTGGGCGGCAGGGTGGATATCGCCAGCGCCATGTCCGGCAGTGTCACCATCGACTCGATCGAGCTGGCTTACGCCGCCTCGACCTTGCAGCGCTGCCCGCCAATGGGCATGGACGAAGAATTCCTTGCCAGATACCTGACCATGCAGCCGGTATGGGTGTTCAAAGGGACGTTCGAGGATGGTCGCCGGGTCGAGATCCAGGTGCAGGCATTGCCGGATGAGTATCTGGAGTAGGGGGCACAACACGGGCTGACAACGGATTTCTTATCTCGGATTTCACGGATTTCCGCCATTTCCCTGCCCCAGCATCCGTTCATTGGGCACGCCATTTCCCCTCCCCCATTTTCGTACTTTGAAAATGGGGGAGGGCAGGGACATATGCGCTAACTTAAGGGAAATGGAGAAGAAAGGCAGATATGCTGAAAAAGCGCTCGGGCCAGTGCAAGCTGCTGGAGGCGATTACGCGGTGTATCACAGAAATAGCGGCGCAGGACACAGAGATAGAAAACAAAAGAATGGAATGAGGCAGGGCCCATAATCAATTGGCGAAACCATTCATGGAACCAGCAGGTCAGTCGTGAGAGATTGACCGGCTTATCGATAGACAAAAACCAATCAGTTTGGCGCAGAAACACTTGATGGGTCATTTGATCAACCAATAGAGCAAGCAGCAGTTTAGCTAAGAGGAAAGCTTGAGCAAGCTTGGGATCCTTGGCGCGCAAATGATCGAGGAGGATGAGACCTTTGAGGCGTTTGAAAAGGGTTTCGATTTGCCAGCGGATGCGATAGAGCCACAAAATGCGATCCGGCGGCCATGGGTCAGCCGGCAAATTGGTAAGCAGGATGACAAAACCAGCTGCAAAGAGTGTTTCTTCAGAGACGGAGGTCTGTTTGCGCTGGTAGCGTTTGCGTACTCTGCGCCGGGCAGCTTCAGCTTTTTCCGGGGGAATGGGGGCTGCAAGCAAACGGAATGAAAACCATCCATCGGGTGTTTTCAACTCCACCGGTGTCTCCGCTGGTGCGGTAAGGGTTTTCAGCCAAGGAATAATGTGAAAACGTTTCCCCTGCGGGGTATGAACCGCCACGTTGCGCCAATTGATCCGCACTACCAAGCCAGCCCCGGCAGCCATCAACGGCCCAATGCCCGAAGCAAAGGCATAGCCACTATCAGCAAGGATGATTTCATTCCCTTGAGGGGCAAACCGCACCAGGTTCTCGCCTCCATGGCGATCCGTGAGCTCAAGCTGATCGATACATAAATTGCTCAAATCAAAGCCAAGATGTAATCGCCAATCGATGCCATTGCTTCCAGGATGGCTGATACAAGTCGCATCTACCAGTCGCAGGCGCACCTCCGCTGTGCTGCGCAAGGCTGTACAGCGCTGCTGCATCATCAGGCTCACAATTTTCCGCAGCCACTCACAACTATTGCGGATGCGCTTCATCACCGCCACATCTGATAAGTACCCGATCCCGTTCAGCAACGCCCAAGCCCCTGTCATTCGCAATCCCCATCCACTCACCGCATAACACAAGATCAGTCGCAACAAATCCCCAGCACTTTGTATGCCGCGCACACGCTGGATGGCTTTGGTTTCGCGGGCTGTCAATTCCAGGTCGACCTCTATCTTTTCTGTTACTGCTTCCCAGTTTTGCTCCACTAGCTGCTTCGCCCGTGCTTGTTCGTTTATGCTACACTTCATATTGAGCCTCCTTGGTTTTCGATCTGGTTTTCGTCGACCCTATCGTACCAAAGAGGCTCAGTTTTTTCACCTGCTTAAGTTAGCGCATATGGGAGGGCAGGGAGGGGGTGGTTTTTATCTGTCGAAATGCTCGCGGGTAACATTTCCCCCTGCACGGACCGGGCGACCCGTTCCTCCCCCGCCGGAGCCCCGCCGGGTGAAAATGCCCTGCCAGCCGTCTCGGGATTTGTCTCGCGTGGGTCGCCCCTACGTAGATCGGGCGACCATGACTCCCCCTTCCCGATCCGGGATGGGGGCCGGGGGGTTAGGTATCCGTGCCCCAGACAGTGGATGATATAATTTCAACACACCCCCACACAAGGAGACACCCATCCCTATGACCGACACCCACACGCTGCCTGCGCGCGCCGAAGTTCCCTTCGAACTTACCTGGGCGCTTGAATCCGTCTTCGCCACCCCCGATGACTGGGATGCTGCCTGCAAAGAGCTGGAATCGCTGCTGCCCACCCTGTCATCCTTCAAAGGGCGCCTTTCCGAGGGACCGCAGACGCTGTTGGAATGCTACAACCTGTACGCCCAGGCTGGCATCCTGATAGGCAAGATCTTCAACTATGCCTCCAATTCCTCCGCCGTGGACACCTCCAACCAGGAGGCCGCCGCACGCGACGGGCAGGCGCGTGGTTGGGCAGCCCGCTCCGGCGCAGCCGCGGCTTTTTTCAACCCGGAATTGATGGAGATCGGCTTCGACCGCCTGCGAGAGTGGATGGCTGAGACACCCGACCTGGCTTTCCTCGCTCACTACGTGGACGACCTGGAGAAGCACGCCCAACACCTGCGCTCCGGCGAGGTGGAGCAGGTGCTGGCGCTGGCACGCGACCCTTTCTCTGCGCCGACCTCGGTGTACACCATGCTCAACAACGCCGATTTGAAATTCGAGCCGGCGACTGCGTCCGATGGCACCAGGCTGGAAGTGGGGCAGTCCAGCATCTCCAGCCTGCGCGTGCACGCCGACCGGGAGGTGCGCCGCACCGGCTGGCAGAACTACGCCGGCGGCTACCTGAATTTCCGCAACACCTTTGCCGCCTCGCTGATCGGTTTCCTCAAGCAGCAGGTGTTCAACATGCGCGTGCGCGGCTACCCCTCCACGCTGAACGCCGCCGTCACCACCAACAACATCCCCGAAGAAGTGTTCCACAACCTGATCGCCGTCTTCCAGAAGAACCTGCCCACCTGGCACCGCTACTGGCGGCTGCGCAAGCGCGCCCTGGGGTACGACAGCTTTCACGAATACGATATCAAAGCTCCCCTGGCGGGAAAATCGCCGGTGATCCCATTCCAGCAGGCAGTCGATTGGATCGTGGAAGGTATGGCGCCGCTGGGCGAGGAATACACCAGCATCCTGCGCCGCGGCTGCACCCAGGATCGCTGGGTGGACCGGGCGCGCAACCGCGGCAAGCGCGAGGGCGCCTATTCCAGCGGCTCCTTCGGCACGCGGCCTTTCATCATGATGTCCTATGCCGATGACATCTACAGCCTGAGCACCCTGGCGCACGAGCTGGGACACTCGATGCACTCGTACTATACCCGTCTCAACCAGCCCTACGTCTACGGCTGGTACGGCATCTTCATGGCGGAAGTGGCTTCCAACTTCAACCAGGCGATGGTGCGCGACTACCTGTTCAAGACGCAGACCAGCCGCGATTTCCAGATTGCGCTGATCGAAGAAGCCATGTCCAACTACCACCGCTATTTCTTCATCATGCCCACCCTGGCGCGCTTCGAGCTGGAGATGTACACCCGCGCCGAGAAAGGCGCTCCGCTCAGCGCGCAGGTGATGATCGACCGCACGGCGGCGCTGTTCAAGGAAGGCTACGGCGACGAAGTGGAGATGGATTACGAGCGCACCGGCATCACCTGGGCGCAGTTCCAGCACATGTACATGAACTACTACGTCTACCAGTACGCCACCGGCATCTCCGGGGCGCATGCCCTGGCGCACCGCATCCAGCAGGGCGAGCCTGGCGCGGTGGACGCCTACCTGGGCTTCTTGAAATCCGGCGGCTCGGATTACCCGCTGGATATTCTCAAACGCGCCGGCGTAGACCTGACCAGCCCCGAGCCGGTGGAGCAGGCCTTCGGCGTGCTCGCCGGGCTGGTGGACCGCCTGGAGCAGCTGGTGTAGAGATTTGGGGTGTGATCGAGCGGAAAAACGCTCGATAACACCCCCAAAAAGAATTCTGTGTT
>JBGSTO010000450.1:0-4044 GCA_041736465.1 Anaerolineales bacterium | reverse complement strand
GTGCAAGGGTTGCGGCTGGTAAGGTCGGGCTGGTGGTGGGTGTGGTGGAAGGCGCCGTGGTTGCGGTGGGGCTGGGCAGCAGCGTTGCCGAGGGGGTAAGGGCCAGGTCATGGGTTACCTGTGCCAGCACCGTGGCGGCTGCCTCGGTGCGGATGCTGTCTGGATTTATCGTGGGAGCGGCTGGGGTTTGCGATGGACTGCAGCCAGCCAGCACGAACAGGCTGATGAGTATAGTGATCGTCTTGACAAAGTTCGACATAGAATGTGAACCTCCTTCGAAAAGTGGGGCCTGGCTGTCGCAGCAGACGGCTAGCGCTCCGCCATCCATGCCCCGCGATATTCTTGTTTGTAATGCGGCGCGCCGCGGTTGTTTTCGACCTCCATCAGCGAGAGCAGGTCAACCTGCTCGCCAAAGCGCTGTTGGGTGATTTTGGGAACGGCGCCGGCAGCCCACACCGCTGCGCCCGGGCGCCGCTGTGCCGCGACGATTTCTGCGCCACCGCTGCCCCCGCGCCAAACACCAGGAATGGCTGGCTCATGCATGCTCCTCTGATTTCAATTATAAAGGGGTTTGGGCGTTTTAGTACGCTCCTCTCGCACGCAATCACCCTGTTATCTTCACCCTGATCCTCTTCCATGTCGTTGGCGCTATAAGCATCAATCAGGTTGATCCCTGGTGATCGAATCAAACCGGATCCCGTGCTCGAGGTAGAACTTCCACAGCGTGAGCGCCTCCCCCCACCCGGCGGCGCAGTTCAGCATGGCGCGCAGCCCCTCGGCGGTATCGGGATAGCCGTATTCTCGCAGCCGGATGAGCACGCCACCTTCCTGCGGCTCGAAGATAATCTCCACCGTGCTCATCCAGTCTGGGTTATCCGAAGGGTGCCACTTGAAGACGAATCGCCGGGGGCGCTGCGCTTCGAGCACGCGGCCGCGCTCGATAGCGCTTACCTTATCTGCGCCAAATTGCTCCCAACGAGAGACGATCTCTCCGCCCGGGCGGGCATCCACGGAAGCGCCGTTCGTAAACCAACCGTCCAGCCCTGCGGCGGTGGCGATGCCATCGTAAACTTTCTCGATCGGAGCGCGCACCAGTGTGGAATAGCGAATTTCGTCGTCGATCAGGTTATCTATCATGATGAATGATTCTACTGCAAGTATCTAACTTTGCCAGTCACCTGCTAGCAGCGGGATCAAAGCTTTCACAAGTCGAAAAGCCCTGAATACCCCACCCCTGACCCGCCCCAACTGGGGTCGAGCAGGATATTTTGGGGCGTACGCGCCAGACCTGTCGATTGACTGAAAAAATGCTGGCATACTTTGCTATACTATATCTACACAATTTGAGGGGATGGAGACAATTTCTGGCTGCGCTCCGATTGGAGGTGGATGTGAACAACGACCTCCTGGTTACAAAACTATTTCTCCCACCGGCACGCAAAAACCTGGTATTGCGTCCGCGCCTGGTCAAATTATTAGACGCGGCCTGGCAGCACGACCAAAAGCTGATCCTGGTATCGGCCTCAGCCGGTTATGGCAAGACCACGCTGGTCGTCGAGTGGCTGCGAAGCCAGCAAACCAAAACCGCCTGGCTGTCTCTGGACAAGACCGATAACGACCCGACCCGCTTTCTGGCCTATCTGATAGCGGCGCTTCAGCAGGTTGATAGCAAGATCGGCGAAGCTACCCGTGCGATGCTGCAAACCGGCCAACCTCCTCCTCTCGAGATAGTGCTTACCACGCTGATCAATGAGATCGCGGCAGTATCCGTTCCTTTCACCCTGGCGTTGGATGATTATCACTTTATCGAAACCATACCGATTCACCAACAGCTTGGTTTTCTGGTGGAACACCAGCCTCCGCAGATGCGCGTGATGCTCGTGACGCGGGAGGACCCTCCCCTGCCTCTTGCCCGGCTGCGAGCGTGCGGGCAGATGGTTGAAATACGCCAGGACGACCTGCGTTTTTCTCCCCAAGAGTGTGCTGACTTCCTGCTGCGGGTGATGGGCCTGAACCTCGCTACGGCGGATATCAACGCATTGGAGCGCCGTACCGAGGGGTGGGTCACCGGCTTGCAGTTGGCAGCTTTATCGATGCAGGGGCGCGACGATCTGTCCGGGTTCATTGAAGCCTTTACCGGCAGCAGCCATTATGTGCTGGAATATTTAATCCAGGAGGTGTTCGAGCAGCAGCCTGCCGAGGTGCAGGATTTTCTTCTCAAGACATCCATCCTGGAGCGCCTATCTGCACCGCTGTGTGATGCAGTTGTAGCTCAGCGCGGCAGCCGGGGCAAACTGGAACGCCTGGGGCAGGCCAATCTGTTTACGCTCCCGCTAGACCAATCCTACACCTGGTTCCGCTATCACCACTTGTTTGCAGATTTATTACGCCAACGCCTGCTGGCCAGCGAAACAGTTTCAAAGGACGAGCTTCATCGCCGCGCCAGCCAGTGGTTTGCTGCTCAGGACTACCTCCCAGAAGCCATTCAGCATGCACTGGCAGCCTCGGATTGGGTGCGGGCAGCCAATTTGATCTGCGATATTTCCGTTCTGATGCTGAGGCGTGGCGAGCTGATGACCTTGCTCGGTTGGCTGAAATCTTTGCCGGATGATGTGGTTCACAATCATCCGCTGCTCTGCCGGGATTACGGTTGGGCCTTGTCGCTCACCGGGCAGCTTGCCGCAGCAGACGCCTATCTACGCCAGGCCGAGGCGGCTTCTGGCAGCGACCAGGCACTGCTGGGTACAATCCTGGTAGCACAGGCGTATAACCTGCGCGTCCGAGGGGATGCCCTGGCGGCAATCGAGCGTGCCCAGCGCGCTTTGCCCCTCTTATTGCAAGACGATCACCTATCCCGGGGACTGGTGGCGCTCACACTTGGCCTGGCTCATTGGAATCAGAGTAATTTCCGGGATGCAGAAGGGGCATTCGTGAAAGCCGATCAGGCTGCCCAAATGTCTCGTAACCATTACGCCAGGATGACTGCGCTTTCTTACCTGGGTATGATTCAGGGCGTGCACGGCCGGCTTCACCGGGCAGCCGAGCTGTGCCGGCAGGTGATCCAATTAGGAGAACAATCCCCAACCGTTGCACCCGCCCATATCGAGCTGGGAGCTTTGCTTTACGAATGGAATGACCTGGAATCTGCCGCCCTACATTTGAAAACCGGAATCGAGCAGAGCCAGCGCACCGGCAACCTGTTAATTCAAAGCGACGGCCTGCGTACGCTGGCGATTGTCCAGTTGGCATCCGGCGAAACCAATGCGGCGCTTGCCACCATTCAGGAAGCCGACCGTTTGGCCGAGAGCAGCCAGGTCTCCCTGCTCACACGCATGCGCAATGCTGCCTGTCACGTACAGCTTGCGCTGGCCCAGAACGATCTTGCAGGCGCAGAGTTTTGGGCAGAGCAAGCTGCCGAGGCCGCTGATACCTGCCTCTTATACCCTCCCCGGCTCGAACTCACTCCTGCGCGCCTACTATTGGCCCAAAACAAGAGAACACAGGCTGCAGAAAAGTTGGCTGTGTTGTATGATAGCGCCAGCCAGGCGGGCTGGGGCTCGACGGTCATCGAAGTGCGCACCCTGCAAGCCCTGGCTGCCCCCAACCCAGCCAATGCGCTCCTCTTCTTGAAAGACGCGGTAGCAAAAGCGCGGCCTGAAGGGTTTATACGCACCTTCGTGGACAAAGGGCTGCCGGTACAGGTGCTGCTCGAGCAATTGAAGCTGCAAGCGCCAGAGGTAAAGGGTTACATTTTGACCATCCTGTCTGCATTCGGGAAAACACACAAACTTGCAGCCTCACAGCCGCTGGTTGAACCGCTGAGCGAGCGCGAATTGGACGTGCTGCGGCTCGTGGCGGTAGGCATGTCGAACGCAGAGATTGCCGAGCGGCTGGTGGTCGGTCTGGGCACGGTCAAGACCCACGTGCACAGCATCCTCGACAAGCTCGGCGTGAGCAGCCGCACCCAGGCTGTTGCGCAGGCCCGGGAACTGTCGCTGCTTTAGCCAATTGGATCGGCCTTCATGGGTTTGGGGGTGCTGTGTG
>JBGSTO010000370.1:0-3120 GCA_041736465.1 Anaerolineales bacterium | reverse complement strand
GTGCAGTTCATCAAGAGCGGCGACGCCGGCTCGACGCTGAACAAAGCCATCCTTTCGAAGGGCAACCCGCTGGGCGACGTGCTGTTTGGCGTGGATAACACTTTCCTGAGCCGGGCCCTGGAAGAAGACATCTTCGAGGCTTACAGCTCACCGCTGCTGGAAGCAATTCCAGCCGAATTCCGCCTGGACCCGCAGAACCGCCTGCTGCCGGTGGATTACGGCGACGTGTGCCCAAACTACGACATCGCCTATTTCCAGGAACGCGGCCTGCCCGCGCCGCAGAACCTGGATGATCTGCTTAAGCCCGAATACAAGGGCCTGCTGGTGGTGCAGAACCCGGCGACTTCCTCGCCCGGGCTGGCATTCCTGCTGGCGACCATCGCCAACTATGGAGAGGCTGGCTACCTGGGCTACTGGCAGAGCCTTGTCGATAACGACGTATTGGTAGCCAACAGTTGGGACGCAGCCTACTACACGGAGTTCAGCCTGCACGGCGGGGCGCGCCCAATCGTCATTTCCTACGGCTCCAGCCCGCCGGCTGAGGTAATCTTCGCCGAACAGCCCCTTGAGACTGCTCCCACAGCGGTGATCACCGGCGGCAATGCCTGCTTCCGCCAGGTCGAATTCGCCGGCATCCTCAAGGGCGCACAAAACCGCGATCTGGCCGAGCAGTGGCTCGATTTCATGCTCTCGGTGGAATTCCAGGAAGACATGCCGCTGCAGATGTTTGTCTATCCGGTCAACCCGCAAGCTGAGCTGCCGGAAGAATTTCTGCGCTACGCCGCCATCCCGCAGCAGGCTGCTTCGCTCAGCCCGGAGGCGATCGCCGCCGGGCGTGAAGGCTGGCTGCAGGCCTGGACGGAAGCTGTGCTGCGCTGATATGAGCGCCTGGCTGAAGCGCCTTTGGAAGCCTGGCTTACCGGCAGCCCTGTTGTGGGCTGCTCCGCTGGCATTTCTGGCGCTGTTTTATTTCTATCCTCTAAGCGCTATCCTGCGCATCGGATTCGCCCGCAGCGCATCCGGCGCGGCTGAAGCCATCCTGTCTGCGCTCTCCTCGGCTTCTGTGCGCGGCGTGCTGTGGTTCACCCTGTGGCAGGCAGTGCTCTCCACACTGCTCACCTTGATGTTAGGCTTGCCCGGCGCCTACCTGCTGGCGCGCTACCAGTTTCGAGGTAAATCCTGGCTGCTGGCGCTGGCGAGCATCCCGTTCGTGCTCCCCACGCCGGTGGTAGCTGCCGCTTTCAATGCCCTGTTTGGACCGCGCGGCTGGGTGAATACCGCGCTGATGGGGCTGCTGCAGCTCGATGCGCCTCCCATTGTCTTTGTCAACAGCCTGGTTGCCATCCTCACCGCCCACGTGTTCTACAATACGACGATCGTACTGCGCGTGGTCAGCGATTTCTGGTCGCGGCTGGACCCGCGTCTCTGGCAGGCTGCCGAGGTATTGGGCGCGCCCCGCAGGCAGCGCTTTATTCGCCTGACACTGCCGCTGTTGGCGCCGGCCATCGCCGCCGCGTCGCTGCTGGTGTTCATCTTCGATTTCACATCCTTTGGCGTGATTTTACTGTTAGGCGGTCCGCGCTTCGCCACGCTCGAGGTTGCCATCTACCAGCAGGTAACCGGGCTGTTTAACCTGCCGCTGGCGGCAGCGCTGTCGGTGATCCAGCTTGCCTGCACGCTTTCACTGACCATCATCTACTCCCGCCTGTCCGCCCGCCTGAGCCGCCCACTGAGCTTGCGCCCCCAAACCTTCACCCAACAGCGGCCCACCTCATGGCGCGCCAGGCTTGCAGCCGGCCTGCTGACCGGCTTGTTGGCTGCCTTTTTTACCCTTCCACTGGCGGCCCTGGCGCTGAGGTCCTTCACCCACGTGGAGCCGCGCAGCCGTCTCGACAGTCCGGGAGCAGCAGGCCTGACCCTGGATTACTACCGCGAGCTGGGGGTCAACCGCCGGGGCTCGCTCTTTTATGTGACTCCCGCGGCAGCTATCGCCATTTCCCTGGGTTATGCTGGCGCCACTGTCATACTGGCCCTGGCGCTGGGGCTTCCGGTGGCCTGGGCGCTGGCGCGCAACAGCGACGCTGCCATCAATCACTGGCTCGACCCGCTGCTGCTGCTGCCGTTAGGAACCTCTGCTGTCACGCTGGGCCTGGGGTTCATCGTGGCGCTGGACCGGCCGCCCCTGGATTTGCGCGCCTCGCCGCTGCTCGTACCGCTGGCGCACACGCTGGTGGCTTTCCCTTTCGTGGTGCGCAGCCTGACGCCTGCCCTGCGCAGCGTTCGCCCGCGCCTGCGCCAGGCGGCATCCGTATTAGGCGCCTCACCCTGGCAAACCCTGGCGCGGATCGACCTGCCGGTGATCGGCCGCGCCTTGATGATCGGCGCGGCATTTGCTTTCAGCATCTCAATTGGCGAATTCGGCGCAACCGCAGTCATCGCCCGGCCTGAGTATCCCACCATTCCAATCGCCATCTACCGCTTGCTTTCGCTCCCTGGCAGCCTGAACTACGGTCAGGCAATGGCGCTGAGTACAATCTTAATGGCAGTCACCGCCGGCAGCATGCTCGCGATTGACCGGCTGCGCATTGGGGAGGGAGGCGAATTTTAGCATGCATGGGCTGCAGATCAGCGACATCTACAAATCCTTTGGCGCCAAGCAGGCGCTGGCTGGAGTATCCTGCCAGGTTCAGCCTGGCGAAATCCTGGCGGTTCTGGGTCCCAGCGGCTGCGGCAAATCCACCTTGCTGGCGATCGTCGCCGGTTTGGAGCCGCCCGATAAGGGCGAAATCTTATGGAACGGAGCCGCCCTGGCGGATACACCTGCTCACCAGCGCAGCTTTGGGCTGATGTTCCAGGATTACGCCCTGTTCCCCCACCTGAACGTTTTCCAAAACGTTGCCTTCGGGCTGCAGATGGCGAGACTGCCCAAAAGCGAAATCCAGTCCAGGGTGACCGAAGCGCTGGCATTGGTAAAGCTGGCGGAGTTCTCCCGGCGGGACGTCAACACGCTCTCCGGAGGCGAGCAGCAGCGCATTGCCCTGGCGCGCGCCCTGGCGCCGCGCCCGCGGCTGCTGATGCTGGACGAGCCGCTGGGTGCGCTGGATCGCGCCCTGCGCGAGC
>JBGSTO010000369.1:0-18194 GCA_041736465.1 Anaerolineales bacterium | reverse complement strand
TCGCCGCCATCACCGACGACCTGGTCAAGCGCGGTTTGCACGCCGGCGAGCTGGTCAAGCATGTCGCTTCCCCGCTGGGCGGCGGAGGCGGTGGGCGTCCCAACCTGGCGCAGGCGGGCGGAAAAGACCCCAGCCGGTTGGCTGAAGCTCTCGCCAGCGTCGCCGGATGGGTTCAAGAGCGGCTGTAATTCTGTTAGGGCACGGGCAAAGAGCGCCCGTGCCCGTTCCGACCGCCATGCGCCATCGCAGCGGGGCATATGCGCTATAATAGCCGCGCATGAAATCCCCGCCTGCGGTTTTCTTCCGATTTCCCCTCTTCTTACTGCTCTTGAATGTGGCTGCCTTCGGGCTGCTGCTGCCCTGGCTGGGTTTTTATTGGGACGATTGGCCTTCCATCTGGTTCTTGCATTTCCTCGGACCGGATGGGTTCGTGCGCGTCTTCGCCGTTGATCGCCCCCTGCTGGGTTGGCTCTTCCGCCTGACGACCTCGATCCTGGGCGAATCGACCACCGCCTGGCAGATGTTTGGCTTCATCACTCGCTGGGCTGCTTCGCTGGCTTTCTGGGGACTGCTGCGACAGGCATTCCCCCAGCGGCTGCGCTTTGCCGATTGGGCGGCTGTATTGTTCGCCGTGTATCCGGGCTTCCGGCAGCAGTACATCGCCGTGACATACAGCCATGTCTTTGTGATCCAGGCGGTTTTTTTTCTTTCTTTTACCTGGATGCTGCGCGCTGTGCGCGGTATGGCTTCTGGGCGCGGCCTCGCCCACTGGTTGGAATATGCCCTGGCGCTTCTGAGCAGCGCTTTTGCCATGTTCACCGTG
Organism: Anaerolineales bacterium; assembly: GCA_041736465.1. Classification (GTDB taxonomy): domain Bacteria; phylum Chloroflexota; class Anaerolineae; order Anaerolineales; family UBA4823; genus JAJUJL01. Next base: position 17,371 of record JBGSTO010000369.1, on the reverse strand, counting down.
GAATATTTCTTCGGGCTGGAGCTGCTGCGCCCTGTGCTGCTGTGGATGGCCCAAGATAAAGAACCCCCACGCAAAAAGCTGGCGCGTACGCTGCTCGCCTGGCTGCCTTTCGCAGCCTTGATGGGGTTTTTCCTGCTCTGGCGGGTCGTCTGGAGCGACACGCCGCGCGGAGACGTCACCCTGATTGATTCCCTTCGTCAGGCGCCGGTTGCTGCGCTCTCCGGGCTGCTGCGCACGGACATCCTGCCGGACGTATTCGAATCGTCCGTACTTGCCTGGGCGCAGACGCTTGATTTCCTGCGCCTGCAGAACAACAGCCTTTCCGCCACCCTTGCCATTGTGCTGGTGGGTTTCGCCGCTGTCTTGCTGAGCGCCCTGTGGCTGCGAGTCTACCTGCGCCGGGTCGCAGCGGAGAGCGCCAGCGGAGCTCCGCTGGACTTAATTCTCCTGGGCCTCCTGGCGCTGTTTGCCGGTGGATGGCCTTTTTGGGCCACCAACCTGCCCATCGAGCTGCGTTTCCCCTGGGATCGCTTCACCCTGGCAATGATGCCGGGGGCCTCCCTGCTGTTTGCCGGGCTGCTCCTGCTGCTGCGCCGAGCGCACTGGCAGGGGCTGGCGCTGAGCGCCATGGTCGGGCTGGCGATCGGGGCGCATTTCGAAACCGCCAACCTGTTCCGCCGCGAATGGAACCAGCAGGTGGCTTTCTTCTGGCAGCTGACCTGGCGCGCCCCAGGCATCCAGCCCGGCAGCGCACTGATCGCCTCCGAGCTGCCCTTCACCTATTTCAGCGATAATTCCCTGACCGCACCGCTCAACTGGATCTACTCCCCGCAGGAGCTTTCAGACCCGATGCCGTACGTGCTCTCTGCGCTCGAGTCGCGGCTGGGCGGGCGCATCGAAGCGCTGCAGCCGGACCTGCCGATCGAGCAGCCCTACCGGGCTGTGAGCTTCAGCGGCAGTACATCACAGGCAATCTTGCTTTACTACACTCCGCCGGGCTGCGTCAAGCTGCTCCACCCCGTCAAGGATGCCCGCCTGCCGCAAAAACCCAGGTACCTGTCCGAAGCGATGCGCCTCTCGCGCCCAGAGCTGGTCATCGCCCAACCGCCCCAGGCGGCGCAGCTCCCGGTAGAGATTTTCGGCAGGCAGCCGCAAGCGGATTGGTGTTATTATTTTGAAAAAGCAGACTTGGCTGCACAGCAAGAGCTGTGGGAGCAAATCATCCCGCTCAGCGAGCAAGCCTTCGAGCTGGGCGCACGGCTGTACGAGGTCAACGCCCCCGAGCTGCTGCCGTACATCGAGGCATTCGCTCGCACCGGCGATTGGCCGCGCGCCGTGCAGCTATCCCTTCAGGCATACCAGCTTACCGGGCGCATGGATCGCATCCTGTGCAGCACCTGGGAGCGCATCCTGGCGGAAACGCCCGAAAGCACACCTCGCCAGCTGGCGGTTGGCGAGCTGGCAGAATTCTTGAGTTGCCCATGAACATAGATCAATCTCCCACCCCAGCCTCCATCGAGCTATCGATCGTCATCCCGGTATACAACAGCCAGGAGGCGCTGCCTGAGCTGGTACAGCGCCTGGAAGCTGTGCTGCCGCTGGCTGCGAGCACTTGGGAGCTGATCCTGGTCAACGACGGCAGCAGCGATCAAAGCTGGCAGGTGATCCAATCCCTGCAGACCGGGCGCGCCTGGCTGCGGGGCGTGGACCTGATGCGCAATTACGGTCAGCACAATGCCCTGCTGTGCGGTATTCGCCTGGCGCATGGGGCAGTTATCGTCACCATGGACGACGACTTGCAGCACCCGCCCGAAGAAATTCCCAGGCTGCTGGACAAACTGCAGCAGGGCGTCGATGTGGTCTACGGTACACCGCAGCAAGAGCAGCACGGGCTGTGGCGCGACCTGGCATCTCAGATCACCAAGCTGGCGCTGCAGAGCGCCATGGGCGCCGCCACCGCAAGGCAGGTGTCGGCATTTCGCGCCTTCCGCAGCCAACTGCGCCAGGCATTTCATGATTACAGCAACACCTACGTGTCGATCGACGTACTGCTGACCTGGGGCAGCAACCGCTTCGCGGCCGTTCCCGTTCGTCACCAACCGCGTCCCTACGGCAAATCGAACTACACCATCAAGAAGCTGGTGCGCCACGCGGTCAACATGATCACCGGTTTCAGCGTGCTGCCGCTGCGGCTTGCCAGCCTGATGGGCTTTGCCTTCTCCCTGTTTGGACTGCTGGTGCTGGTCTACGTGATCGGGCGCTACCTGCTCCTGGGCTACAGCGTGGCTGGTTTCCCCTTCCTGGCTTCTACCATCGCCATCTTCTCGGGCGTGCAGCTCTTTGCCCTGGGCATCATCGGCGAGTATCTGTCGCGCATGTACTTCCGCAGCATGGACCGGCCCGCTTACGTGGTGCGCGAGCATTCTGGAGACGAGCATGACTGAGCCAGGGGATGTGGACGGCCTGTGCCGCTACTTGGACTGGGACAGCAATTTCTTCCAGCGGCGCATCGCCCGCCTGCTGCCCACCCGCCTGGAGCCGGGGAGGCTGGATCAAGCCCTGGACTGGTGCCGCAGCCAAAACATCGACTGCCTGTACTTCCTGGCATCCGGCGATCATCCGGCGAGCCTGCGCCTCGCCTGCCTGCATGGTTTTATTTTGATGGATACGCGCCTCACCCTGGAATGCAGGCTGCCAAACGCTGGGCTGGCTGCAGAACCATACCAGGGCGATATTCTCGTGCGCTCCTGGGTGCCAGGCGATGTGCCGGTTTTGAGCGATATTGCCGCCCAGTCCTTCATCCAAACCCGATTTCATAATGATCCTGCTTTCACCCGGGAGCAAGCCACAGCCCTGTACCGCACCTGGATCGAGGTAAGCTGCCAGGGGTACGCCGACTGCGTGCTGGTAGCCGTTGACCTCACAGCGCCTGCCGGGTTTATCAGCCTGAAATTCGACCCCACCCAACAGCATGGCACAATTGCCCTTCTCGGTGTGGCTGCCGCCCACCGCCAGCGGGGAGTGGGCAGGCAGTTGGTTCACGCCGGGCTGGAATGGCTGGTCGCGCAGGGTGCGCGCCGGGTCAGCGTGGTAACTGCCGGCGCCAACATGGCAGCCCTGCACCTTTACCAGCGCAGCGGTTTTTATATTACCTCGATGGAATACTGGTTTCACAAATGGTTCCTGGACAGCGCGGAGGCTGGATGAGCGCTTACGATATCCCATTCAACCGGGCCTTCACCACAGGCAATGAAATCGTCTACATGGCTCAGGCGATGGCGGCGGGGCATATTTCCGGAGACGGTCGCTACACCCGCCGCTGCCAGACCTGGTTGGAGCAAACCACGCACGCTCACCGGGCGCTGCTGACCACTTCCTGCACGCATGCCCTGGAGATGGCGGCGCTGCTGCTGGAGATCGCCCCAGGTGACGAGGTCATCCTTCCTTCGTTTACCTTCGTATCTACAGTGAACGCTTTTGTGCTGCGCGGCGCCCGCCCGGTGTTTATCGATATCCGTCGTGACACCTTGAATCTGGATGAAAGCTTGCTGTCCGGCAAGATCACAGCCCGCACGCGCGCTATCGTGGTTGTGCACTATGCCGGCGTGGGCTGTGAAATGGATGCCATCCTGAAGACCGCCGGCGCACACGGCATCCCGGTCGTAGAGGACAATGCCCACGGCCTGTTCGGACAGTACAAAGGCCGCCGGCTCGGCAGCCTGGGCACGCTGGCAACCCAAAGCTTCCACGAAACCAAGAATATTTCCTGCGGTGAAGGCGGCGCGCTGCTGATCAACGCCCCGCATCTGGTGGAGCGCGCTGAAATTATTCGCGAGAAAGGCACCGACCGCAGCCGGTTCTTTCGCGGGCAGGTGGATAAGTACACCTGGACGGACATCGGCTCCAGCTACGTGCTCTCCGACCTGCTGGCGGCCTTTCTGTGGGCGCAGGCGGAGGCCTGGCAGGATATTCAGCATCGCCGCCAGCGCATCTGGGAGACCTACCACAGGGAGCTTTCCGGCTGGGCGGGCCGCGCCGGCGTGCTGCTTCCCACGATTCCGGAGCACTGCCAGCACCCGTATCACATGTACTACCTGCTGATGCCTTCGTTAGAGACCCGCCAGCGCCTGATCGAGCACCTGAAAACGCAGCGCATTCTGAGCGTATTTCACTACCTGCCCCTGCATCTCTCGCGCATGGGAGTCTCCCTTGGCGGTGAGCCAGGTGACTGCCCGGTGACCGAAGATCTGAGCGACCGCCTGCTGCGCCTGCCATTGTACGCCAGCATGCAACCAGAGGATCAGGAGCGCGTGCTGCAGGCGATCTTTACTTTCAACCCATAACTTCGCCTGCCGCAGCACAGCCGTCTGCTGGAGGATGGTAGAATCAGCCCAGGAGCGGCTCTGACCATCAGGAACGTCCAAGCATATGAAAACGCAAATCTTGCGCCTGGAAGCATACGACGACTATATTTCCGCCCGGGATAAAATGGGCTGGAATAAGGCCGGGCGCATCTTGCTGGTGTGGCCCGAGCGCGGCCGCGTGCTGCACCGGCGGCTGGATCTGGTGCTGCTGCAGCGCCACAGCCGCACACTTGGCGCACAGCTTGTGCTGGTCTCAAAAGATCCTCAGGTGAATGCCAATGCCCGCGACCTTGCCATACCGGTCTTCTCCACCCTCTCGCAGGCCCAAAGCGCTCACTGGCGCATGGATCGCCGTTTCCGGGTGCAAAAGCGCCCCGAACCTGAGATCGAGGCGCGCCCCAGACCTGACCTGCAAGAACTTCGCCAATCGGTGAAAACGCCTGATTCCGGCTGGCTGCAGGTGTTATGGGTACGCCTCGCCGTATTCAGCCTTGGCCTGCTGGCAATCCTGGCGCTGGCTGCTTTAATTGCCCCCTCAGCAACGTTAGAGCTGACCCCCAGGGTGCAATCGCAAAGCCTGGAGTTCGAAATCACTGCGCGCCCAGACCTGCAAGGGATCACCCTCTCAGGCGCCCTGCCCGTCGAATCGATCCGCGTGCTGGTGGAGGGCAGCGGCGAGATGGAAGCCAGCGGCACGCAGCGCATTGCCGACAGCTTCGCCGCCGGGGAGGTGCAGTTTACCAACCTGACCACACAAACCCTGACCATCCCCGCCGGTTTGGTGGTGCGCAGCCTGGATACCTCACCGCAGCGCTATATCACCACACGCAGCGGAAAGATCGAACCCGGACCGGGCAGCACCCTTCTGCTGGCAATCCAGGCGCTGGAGGCCGGCTCTGCTGGCAACCAATCTGCCGGGCGGGTGAAGGCGATCGAAGGGACGCTCGGGACGAGGTTGGCGGCGACCAACCCGCGGGCGATCAGCGGCGGCGCCAACCGCAGCGTGCCGGCTCCCACACAGCAAGACCGCCAGCGTCTCTACCAGCAGGTGGAAGCCGAGCTGCGCCGCCTGGCTTTGAACGACCTGCAAGCCGGCCTGGGGCAAGGCGATTTGCTTCTATCGGATACCATCACCTTGACCCAGGTCATCGAACAGGTTTATGACCCGCCCGTCCAACAGGCAGCCAATCGCCTGCGCTTAAATCTGCTGCTCGAATACCAGGCCTACAAGATTAATGGCAGCAGTTTGGCCGATCTTGCCGCGGCGGTGCTGGATGCCAATCTACCCCCCGGCTATGCCTCGATCACAAACAGCCTGGAAGTCGAAGTATTGAAACCCCCAGCGGTAGGCGGCGAACCGGATCAAGCCGGCAGCGTGCTGGCGCGCCGGCAGATGCAGGCCCGCCTGTCTGCGGATACTGCCGTGCAGTTTGTGCTCGGCCTGCAGCCTCCGGCAGCAGTCGAACGGCTGAGGAAGGGTCTGGAGCTGGCTGAAATTCCGGTAATACATCTGGCGCCAGCCTGGTGGCCGCGGCTGCCGTTGCTGCCGCTGCGCATTGGAGTGATCATCCATGAGAATCCTGGCCGTTGACCCGGGCGAAAAGCATATCGGCCTGGCGCTGAGCGACCCCACCGGGACGATCGCCAACCCGCTCAGCGTAGTTCAGCACCAGTCGCGGGCGATTGACGCTGCGCTGATCGCACAGATCGCCGGAGAAAACGGCGCCGCACTCATCGTGGTTGGACAGGCGCTGGATGCAGACAACTTTCCCACACCCCAAAGCCGGCGCGCTGTGCGCCTGGCGGCAGCCATCCGCAGCCAGACGAGCCTGCCGGTTGAGCTGTGGGACGAGAGCGGCAGCACCCAATCCGCCCGCCAGGCGCGCCTGGCGATGGGTGCAAGCCGGCGCAAACGCCAGGGTCACCTGGATGAATTGGCGGCAACGGTTATCCTCCAGACCTACCTGGACGCCCATTCTGGCTGAACATCCCGAGAGAGCTCCCCATTCATGAGACGCCGCAACAGTTTTGTCCGCCTGGTCATCGCCGCCATCCTGCTCTGCCTGTGTGTGCTGGCAATCGTGATCCCACTGATGGTCATCAGCATTCCCGAACGCACACTGCAGGTGTTTGGTCCGCCCAGCTCCGCGCTGAGCGAGCGCCAGCGATGGACGTACTCCTTCATGCTGCTGCTGCAGGAACCGGCGCTCACCCAGGCGCAGGACTCCTCGGGCGTGGAGCAGGTATTTGAGATCACCCTGGGCGAATCCGCCAGCTCGGTTGCGCAGCGGTTGGCAGCTCAGGGATTGATCGCCAACGCCGAAGCCTTCACCACTTACCTGCTGTATACCGGGCTGGATCTGCAGCTGCAGGCTGGCAAGTACACCCTGAGCGCTGCACAGACGCCGGTGCAGATAGCCCGCAGCCTGCTGGACCCGACGCCAAAAGAAGTGGATTTCCACATCCTCGCCGGTTGGCGCATCGAAGAAGTGGCTGCTGCGCTGCCTACCTCGGGTCTAAATATTTCGCCGCAGGTATTCCTGGCAGCCGCTGGCAGTCCCCCGGCAGATTTTCCCTACTTGCCCTCTCCCCTGCCCCCTTCTGGGCTGGAAGGTTTTCTGTATCCGGACGTGTACACCTTGCCGCGCAGCCTTTCAGCCAGTGAGTTTGTGCAAGTCCTGCTGGAGCGCTTCCAACAGCAGATGAGTGCAGAAATCCAGCAGGGTCTAAACCGGCAGGGCTTGAGCGTCTACCAAGGCATCGTCCTGGCGTCGATCATCGAGCGTGAGGCCATCGTGGAAAGCGAGATGCCGCTGATCGCTTCGGTCTTTCACAACCGGCTCTCCAAAGGCATGAAGCTGGAGAGCGATCCCACCGTACAGTATGCCATCGGTTTCAACACCCAGCAGGGCACCTGGTGGACCAACCCCCTCAGCCTGCAGGATTTGCAGATCGATTCGTCCTATAACACCTATGTCTACACCGGTCTGCCGCCAGGGCCGATTTCCAATCCCGGGTTGGCAGCCTGGCGGGCAGCAGCTTTTCCTGCCGAGAGCCCATATTATTACTTCCGGGCAGCCTGCGACGGTTCCGGACGGCACAATTTCGCCCGCACCTTCGAAGAGCATCTCGCCAACGGCTGCCCATAGTCCCAACCTCTGATGAGCTACCTGATCCTGGTGCGCCACTCGCAGTCCGAGATGCAGCCCGAATTTCCGGCTGCACAATGGCCGCTCTCTGCAGAAGGTCGGCAGCGCTGCCGCATCCTGGCAGAGCGCTTGCAGCCTTACGATCTTAGCTGCATCTACACCAGTCAGGAAACGAAAGCCGTTCAAACAGCTCGCATTACTGCCAGGCAGTTAGGCATACCCTGGCGGCGGCGCACAGGTCTGGAGGAGCATCACCGCTCCACCGTACGGATACTGGCACGCTCCGAATTCCAGGCATTGGTCGCCCGGCTGCTGCACAACCCGGATGAGCTGGTATTTGGCGATGAAACCGGCGCGCAGGCAGTGAAGCGTTTTTCATCGGCGCTGCAGGAGCTGCTGCAGGCGCACCCGAACGAGAACCTGGGCGTTGTCACCCACGGTACAGTGCTCAGCTTGTGGGCGGCGCAGCAATTCAACCTGCCGGTGTTCGAATTTTGGCAGCAGCTTGGGCTGCCCGCTTACCTGGTCATCCGGCGAAACCACGGCTGGACTCTGGAAACCACGCAAAACATCCCCTGAGGGCAGATGCTGCAATGAAACTGGCTTTGAATTATTCCCATACGGCTGCAGAATTAGTGCAATCTGGCGCAATCCAAATCGACCTTTTCAAAACACCCGACTGGCCCGAGCTGATCAGCGCCGCCCGCCTGCACCGTCCGGTAGCTGTACATTTCAATTTGAAAGCCGGGCGAGGGCAAATTGCCAACTATTCCTGGGATGCGATCGCCGCGCACCTGGCAGATACCGGCACCCGCTACGTTAACCTGCACCTGACCCCTACCTGCGAGCATTTCCCCAACATCCCCCAGGAGTCGGTTGCGCCGGAGCATGAACACCACATCGTACAGGTGCTGGCCGGTGAGATCGAGATCGTGGCGAGGCGTTTTGGCGCCCAGGCTGTGATCGTGGAAAACGTCCCTTACAGAGGTGCAGACGGCCGCTGGCTGCGTCTGGCGGTCGAACCTGGGGTGATCTGCCAGGCGGTGCGGGATACGGGCTGCGGCTTGCTGCTGGACATCTCCCATGCGCGCATTGCCGCCCACCATCTCGGCATGGATGCCTGCGACTACATGTCTGCCCTGCCGGTCGATCGATTGTGCGAGCTGCATTTTACAGGAGTGCAGCACATCAACGGCCGGCTGCAAGACCATCTAGAAGCGCAGCCAGAAGATTGGCACGCCCTGGAATGGGTGTTGGAACAGATCCGCCGGGGAAACTGGGCGCAGCCCCACCTGCTGGCTTTTGAGTACGGTGGCGTGGGTGGGTTTTTCAGCCAGTACACCGAGGCGCGGGTCATTGCCGCTCAGGTGCCAAAACTTTACGACCTGGTGCACGCTATCTAGAATCAATATTGCCGATAATAGAAATACAATAAGGAGGCGATTCAAATGCGCAAGAAAATCTCGAAACAAAGTTTGCTCAGGCTGGCTGTGATCCTGTTCCTGTTCGGCATGCTCTCCTGGCCCGCGGTCAGCCGCCCCGGCGTCCAGGCGCAAACTACCGCCTGGCCCGCGCTGATTTTCACACCTGTCGTGACCAATTTGCACATGCCGGTGCACGTCACCCACGCAGGCGACGGCAGCGGGCGCATGTTCATCGTTGAACAGCGCGGCACCATCCGGATACAACAGCAGGCTCAGCAGCTAAAAACGTTTCTGGATATCCAGAGCCAGGTGCGCTCACCGTTCAACAACAATGGCGGTTTTGAGGAAGGGCTGCTGAGCGTTGCCTTCCCGCCCGATTTCGCCGCTAAAGGCTACTTCTATGTGTACTATACCAACCTGAACGGCGATAACCAGGTCTCACGCTTTCACATCAGCGGAGATCCGGATGTTGCAGACGCCGCCTCTGAGGAGCTGATCCTGTACCTGGCGCATCCCAGCTACAACAATCACAACGGCGGTCAGATTTTCTTTGGCCCGCAGGATGGCTACCTGTATATCGGCACCGGCGATGGCGGATCCGGCGGCGACCCGCAGGAAAACGCCGAAAATCCTGCCTCCCTGCTGGGCAAGCTGCTGCGCATCGACGTTGAGATGGAACGCGGCGTACCGGTAACCGGCCCGTATACAGTCTTCTTGCCGCAGATCAACACCACCAATGCCAGCCCGCTCATGTATGAGATTCCGGAAACCAATCCATTTGTGGGCGTGAGCGGCGCCCGCCCGGAGATCTGGGCGTTGGGGCTGCGCAACCCGTGGCGTTTCTCTTTCGATCGCCAGACCGGTGATCTATACACCGGCGATGTCGGTCAGGGAGAATGGGAAGAAATTGACTTCCAGCCATTCGACAGCCCCGGCGGCGAAAATTATGGCTGGGATACCCTGGAGGGCGACCACTGCTATGAACCAGCGACGGGCTGCACCCTCCCGCTCAATTACGCAGCGCCGGTTTATGAATACTCGCACATCTTAGGCAGCTCAGTCACCGGCGGTTACGTCTATCGCGGCTCAACCTACACGAATATGCAGGGCATCTACTTCTTCAGCGATTACGGCAGCGGGCGTTTTTGGGGGCTGCAGGATGACGCCGGCACGTGGGTGCCGAACTTGTATACAGAGAACGTGGGTCGTCACGTATCCAGCTTTGGTGAAGATGAAGCCGGAGAGTTATATTTTACAACTGTAGATTATGGAGATGTAGCCGGTAGGCTGTACCAGCTGGGATCGTCACCCGCGCCCTGATAAGCTGGTCGCACTTCATGGGACATGCACAAGAGAAAACGCCTCCTGGAGAGATTTCCAGGAGGCGTTCGCTGACGCGGCAATAAATCTTACTTCAAAATGTAGTAGGTCGCTTTTTTGTCGCCGACTTTGATCAGGATTCCGCGTGAGACCAGATCCACCAGGTCGCGCCGCAGCGTTTCAGCGTGGACTTCTGGGCACAGCTCCTGCAAATCGCGGTTGGTAATACGCCGCCTCATCCCCAGAAACGAAAGCGCGGCTTGCTGGCGAGGATTTAGATCGGGGTGCGCGGCCAGGTCGATCTGCTCAGCCAATCCCAGCATCTGAGAGGCTGCCATCAGCGTCGCCCGAAAGGAACCGGCAATTTCCTCAAAAACCGGGGGCGGCAGGCCGTGCTGCCGGGCGACGCTGACCACTCGATCCAGCCCGTAGCCCAGGCGCTCCACGTAGCCAAGGTCTGCCAAAACCTGCACGATGACAACATTGCGCGAGAAACGCGCCTGCAGCAAGTTCTGCAGCGTTACCGGCCCGGGCAAACCGCCCGGCGAATGCACCTCGATGCGGTCGCTGAACAGGTTCAGGTGAATGTTGTCTCCCTGAATGTTGTAGTCGCGGTGTGCCACTGCATTCACCAACAGCTCGCGCAAGGCCTCGAAAGGGTATTCCGGCGTTTCCTGGTGTGCGAGCGTCCCCCCGGGATGTACACCCACCATGCGCACCACGTGGCGCATGTTTTCCCTGAGAAAGATCTCAGCCTGCTGCAGCTGCTGGATAAGCGTTCCGCTGATCTCTTGCTTGATAAACCGGTCTGAAAAACCGGCGCCGGTGAAGCGCGCTGCCAGAAGGGTGGCATTGGGCATCCAGCGCTGCGGCTGGCGTCCAAACAACAGCAAGCCGGCAAAGGTGGGGCGCAGCTCTGGCTCTCGCCCTGGAAGCCTTTTTTCCTGCCGCAAACAGCCGCGGCGCAGCAGCACCTGCTCAGCAGACTCATTTGCCGGCCAGGACACCGCCTCCAGATAAGCCCGGATCTGCACAGGATCCAGGTCTTTCAGGGTCGCTCCGGAAGGGCTTAATGACTCAAATTGGATCGCGCCCCGCTCGACCAGCAGCCGGCGCAGGTCGCGCGCCAGCAGCGGATTGGTTTGCACCCCATCGCGGCCCAGGTAGCGTCCTTCCAGCGAATAGACGTGCGGCAGCCCTGCAGGGATGCTGATATGCAATACCGGCTTATCCTGCAGGGAAATCACCTCCGGCAGGGGCAGGATCAATGCCGGGTCTGCCAGCAGTAAGCACTGAAACACCCGGTCCATCAGATCGGGCATATTCCGCACGCCCAACACCTGTCCGGAGCGCGGCGCGATACCCAGGATCACACTGCCGCCCTGTGTGTTCGCCATACCCACCAATACCTGCGCCAACCGGGAGGCAGACACGTCCTCCGGAAACCAGTGCAGCCGCGCGCCCATACCCTGGGCCAAATGTGTGGTTAACTCTGCTGGTTGCAGCGAACACATCTCGACTTGAGACTACCCTTCTGAAGATCCTCGATTGCCGGTCGTTTATGCGGCTGGCGTCACGGCTGCCGCGGGGTTGTCCCCCTTGCGGCGTACCGGGATTGGTTTTTGCACCGTGGAATCCGCCTTGGATTCGCTCTGTTCCGGTGTGGGCTTGCGCACCCGGCGCGGTTTCGCCGCACGCGCGGGCGCAAGTGCAATCTCCAACACCTGCTCAACATGCTCTACCGGAATGATGCGCATCTCGCTGCGCGCCCGCTTCGGCACATCAATCAGATCCTTGACGTTGCGCTTAGGCAGGATCACGGTTTTCAGCCCGGCGCGGTGCGCTGCCAGCACTTTTTCGCGCACACCTCCCACCGGGAGCACCCGCCCGCGCAGGGTGATTTCGCCGGTCATGCCGACATCGCGATACACCTCTCTGCCGGTGAAAGCCGACACCAGCGCAGTGGTAATGGTAACACCCGCGCTGGGGCCATCCTTCGGAATTGCGCCCTCGGGGATGTGCAGGTGAATGTCTACCTGATCATAAATTTCCGGATCGATGCCATACTCAATTGAGCGCGACTTCAAATAAGACAGCGCAGCCTGCACCGACTCCTGCATCACGTTGCCGATCTGTCCCGTGATTTGCAGGTTGCCCTTACCGTCCATCAGCAGCACTTCGACGGGCATGATCTCTCCGCCGCTCTCTGTCCAGGCTACCGCAGTCGCCACACCCACCTCGTTCTGCAGCTCAGCTTCCAGGTTGAAGAACTGCGGCGGGCCTAAGAATTTTTCGATATTGGCAGAGCCAACCATATCGGGAAAGCGCTTTCCTTCAGCCTTCAAACGCGCAATCTTGCGAATGACGCGGCCGATTTCCCGCTCAAGGTTGCGCACACCTGCCTCGTAGGTATACTCGCGGATGATGCGCTGCAGAGCCTGAAGCGACAGGCGCACCTCGCCTTCTTCCAACCCGTTCTCCTCCAGCTGCCGCGGCAGCAGAAATCGGGTCGCAATCTCCAGCTTTTCCTCTTCGATATATCCAGGAAACTCGATCACCTCCATGCGGTCCAGGAGCGCCGCCGGAATGGTGGCGCCGCTGTTCGCCGTGGTGATGAACATCACCGTGGATAAGTCATACGGCAGCTCCAGGTAGTGGTCCGAAAAAGCGTGGTTCTGCTCCGGATCAAGTACTTCCAGAAGAGCAGCGGCTGGATCGCCGCGAAAATCTTGTCCCAGCTTATCCACTTCATCCAGCATGAAAAGCGGATTGCAGGTCTCTGCCCGCCGCATGGTTTGCAGGATACGTCCCGGCAAGGCGCCGATATAGGTGCGCCGGTGACCGCGGATCTCGGCCTCATCGCGCACCCCTCCGAGAGAAAGGCGCACAAATTTTCGCCCCAATGCTTCTGCAATCGATCGCCCCAAAGAGGTCTTGCCGGTTCCAGGAGGGCCGACGAAGCACAATATGGGCTGGCGCGGGCGGCGCGGCCGCAAGCTGCGCACGGCGATATACTCGAGGATGCGCTCCTTGGCGCGCGGCAGCCCAAAGTGCTCGCTTTCCAGCACCTTGGCCGCGTGGCGCACATCCAGGTTGTCTTCGGATTTTTGGCTCCAGGGCAAATCCAGGATCCAATCCACATAGGTGCGAATGATGCCCACCTCGGGCGACATCGGCGGCATCTGTCCCAGGCGTTCCACCTCTTTTACGGCGCGGGCTTTCACCTCGACCGGCAGGTCGGTGCTCTCAAGCCGGGTGCGCAGTTCCTGAATCTCGCGCGACCAGATGTCCCCTTCCCCCAGCTCGGTTTGAATGGCTTTGATCTGCTCACGCAGGTAAAACTCGCGCTGGGTACGATCCACCTCAGACTGGGCGCGGGTATGAATCTCGTCTTCCAGCTCCAGAACGTCCACCTCGCGAGCCAGCAGTTTGACCACCATGCGCAGCCGCTCCAACGGGTCGGTGACTTCGAGCAGTTCCAGCCGGTCTTCCAGCGGGGGCGCCAGTGAGGTGATCATCATATCCGACAGCCAACCGGGCTCGTCGATATTGAGGGCATACAGGTAAGCCTCTTCCGGCAGGCTGCGATCTAACTGCACGCACTTTTGAAATAATTCCAATGCCGTGCGCATGGTGGCATCGATCTGCCGGTCCGGCTCGCTGATCTCATAGTATGGGCGCGCTCGAACCCGCAGGTAGGGCTTAGTTTGGGTGAATTCCACCACTTCCACCCGCCGGCGTCCCTGCACCAGAGCCGAGCTGGAACCATCCGGCATGTGCAGCAAACGCCCCACTGCCATCTCCACCCCGATGACGAGAAAATCCTCGGGACCGGGGTTTTCTTCCTCTGAGTCTCGCTGTGTCAAAGCGATGACCGTCTGGTCATTCTCCTGCGCATCCTCAATCGCCAGCAGGGTCGATTCGCGTCCCACAAAGATCGGGGATACCATGTGCGGGTAAACGACCAGGTCTCGTAACGGAATTACGGGACAATCGATCAGCCCTTCATCATCAGCCGGTGAGTCTGGAATGCTGTAAAGCTCTTCCGTGCGGCGGTGCAGAGCTTCGCCAAAATCATCCTCTTCGTCACTCATATACCAATCTCGATTTCTCATCTATTCATCTCCAACAAAGATCGCGTCACACCTGCACCGGCATTGACTTACGCGTCAGCCAGGCTTCGCGCGCTCCGGCAACTACAAATATGCTACCCGTCACCAGCACCAGGTCGTCGCCTGAGGCCAGCCGCAGCGCTTCATTCAAGGCATCGCCCACGTCCGGCACGATGGCTGCCGGGCGGCCGAATTGGTGAGCCAGCTCAACCAGGCGCTCGGCTTCCATGGCACGCGGGTGAAAAGATTTGGTGGCGATTACCCGGCGCACGCGCGGCATCAGCTCGGCAAACATGCCCTGCACATCCTTATCCTCAGAAGCCCCGAACAACAAAATAACGGGCTGTCCGGGAAAATAATCGTCCAATGCCAGGCGCAGCCTGCGCGCCGAGTCGCGGTTGTGGGCTGAGTCTACCACCACAATCGGACTGCGCTGCAGGATTTCGAATCGCCCGGGCCACTGCGTGATGGCAAAGCCGCGCTGTATGGCCTCAGCGCTGAGCGGCAGGGCGCGTTGGCGGAATTCCTGCAGAGTGGCATAAGCCGTGGCGGCGTTTTCCACCTGGTGGTAGCCCAGCAAAGGCAAATTCAAGCGCGTGGGTTCCCACTCAAGAACACCGCCCGACTCGATGAATTCATCTACCTGCTGCTGTTCGCTCGCCTGCCATACCAGCATGCTCTGCCCCTGCAGCGAGCGAGAGATAGGCGCAAACAAATAGTCTTTGCCCACCTGCACGAGCGGCGCTCCTGCCTCGATGGCGCGGCGCTCGATCACCGACCTGGCTTCCTCCTGTTGGGGCGCGCAGATCAGCGGCACTCCGGGCTTGATGATACCGCATTTTTCCCCTGCAATCGCTGCCAGTGTATCCCCCAACAAGAACATGTGGTCAAGTGAGATGGATGTGATGACCGTTACCGCCGGAGTCACCACGTTGGTGGCATCCAGCCTGCCGCCCAGCCCCACTTCCAGCACCACCGCATCCACCTGCTCACGCGCAAAGTATGCTAACGCCAGCCCGGTGGTAATTTCGAACGTGGTCAGCTCCGGGATGCTGGTGAACAGCGGTCGAAGCTCATCAACCAGGGATACCAGGTCTTCATGTGGGATTGGTTCGTGATTGATCTGGATACGCTCGGCATAGTCGTGTAAATGTGGGGAAGTATATAATCCCACCCGGTATCCTGCCGCCTGGAGCACATGGCTGCACATGGCGGATACCGACCCCTTGCCTTTGGTGCCGGCGATGTGAATGATCGGATAGCGCCTATCCGGTTGTCCCAGCTTCTCAACGAAAAGCCGCATACGGCCCAAATCGAATTTCTCTACCGTGTAGCGGTCGGATTTCGTCAGGCTGTAGTCGACGAAGCTGTACAGGTAATCCAGGGTCTCTTGATAAGATTTTTCGATGTTCATCGCCTCGCGATTGTAATCCCATGAACCACCAGAAGCAAGGTCAATCCCTAAAAACACCGGTTCGCTGTGAGCCTTAAATTCGCAGCTTCAATAAATGGTAAAATCATGGACTATGTTGGCACGAATCATTGGAATCTTGCTCCGGGTGGTGCTGTGGATTGCCGTGCTGGGTGTACTGGCATTAGTCTTTCCGCGCCTGCTCACATCCATCTATGCCTGGCCGCGCACCTATTCGCCAGACCGCCTGCCGGCGATGTCCGAGCGCAGCGGGCGCGTTGCCATCGTCTTTGGCGCCGGTCTGCGCAGGGATGGCTCGCCCACCGCCGTACTTCAAGATCGCATCACCACCGCGGCGGATTTATATTTCGCCGGTAAAGTTGACCGCCTGCTGATGAGCGGCGATAATCGCTTTCTGGACTATAACGAACCGGGCGCAATGCGCAATTTCGCCCTGAGCCTGGGTGTACCCGATGAGGTCATCGTACAGGATTACGCCGGGCAGCGCACCTACGATACCTGCTACCGCGCCGCCCATATCTTTGGCGTTCAGCAGGCAGTCGTGGTCACCCAGCAGTTTCACCTGGCGCGCGCCGTGTATACCTGCAACCAGTTGGGCATACACACCCTGGGCGTTCCAGCCACCCAGCGCCGCTACCTGGCACGCTCGCTGCTTTTGTGGAATATACGGGAAACTCTGGCAACTGCAGTCGCCCTGGTTGACATTCACATCACCAGACCGCTGCCGATACTGGGCACGCCCGAACCCATCTTTCCTGTGGAGGCGCAATGAATCGCGACGAAGCGCTCAGTCTTGTGCGTGAGTATGTAAAAAACGAGAGCCTGGTGCGCCACATGCTGGCTGTCGAAGCTGCGATGCGATTCTACGCCGAGAAGCTGGGCGAGGATGCGGAGCTGTGGGGGCTGGTTGGGCTGCTGCATGACTTCGACTGGGAAATCCACCCTACGTTGGAGCAGCACCCCCAGGCAGGCGAGCCAATATTGCGGGAAAAACAAGTCCCCGAGATCGTCATCCGCGCGGTTCTCAGCCACGCCGACCACACCGGGGTGCCGAGACAATCGGTGATGGAAAAAGCGCTGTATGCCTGCGACGAAATTACCGGGTTGGTCACCGCAGTGGCGCTGGTGCGCCCTTCACGTTCTTTATACGACCTGGGCTACCAATCGGTGAAGAAAAAATGGAAAGACCGCGCCTTTGCTGCAGGCGCGAACCGTGAAGAGATCGAACACGCTGCCCAGGAATTCGGCGTGGAGCTGTGGACTCACGTGGAAAATGTCATCCAGGCGATGCGCCGCATTGCGCCCGAATTAGGCCTGGAGGGCCAGCCCTGAGCCAAGGGCTATCTGAAGAAAGCGCTTCAATTATCACCGGCGGATGCTGCCTGGAGTAAACCCAAGAGCATTCGCCGCATGAGTCTGGGGGAATTGGTCGCTAAAACTCGGATTTCAGTTTGATCTCTGCACAGTTAGCGCCGCAGGCTTCGATCAGAGTAAAGATATCATTCGGCTGCGGCTGTTGGGTAAATAACGAGCGCCCATCTTTGGTGGTGATCACCACCTTGAGAGAGGC
>JBGSTO010000314.1:0-14561 GCA_041736465.1 Anaerolineales bacterium | reverse complement strand
CCCTGCCTGCTGCGCCTGGGCATGGAACCAGCGCCGCGTTTCCAGGTGCGCCTGGCTGAACGCCGGGCGGGTGACGCCGCCGGAGGCAGTGGCGCCGATCTGGCTCAGGGAGTCGAAATCGGCGCGCAAGCGATCAGAGTTGATGCGGATGTGGGAGAAGTCAGGATTCGGCATGGGGGAAATGATATCACGGGCAGCTTCCGGTTAGAGAGAGTACATGTGCACCGGGTGAATCTCCACACTCAATGCCTTGACTTATTGCCCATCTCCAGCTAAAATCATACCGACCGGTCGGTTTTATTCAAAGGATTCCCCCCATGCAACCTCGCAGCCAAGAAACTCGCCTGCAGCTCATGGAAGCCGCTCTGCGCCTGTTCTCGCAGCACGGCTACCAGGCTGCCTCCGTCGCCGATATCTGCGCCGCTGCTGGCGCCAGCAAAGGCGCCTTCTACCATCACTTCGCCTCCAAACAGGCCATCTTCCTGGCATTGATGGAAGCCTGGCTGGCGGATCTGGACGCCAATTTTCAACAGGCCTACCGCGATAATCCGGATGTCCCTGCAGCCCTGCTGCAGATGAGCCGCATCGCCGGGCAGGTCTTCCAGGCTGCCGATGTGAACATCGCTATCCTGCTCGAGTTCTGGATCCAGTCGCAGCGTAATCCCTTATTGTGGCAGGCGGCGGTCGCCCCTTACCACCGCTACCAGCAGTACTTCGCCGAACTGATCCAGTCCGGCATCCAGAGCGGTGCTTTCCAGCCTGTGGATCCAGCCACCGCTTCTCGCCTGCTGGTGGCAGCCGCGCTGGGCTTGCTCATGCAGGGGCTGTTCGACCCGCATGGCGCCGATTGGGCTGTCGAGATCGAAAACAGCATCCGTCTGCTGGTGGAGGGCTTCGCATGCACCCCGGCGTGAACCTGATTACCGGAGCCACCGGTCACATCGGCAACGTGCTGGCGCGGCAGCTCTCCTGCGCCGGGGTACCCGTGCGCGCCCTGGTGCTGCCCGGCGAAGATCTCACCCCGCTGCGCGGGTTGGACGTGGAGCTGGTCGAAGGCAACCTGCTGGATTACGCCTCCCTGTTGGCAGCCATGCAGCAGGTCGACACCGTTTACCACCTGGCGGGCGCCATCTCGATTCTGCCGGGACGCAATCCCAACCTGCACCTGGTGAATGTGGTCGGTACGCGCAACGTGCTGTGCGCTTTCAAGCAGTCCGGGGCGCGGCGCATGGTGTACACCAGCTCGATCCACGCCCTGCGGCGCATTCCGCACGGCGCGGTGGTAGACGAGTCGCTGCCCTACGACCCGGATAACCCGTACGGCGCTTACGACCGCTCCAAGGCGCAGGCTTCGCTGCTCGTCCAGCAGGCGGCGTGTGAAGGCCTGGATGTGGTTATCGCCTGCCCCACCGGCGTGATCGGCCCGCACGATTACCGCCTGTCGGAGATGGGCAAGGTCATCCTGGACTGCGTACGCGGCCGGCCCATGCTCTACGTCGACGGCGCCTACGACTTCGTGGACGTGCGCGACGTCGCACAGGGCCTGGTGCTGGCGCGCCAGTTCGGTCGCTGCGGGGAAAATTACATCCTCTCCGGCGAGCAGATCAGCGTCAAGGATCTCATCCTTTCCGTGCAGCACGCCCTGGGAAGGCGGCTGTTGAAGGTCAAAGCGCCAGCATGGCTTGGGCGATTGGCGGCGCGGCTGATGCCGTACTACTACCGCCTGGCAGGCGCCCGGCCGCGCTTCACTCCCTACTCGCTGGATGTGCTGGCCAGCAATTCGCAGATCAGCAGCGACAAAGCCCGCCGCGAGCTGGGCTACCTCCCCCGGCCCCTGGCGCTTGCCCTGGCGGATACGGCGCGATGGTTTGGGGAGAACCTCGCCCTCATACCGTAGGGGTGGGTTTGTTCCAGCAGCGCACGCCGGCGCGGAGAACCGTCCGTCAGGATCCTCGATCCAGCCTTTCCAGGCGAAAACCCACCCACCCTCGCCCATAGAGGGGATTCTGCTTTAAAGACAGGGCAGGTTTTGGCTCTGATCGATTGGATTGAAAGGCCTGAGAGGTGCGTCTTTTGGCATAGGCATCTTGCCGGTACAAACCTGCCCCTACCCAATACTGTCCCTCGAGCTGGTTCTCGACTCCCTCCAGACCAATGCTTTACCCGCTGCGCGTATCCGCCGAGGCGGTATGGGTTGGCGAAGGGTTTGCCTTGCGGCTGGCGAGTTCGGTAATGTTATAATTTTCCTCCAACAATCACTGCGCTTTATCCAACTGCCAAAGGAGGAAAGCCATGAGTGAGGGAACAAGTATTGGCGGGCCAGTCGTCTGGCAGCCAACACCTGATTACGTCGATAACGCCAACCTGACGCGCTTCATGCAGCGTTTCGGCCTCGCCAATTACGACGAGCTCATGCGCCGCTCCACCAGCGACCCTGCATGGTTCACCGAGGCCCTGCTCTCCTTCCTGGACATCCGCTTCTCCCAGCCCTACACCCAGATCCTGGATACCTCCCGCGGCAGCGCCTGGCCGCGCTGGTGCGTGGACGGGCGCATGAACATCATCCACAACTGCCTGGATAAATACACCGGCACGCCGGTCGAGACTCAAACTGCCCTGATCTGGGAAGGCGAGGAAGGCGCTGTGCGCCGGCTGACCTACGGCGAGCTGAACCGCCTGACCAACCAGACCGCTAACGCCCTGCGCAGCCTGGGTATCGGCCGCGGCGACGCGGTCGGGCTGTTCATGCCCATGACGCCGGAGATCGTCGCCGCGCTGCTGGCGATCGCCAAGATCGGCGGCATCATCCTGCCGCTCTTCTCTGGCTACGGTTCCGGCGCAGTGGCAGCGCGCCTGGCTGACGCCGGCGCTAAGGCGATCTTCACCTCTGATGGTGTATACCGCCGCGGCAAGCCGGTCGCCATCAAGCCGGTCGCCGATGAAGCCGCTGCCCACGCGCCCACCTTACAGCACATGATCGTGCTCCAGCGCACCGGCATCGATACCCCCATGCAGCCGGGGCGTGATCACTGGTGGCACGAGCTGGTTGCCTCCCAGCCCGAAGCAGCCGAGACTGCCGACACCGCCGCCGATGAGGTGATGATGGTCATCTACACTTCCGGCACCACCGGGCGGCCCAAAGGCGCCGTGCACACCCACTGCAGCTTTCCGGTCAAGGCCTCCCAGGATATGGCCTTTGGCACCGACGTTCACCCCGGTCAGGTGATCTACTGGATCACCGACATGGGCTGGATGATGGGTCCCTGGCTGGTATTCGGCAGCCTGATCCTGCGCGCCACCATGCTGCTGTACGACGGCGCGCCGGATTACCCCGGGCCTGAGCGCACCTGGGCCATGGTCGCCCGGCACAAAGTCAGCGCCCTGGGATTATCGCCCACTTTCATCCGCTCCCTGATCCGCTACGGCGAAGAGCCTGTGCGCTCCCACGATCTGTCGTCCCTGCGCCTGGTGGCCTCCACCGGCGAAACCTGGAACCCCGACCCGTGGATGTGGTTGTTCGAGGTGGTGTGTGAGCGCAAGAAGCCGATCATCAATTACTCCGGCGGCACCGAGCTTGCCGGCGGCATCGTCATGGGCAACCCGATCTTGCCGCTCAAGCCGTGCGCTTTTTCCGCCGCCTGCCCCGGCATCCTCGCCGACGTGCTCGACGAGCACGGACAGCCGCTGCGCGGCCAGGTGGGTGAGCTGGTGATCAAAACCCCCTGGATCGGTATCACGCGCGGCTTCTGGAATGATCCAAAGCGCTACGAGGAAACTTACTGGTCGCGCTGGCCCGGCGTGTGGGTACACGGCGATTTCGCTGCCATCGACGAGGACGGCATGTGGTATATCCTGGGGCGCTCGGACGACACCATCAAGGTCGCCGGCAAACGCTTAGGACCTGCCGAGGTGGAGTCCGTCCTGGTGCAGCACCCCAACGTGGTCGAAGCGGCAGCCGTCGGAGTGCCGGACGAGATCAAGGGCAGCGCCGTGGTGGCCTTCTGCGTGCTTCAAGAAGCCTGCCAGGAATGTTCTGAGTTGAAAGCTGAATTACGGCAGATGCTGGTCGATGCGTTGGGCAAGCCCCTGGCCCCCAAAGATATCTTGTTTGTCAGCGAGCTGCCCAAGACGCGCAACGCCAAACTGATGCGCCGCGTTATCCGCGCCGCCTACCTGGGATTGGACCCCGGAGACACCTCTTCGCTGGTCAACCCCGAAGCGGTCGACGAAATTCGCCGGGCGCGCTGATCAAACCGATTTTTGCTCTGCCTGCCAGGCTTGCACAGCCTGCTCGAGCTGATCCAATTTGTACCCCACAATGACCCGCCCGCCGACTTCGAAGCTTGGCGTGGTGCGGCTGCCGTTGGCCCAGCCTTTCACCCGGGCGGCTGCGCCAGGTTCGGCGTCGATATCAAATTCGGCAAATTCAAGCCCGCGTTCCTGGAACCAGCGCCGGGCGCGTTTGCAGTCCGGGCACCACGAGGTGCAGTACATCACGATGCCGCCTTGCGGCGGCGAGAATTCTGCCGCGGCGCGCTCCTCGCGGGCTTTGGCTGCCGCCTGTGGATCGATGCGGCGCAGCACCTGGCGGATCTCCTCGTTGTCAGGTTGGTGGTCGATATCGTGAATATCGATGTAGCGAATACAGCCCCATCGGTCGATGACAAAGATGGCGCGTTCGCTGCGCCCATCCGAGCGAAATACTCCGTAGCGCTGGGCAACAGCGCCGTGCGGCCAAAAATCGCTCATCAGCGGGTACTCGATGCCGTTAAGGCTCTCGGACCAGGCCTTTAAGCAGGGTATATGATCCACCGAAATGCCCAGAACCTGGGCGTTTAATCCCGCAAACTCGGCTAATTCAGCCTGGTAAGACGGGATCTGGCTGGTTCATATCGGCGTCCATGCCAGCGGGAAAAATACCAGCACCACGTTCGTGCCGCGGTAATCGCTCAGCCGGATGGACTGATCCAGGTGGCTTTGCAGCGTAAAATCTGGGGCTTCCTGTCCGATGGAAAGTTTCATGGGCTTGCTCCTGACTGCTCATTATTTTACTGCATGCATGCCGTTGCGGCAGAACAATTTCCGTAGTACAGTGTTTAAATAATCAAGCTCTACGCACATGCTAAGAGACTGCGTGGCTTCCGTCGATTGAAGGAGATTATTATGGGATCATTTTTTGCCAAAGATTGGCCCGGACCGCCTTTTGAGCTGTTCGGACGCGCACATTTAATCGCCCTGGCAGTGGTGGTGCTGATCATCGCTTTGATCATTATCTACCGCCAGAATTTCACCCCGCGCGGCCGTACGGTCGCCCGCTACACAATGGCAGCTGTTCTGGTGATCAACGAGCTTGCCTGGCATGCCTGGAACTACTCCGCCGGGCAGTGGACACTGCAAACCATGCTGCCGTTCCATTTGTGCAGCGTGCTGGTGTGGCTGAGCGCCTACATGCTCGTGACCAAGAGCTACTCGATCTACGAATTTTCCTACTTCCTCGGTATCGCCGGCGCCATGCAGGCGCTGCTCACGCCGGATGCCGGCGCATACGGTTTCCCGCACTTCCGCTTCTTCCAGGTGATCATCTCACACGGCACAATCGTGATTGCCGCCATCTACATGACCTTCGTCGAAGGTTACCGCCCCTACTGGAGCTCGCTCAAACGGGTGATCATCTGGGGCAATGTGTACATGCTGGTCGTAGCGGCGATCAACGCCTTGCTGGGCAGTAATTATCTGTTCATCATGCGCAAACCCGACACAGCCAGCCTGATGGATGTGCTCGGTCCCTGGCCCTGGTATGTGCTCAGCCTGGAAGCCATCGCCCTGGTGATGTGCCTGCTACTGTACCTGCCGTACGCCCTGCGCGACCGCCGGCGTGCGGTGGCTGCCTAGAGGCAGCACGGGTTGGCGTACCATGCAGCCGGCAGTGGCTGCCAGCCATTCCCTGATTGCGTAGCGTCAGGGCACGGGCATAGAACGCCCGTGCCCCTACGGCTTCCCACGCAGCAGCCACAACAGCCAGATGGCGCCGCACAGCGCACTCGCCAGCGCCATCAGCCATAACACCCCCTGGATATCCATGCCGGCTGTATCGAACAGCCAGCCGCCCAGGTACGCGGCAATGGCGCTCGCCAGCGAATAGAGCGCAAATTCCGTAGCGAAGACGCGCCCGCGCACGCCGTCGGGTAGCTCCTGCAGCAGCAGTTGGGTGGTGAACACCCAGTTGATGCCCGTGCCCACCGCCCGCAGCGCCTGCCCGATCAATACCAGCCCAAATGAAGCCATCGTGGCAGTGATCAGGATTCCCAGCACACTGAGCGCCCAGGCCCACAGCAGCATGCGCCGCAGCGCCGCGCCCTGATCGCCGCTCAATCTTCGCGCCAGGATCGGACCTAACCCGGTGCCGATGCCAGCTACAGCGTACTGGATACCCAGGCTGGTGCTGCCGCCTTCGCCGATCACAAACACTCGTTCGGCAAGCACCACCTGCACCACCTGAAAAGCGCCGCCCGCTGCCAGCGCCATCAGCCCTTTCTGGGTCGCGACCATCAACATGCCCTTATGCTCCGCCAGATAATTCAAGCCCTCCAGGTACTGCTGCCCCGCCTGCCGCCATCCCCCGCTGCTGGCTGGTTGATCAGTGTGGCGGTAGGCGATCGACGCGATCAGCACCGCCGAGACCAGAAATGTGGCTGCATCGATCACAAAGGAGGCATAGATGCCGTAGCGTCCGGCAACCACCCCACCAACCGCCGAGCCGAGCGCCAGCATCACCGACCAGGTCGCCGAGCTTAATGCGTTGGCGGCGCCCAACTGCTGCCGGGTGACGATATCTGGCAGTATGGCATTGCGCGCCGGGAAGAACATCCCGCTCAGACCCAACTGCACCGCCGTCAGGGCATACAACAGCCACACCTGCTTCGGCTCGCGCACCAGCAGGAAACCCATCACCACCACGGCGCGCAGCACATCGGTCAGCACCAGCAGGCGCTTACGGTTGTAGCGGTCGGCGACCACTCCCGCCAGCGGGCTTACCAGGAAAGGCGCCAGCATGCGCACCACGAAAAGGCCGCCCACCGCCAGGCCTGAAGAGGTGAGCCGCGAGATCAGCGCGGCTGAGGCGATCAGGTTGAACCAGTCGCCAAACAGGCTGACCACTTCGCCCAACCATAAAAGCCGATACTCGCGGTTCGATGTAAGTAGGGTTATATAGCCTGAGAGCCCTGCCGGCGCCTCCACCGGCAGTGTGGATTTTGTCATTCGCTGCCCTGCTTTGATGGTTTCTTTGCCCCGCCGATTCTATCACGCCTGGTCAACCTGAGCTGCAGCGCAGCGCAGGCGCAGAATCCAGACATTAAACACGTGCTGGCGGCATCAATATGCCGCCAGCACGATTGAGAAGAGGAGCAAGCAATGGCTATCAGCTGGAATCTGGCGCCGCGTCCACAACGCTGTGCGCGGCAGGCGGCGCCTCCGGTACGACCAGCATCATAATCACATAGGTCACAAACAGCGGGCCGAACCAGCCCAAAATAGCTGCGAAGACGAACCCCAAACGGATCAGTGTGGCATCCAGGCCAAAATATTCTCCCAGACCGCCGCACACGCCGGAAAAGACGCGGTTGGATTGGCTGCGGTACAATCGTTTCGACAGGTCGATCATTGGTATTCTCCTTGGTAAGTGTCTACCATGATCTACGCAGTAGCCCTTCGAAGGTTTCATCGCAGCGATTGATCTACTGTGCTCGTATCCGCGTTCCCGAATCCCCCCCTACTTTAACCAATACAGCTCGTACGCCTCGTCCTCGTAAATCAATTCCATCGCCTGGCATTTGGGCCGCTCACCTGCAGGCCAAACCAGGTGCGTCACCCCACCGGTGTCTGCGATCTCCTCCAGTAGCTGGCAGTTGGGCTGTTTGTAGAATCGTTCCGCCAACCGCACCCGGCGGTACCACTCCAGCACATCTGTATCCTTGTAGGGAATGGCTTTGAAATCCACAAACGCCGGTGCGCCGGTTTCCAGGCGAAAATCCTGCATCTTTACCGGGATCAGGTAAGTCTGCTGCGCGGCAAGGTGCTGCCGCACGTATGCCAGCAGGGGTCGCTCCGGGTTGCCTGCCTGCCGCTGCAAGTCAATTGCAAACCTGGCAGCACCCGCCACCGCGGCTAGAAATACCGCCGCCCATGCTGCCGCAGCTGCAGCCTTGCGCAGCGCCGGCGACTTCAGCGCGCTGTCTATGCGCAGCACCAGCGCACCCGACAGTATGCCGAGCGAGAGCGGCACCAGCAGCACAGAGATACGCCACGGGAACAGCAGCGCCAGCGCTTCGCTGCCGGTGAGCGCCTGTATGCCCGTCACCAGCACCGCGCTGGCAAAACCTGCCAGCAAGACCGGGAAAACTGCCGTGCGCCGCGCCAGCCATAGCGCCGCCGCAACCATTACGATCTTGAAAACTGCCGTGGCATCCCACCACCAGGAGATCAGCGCATGGTGCGGGATGCGGTATGAAACCAGGATATGCCTTGCCTCCGCCGCCGCCTGCGGCTCGCCGCCGGCAAAGATGGTGTAGGTATAGATCAGGATGGGCGCTACCAGCGCCAGGGCAAAGATCCCTCCCAGCAGCGCTCTGCCTGGGCTGCCCTCCCTGCGCCAGGTAATCGCTAGGTATGCCGCCGACAAGACGCCAGCGCTGAACAGGTAGGTCGGGTGCACTGTAGCCGCCAGCACGGTCAATGCCAGCGCCGGATACAGCCTGCCGCGCAGGAAAACTGCCACCGACAGCAGCAGCAAAACACCGAAGGCGCTCGGCTGCAGCACCGTCCCCAGCATACGCTGGTCGGCAACCCCGTCCTCCAGCACGTAGGTCCAGTTGCTGCTCAAGAACTGAGAAAGCCCGTAGCGCCAACCGGCGGAGTGCAAGGCGATGATTAGGCTGAGGAAGAAGAGCTTTTTCTGCGGGTTATCTTGCAGCGCGTAGATGCTGCTGGCTATCGCATACAGGCTGTACAGGTACATGCCCATCAGCAGCGCGTAGACAGCATAAAATATCGCTTCGCTGTGGAAGATACGGTAGCCCCATTCCACCAGGAAGCTGAAAACCGGCGTCGGGTCGAGCGTGTTCGCCAGCCAATCAGCGTGCAGATTCCCGATGCCGGCGCTTGCCAGCCCGTGCAGAAAGTACTGGTTCTGGTTGGAGGTGTACAGTGGAGATTGGGCATAGGCCGCGGCAAAAGCCAGCATCCAGCCCACCCAGATAAGAGATTGTCTGAGGCGCGGCGCTGCGCCAGGAATACCGCTGAGCATGCTGATGGTATACCACAAAATCACGCACTGGGCAGCCGCGGGTATGCAACTTGATCTCCGCACCTGCGTATTAAGTAGTGAAAATTTAAGCAGCAGGCGTTTCGCAAGGCAGAAACAGCGCCGCCTGCACTTTCACAAGGAGAAAATCGTTATGGACCGCATGGATACCCATGTAAAAGTTGTAAGCTGGTTGTACATCGTGCTCGGCGCGCTTGGACTTGTCACCGCGCTGTGCATTTTCGGCCTGTTCTTCGGCATCGGGCTCATCACCGATGATCGCGTCGCCTTCAGCGTGCTTACCATCACGGCGCTGTTCGTCGCCGGCCTCCTGCTCACCACCTCGCTGCCCGGCATGATCGCCGGTTTTGGACTGCTGCGCTACCGGCAGTGGGCGCGCATCCTGGCGTTGGTGCTGGCAGTGCTCAACCTGCCCATGCTTCCTATCGGCACTTTGTTGGGCGTTTATTCCATCTGGGTGCTGCTGGACGACGACTCGATCCCCTTGTTCAACCAGGCCACTTTAGCCGCCCCCTCCGCATAGCAAAACATCTACCGCAAAACCTCGCCTGTACTGGTGGGGGCAGGCAGCGGGTATATTCCGCTGCTTACCTCCACCAATTTAATTTCCTGGCATAATCCACCCTGAGCGCGCTATAGGTGCACGGCATTTAGCGTTATAATCCTGAACATGAGAAACCTCTTATTCTCTCTGGTACGCGCCCTATGGCCCGAGCTGGAGAATACGAGCGAACAACGCCGCCTGGTGGGATCTGGCGACGTTCTCGTGTTCCTGCTGGTCACCCCGGCAGCCCTGGCAGGCCTGGCATGGCTGGTCATGTCTACGCAGGTCAGTGTGGTGCGCGCTTCCTGGCCCGGGCTGCTCATCTTCGGCCTCCTGATCGTTATCTTCAACCAGTTAAACCATTTCCTGATTGTGGAAATTCATACCGACCGCTATGGCAGCGCAGAAGGCTCGCTTGCCGGCATGGTGCAGTGGGCGGCAGCATTTCTTTATGGCCCCACCGCGCTGTGGTTGAGCGTTGCCAATTCAATTGCACGCTTTGCCTGGAATATATCGCACGCCCAAACGACGGCTGCGCGCTGGAATCAATGGCGCGCGCAGGCAATGGAAATCAGCAACATCACCCTGGCTTACCTGATCAGTTTGCAGGTATACAGGTTCTTCGGCGGCGCAATCCCGCTCCAGGCTCCAGACACTCAGGCGATTCTGGCTGGCAGCCTGGCATTGATCGTCTACTTCTTGCTCGTGCTCCTGATTTGGGCGCCGTACATCGCCTATGCCATCTGGGTGCAGCTCGTTACCATATCCAACCGCTCCGTTCGCCCGCTGCTGCGCTTCCTGATGGTCGCCCTGGGTCTGCCGATGATTGCCAACCCATTTGCCATCCTGGTGGCAGGTTTATATTCCCAGCAGGGCCTGGTCGTATTCCTGTTCATCTCGATTGGCCTGCTCATGGTCGCCTACCTGTCCCGGCAGTTGAGCTGGGTTGCCGAACTGAGCCGCCAGCAATCCCGCCAATTGGAACAGTTAGAGCACCTCAGCCGGGACATCATCACCTCGCCTTTGGACGCTTCCCGCCTGAGCAATCTGCTGGACGAGCACGTGCCCAATATGTTTCCCTCCGGACGCGTGGCGGTCTGGCTATCTTCGAACCAATTTCTCCATCGCCATCCACAAGAATGGTCGCCTGAGATGGATAAGATCTGGGATTGGGTTCAAGATCAGCGCCAGGCGCAGGCCTTCCTGGGGCGAGAACCCTTGCCCTGGAATAGCGCAGCAGCCCAGCATTCGCCTGCCCTTATCACCCCAATATTGGAGGTTGACAGCGGTCAGCCGTTAGGCTGCGTGTACGTGGAGCTGCGCAGCCTGGCGCAGCCCTGGCATCGCAAGGCGCTCACCGCCCTTTTCCCGGCAGCGCAATCCCTCGCCGCTCAAACTGCGTCGGCCCTGCACCAGGCCAAGATCTACTCCGAGTCGCTGGAATTTCAAGCCACCCTTCAGGAGCTGGAATTTGCAGGCCGCATCCAGGCCAGCTTTTTACCCAACGAGCTGCCCAATCTTGAAGGCTGGGAGCTTGCCGTTACGCTGGTGCCGGCGCGAGAAACCTCGGGAGACTTCTTCGATTTTATCCCCCTTCCGGATGGCAGGGTGGGAATACTGATTGCCGATGTCGCCGATAAAGGCATGGGCGCCGCGCTGTATATGGCGCTCAGCCGCACGTTAATTCGCACCTACGCCCTGGAATACGAAGCCCGCCCGGATATCGTCTTCTTCTCAGCCAACGAACGCATCCTTCAGGATGCGCGTGCCAATCTTTTCGTGACCTCGTTCTACGGCATCCTTGACCCGCGCCTGGGCATCTTCACCTACAGCAACGCCGGGCACAACCCCCCCATCCTGATCAACCACCAGGATGGGGGCACCTTCACTGCCCTGACCCCAACCGGAATACCCATCGGCGTCGATCCGGATGCCGTGTGGACGCAAGAAGTGATCCAGATCGACCCCGGCGCAGCTTTGATCCTATACACCGATGGCATCCCCGACGCCCAGAACGGTGATGGCAGCTTTTACAAAGAACGGCGCCTGATGGAAGTAGCCCTATCTAGCCTGAACCGTTCCGCCCAGGAGATCCAGCAAGCCATTCTGCTCTCTGTCCAGGAGTTCGTCGGCAAGGCGGCGCAGTTTGATGACATTACTCTCCTGGTTCTGGTGCGTGATATCTCCCCCCATACAGGCGACGGCAGCTACCCGGAAGAAAGCGAGGCGCTTCTACTGGCAGCCGAAGAACAACCTGCTCCCGAGCTGGGCACCCCTTCCGACCGCACCGGCGCACGCTCGCGCTGGAACACCATGGGCGTCGGTTCCGGCCTGCGCACCCCCAAACGCTGGTCGACGCGCCTCTAAAACCTGTCCACTTGACCAGGGAATAACCCCTACTCATAATTAGTGCAGCCATCTCCTTCCGGCGCTATACTCTGGCTTGAAGGAGATTTCCCATGGCCGCTACAAACAGAAATAACGATCCTCTGAAGGCTTTCAGCCGCGTTCTATTAGCGGTCGCTGGTATCACACTCATCCTGGGATTGCTTCTGGGCGGCTCGCTGCTATGCTCCCCCATTGCAGTTCAGGGGCTGGAAGTTTCAACGCATTCACCTGCCTGGGTCTTTGTTCTCCTGCTGCTCGATCAAATCCTGGTGGGCGCTGGCTTTCTGGTGGTCTTGCTCACAGCCGTTCCAGCCGCATTTCTCGCGGCTTTGGCGCTGCTGTTCTCAATCATTCTGGTAGCGCCTCAAAATTTGGGCGGCATAGTCGCTCACGCTGAGTCGTAAAGCCCGCGGCTCCAGCACCTCCACGCTGCCTCCCCAGGCAAGAATTTCTCTCCGGGCAGATTCCAAATTCTCAAAGAACAGCTCAACCTGCCGCCAGCCACCCGGATCACCTCCGCTCTCGAGCTTTCCAATCTGGAAAGCTCGCCCTTTTTGCAGCACTTCCAGCCAGTTACACATTCGTGGAGACATGCGCAGCCGCACCCGAAAGCCTTGCTTAACCGCCATTTCGGCTTTCAGACGGCGCCAGGCATCTGCCAGGTCGAAGTTGTCGGAACGCTGTGAGCGGGTATCGAGAAGCTGGATCTCGATTAACTCCGTAATGGCTTCTGCCCGGATGCGCCCCTGGATGGCATAAATCAGGTACCACAAGCCTCCACTGGCTACCAGCCCGCAGGGATCAACGCTTTGCTCCACATCGATAAAATTTGCATAGCGGTAGTGCAGCCGCACCTGGCGCGATTCTCGCAGTGCGGTATGCAGCAGTCTCAGGTGGGTCTTGTCTTCGAGGAGATGCTCTTTCTCCGCCCAATCCAGCAGGATAAACTGCCCTTGACCGCTCCCGCTCTCTGCTCGCCGTGAGGCTGCAGCAAACAGCTTCAGCAGCGCACTGCGCAGCTCGGCGCCGACTTCTAAAACCCCCAATGCCTCGGGGATATTCAGCAACCGCAGCGATTGCAGCTCTGGTTGCGTCATGCCGGTCAGATCGGTGTGGTAATCTTCCACCAGCCGCCAGCCCCCACCCACGCCGCGTTCGGCATACAGCGGTATTCCCGCCATACTCAATGTCTCCAGGTCGCGCGCAATCGTGCGCACCGAGACGCCCAGCTCACGCGACAGCTCACCTGCAGTTGCTTCCCTGCGCTGCTGCAGAATCAATAATATCGATAACAACCGGTCGGCGCGCACAGCTCAGCCTCGCTTTCCTGATCTCAGGCATATTTTAATCTAAATATATGACAGCAGATGGCTTATTTCCACCGTAGAATACAGATACATCGCGCGATCGGATCCTGTTCCACAAATTAGATTGTTCAGAGGAGAAAAAAGAATCGATGTCTAAGCTGGATGTAAAAATCGTAACACTCGAACCGATGCGGGTTGCCAGTGTGCTGGGCTTTGGATCAAGCCCGGAGGAAATCGCCCACAAAAAGATGGAAGCATTCCTGGAAGCAAATGGGTTGGTGGATGGGTACGGCGACCGCTACCGCCACTTCGGCTTCAACAACCCGAATCCCTCCCAGGGCAGCTCGAACTATGGCTATGAGATCTGGGTGACCGTGCCGGAAGGTATCCAGGGGCGGGGCGATGTGGTGATCAAAGATGTCCCCGGCGGTCTGTATGCCGTCACCCGTTTCGAAAACCTGGAAAATATCACCCGCGCCTGGCACGAGCTGGCCTCCTGGCGTGAAAGCAGCCCGTACAGAGCCGGTCAGCACCAGTGGCTGGAAAACCTGCTCAACCCGCTGGTGCACGACTACTCGAAATTCGTCTTTGACCTGTACCTGCCGGTTGAAGCCTGATCCACGGGGCCGGCATGCGCCGGCCCTTTTTTTATTCACACGATGTATGGTTTCACGATCTCTGCCAGCGCGCGGATGTGCCCCGGGCTGTCGTTCAACGCCGGAATATAGCGAAAACTCTTCCCACCGGCTTGCTCGAACAAGTGCCTGCCTTCGCGTCCGATCTCATCGATCGTCTCCAGGCAGTCCACCGCAAAGCCTGGGCAAAGCATATCCAGCCCATCCACACCGGCTTTGCCCAGACTTCGCAGGGTTTCACCGGTGTAGGGCTTAAGCCATTCCTGCGGGCCAAAACGGGATTGGAAAGCCGCCTGCCATGCGCCGCCCTCCAGCTCCAAACGCTCTGCCAGCAGGGACGCGGTGCTGAGGCACTGCTCCTGGTA
>JBGSTO010000275.1:0-18561 GCA_041736465.1 Anaerolineales bacterium | reverse complement strand
GGGTTTGAGAATTATAACAATAATGGGTATAATTAGTAGTGTTATGGTAACGCCTGAATTGCTTTGCGCCGGCGCGTTGCTGTTTTCCAATACTGCGCACCAGAACAATTGATTGGCAAAAGCCCGGGGTGATCTTGTGGCCTTTCCAACCCACTGCACGGAGAGAAAGTAGGAATTATGGAATTCGATCTCGTATTCGAGGGCGGCGGCGCCAAAGGTCTGGCATTCGTCGGAGCCTTACAGGCATTCGAACGGCACGGACATACCCCCGCCGAGTGATCGGTACCTCGGCAGGCTCGATCGTGGCTCTGCTGGTAGCTGCCGGCTACGATGCCGAGCAATGCAAGCAGGCGATCAATGAGCGCGCCGCCGATGGCAAATCGCGCTTCGCCAGCTTCCTGGAAGTGCCGCGCATTCCCGAGGACGCCGACCTGCACAACAGCCTGCGCTATTGGCTGCGCACCGAGCTGGACAATCCGGCGGTCCCCAATCTGATCGAGCCGGTGGTAGACAGCATGGTCGAAGGTCTGATCAAAGCCGACCTGGCCCGCCACCTGGTCTCACTCTTTGCCTGGGGCGGCTGGTATTCCGGCAACAACCTGCTGAACTACCTGCGCGATAAGCTGGAAATCTGTTCCAGCGACCTGGGGGATTCCACCCTGGCAGAATTTACGCGCCACACCGGGCGGGATCTCTCCGTCGTGGCGACGGATGTCACCAACCGCACCATGCTGGTGCTCAATGCCCGCACCGCGCCCAACTGCCCCACCGCCTGGGCGGTGCGCATGTCGATGAGCTGCCCGCTGGTTTGGCAGGAGGTGGTCTGGCGCCGCGAGTGGGGTCTCTACCGCGGCAATGACATCTCCGGGCACAAGATCGTCGACGGCGGCTTGCTCTCCAATTTCCCCATCCGCCTGTTCATCTCGCAAGATGAGCTTGCCGAAGCGATTATGGGAGAAAATCCCGAGACGGATGACGTCATCGGCATGCTGTTGGACGACGGTTTGCTCGTCCCGGGCGCCGAAGATACCCACAAAGTCGATTCGGGTGCGCCTGGCTTCCTCGAGCGGTCTGACCTGGTAGGGGAGATGATGCTGCGTATTTCCGGGATGGCAGACACCTTGTTAAGCGGGCATGACAAAGAAGTGATCGACGCTTACCAGCACCTGGTTTGCCGGCTGCCTGCCGGCGGCTACGGCATGCTGGAATTCGACCTCACCCCCGAGCGCATGACGCCCATCCTGGCAGCCGGAGAAGCCGCCATGGAAGCCCACCTGGCAGCCCGGATGGCAAGGGCTGCTGCCCTCCAGGAACACAAGCCAGCCGTAATTTCGTAGCCAGGGCGCTAAACGACAAAGAAAAAGATCAACACAAAGACCACCAAGGATGCACAAAGAGCACAAAGCGGGTTTAACTTTTTCCTTTGTGAACTTTGCGCTTGCCTTTGTGTACTTTGTGTTTCATTTTTTTATTCCCCTTAACAGCACTTCGATTCCTTTTGCCAGCACCTCATCCGCCTCGGTCAGTGGATCGTCCAGCGCCTCGACCTGCGCCGGCACACCGCGTTCCTGGTACCACTCACCGCTGGATGACAGCCATTTGGCGATGGTGATCTGCAGCAGCGCCCCGCCTTTGAGCGGCATGGTCGCCTGGATGAGACCCTTGCCGTAGGAAGTGCTGCCCACGGTCGTGCCGCGCCCGCTCTCGGCGATAGCCGCCGCCGCCGTCTCACCCGCGGAATATGTGCTGTGATCCATCAGCACTACCACGGGGATCTCGGCGGCAAATGCTTCCCCTTTGGCGTAGAACGGCACGCTGCGCCCGCGCGTCAGTTTGGCGGTGAACAGAAGCCCATCTTCAATGAAGTAGCTCAAGATGTCTTGCGCTGCCTGCATATCGCCGCCCTCGTTCTCGCGCAGATCCCAGATCAACCCCACCGGCTGCTGCGGCAGCAGCTCTTCCAGCGCCTGTTTCATGCGCTGGCTGGCGATTTCATTGAACGCGTTCAGGCTCAGGTATGCGATGCCATCCGGCAGCATGCGGTACACCACGAATTCCCGCTCCTGGCGCACCACCCCCACGCTGAAAGCTTGCCCTTCGCGCAGGATTTCGAGCTGCACTTCCGTCCCCGGCGCGCCGCGGATCAGCAGCCCGGTTTCGGAAGAATCTGTGGCTGCATCCAATCGGGCGCCATCAATCGCCAGGATGACGTCCCCGGCTTGCAGCCCTGCTTTTTCGGCGGCGCTTTCCGGGAAAACCATTACCACCACCACCTGCCCGCCCTGGTTCTCGGCATACAATCCCACCACACCGGTCTTACCGGCGAAAGTGTCCACCAGATCCTGGGCGGCTTCAGCCTCGATCAGCTCGGCGTAGGGGTCTTCGATGCCTGCCAGCATGCCGCGAATGGCAGTATTGGATAACTCTTGCCCGCTCTGCTGGTTGAACAGCGATTCGTTCAGGATTTTTTCGTGAGCAGAAATCATCAGCTGCTCGTCGCTGCTGTCCTCCAGGCGTTCATTCACCAGCCAACCCATGGCAAACATACCCGCACACAGGCTGGTAATCCATAGAAAGTTGAGCACGCGCGGGACGCCCGGCTGAGCAGTCATGGCATCGAATCCTTTCTAGCCTGCTTTACGCTGTACTGCTATGCACCTGCCGCCTGGTTCGCCCTGGATAAGATGTTTTTCAAAGCCTGCACACAGGCCTGGTCGAACAAGATGCCGGTATTTTCTTCCAGGTATGCAAGCACCGTGCGCGTGCTCATGGCAGGGCGGTATGGGCGGTCGCTGGTCATGGCATCGAACACATCCGCCACGGCGACGATGCGCCCCATGATCGAAATCTGCGCGCCGCATTTCTTGCTCGGGTAGCCCGAACCATCCAGGCGTTCGTGATGTTCGGCAATGCCAGGCAGCGCCGGCGCCAGCAGCCGCACCTGGCTGAGAATATTGACGCCGGTGCTTGGGTGACGCTTGATGATCTCGTACTCTTCAGCCGTCAGTTCGCCCTTTTTGAGTAAAATGGCATCCGGAATGCCGATTTTCCCGACGTCGTGCAGCAGGCTGCCGATGCGGATATCATTGACCAGGGCTTCATCCAGGCCCAGCTCTCCCGAAATCAGCACAGAGTAATCTGAAACCCGCTGCGAATGTCCCTGGGTGTATGGATCTTTGGCGTCGATCGCTGCCGCCAGCGCCCGGATGGCATCCAGGAAGAGCTCCCCCGCGCCCTCGTACATATCCGCCACCTGCAGGAAAGTGCTGGTTTGCTTCGCCAGGATCTGCATCAATTGGGCGTCCTCGTTTTGGAAAGAGCCGTTGTGGTTGTTGAGCGCCATCAATCCGCCCAACGCCTGTGAACGCCTCGCCCTCGAGCCTGCCTCGCGCCCATCCGCCAGCGGTGTGATCTGCAGAGGCACAGTGATTGCCGAGCGGTTGAAATAGGTGAAATCGTTATCTGCCCGCTCTGCCGGAGGTGTGCGCAGCTCCGGTAAGACCACACTGGTCGCAGGAGCGGATCCGCCGTCATTGGCAGGCAGATCCTGTTCCAGCGCCCGGTACGCTACCTGGAAGATCATCTCATCCGTTTCTGGATCCACCAGGAAAATCGAGCTGCGTTCGGCGTTTACCAGGCGGGCGACGTTTTCGGTCACCAGGCGCAGCAGCCGGTTGCGATCCAGCGTGCCCGCAACCTGGCCCAGAACGTCGATTAACTGCTGCAGCCGCTGGTTCGAATGCCGGGTGCTGTCCAGCTCCGACCGGTGGAGCATCTCGACCGCCAGCCGGTCTCCCAGTACCAGCAGCAGGTCTAACTCTGCCTGCTGGTAGTTGAAGATCTGGATGACGCCCAGGGTGCGACCTTTTGCGCTGACTGGCAGGTTGATCACGTTGCGTTTGCGCGCCGCGCTGGCTGGATCAACGCTGCGCAGCCAATGGGGATCGGAAGGCAAATCACCGATCACCACCGGCTGCGTGCCATTAATTGCAATTCCCGGTAAACCTTGCTGCCGGTTGAGGCGCAGCCCCAGCAGGTACTGGCTCTCTGCATCGCCGCGCACCAGGGTGAGCACCAGCTCGTCGGTAGCGGTATCCAGCAGGAAGAAGTTGGCGCACTCCGCCAGGGTGATCTCGATCATCAGATCGAGCATTGCCTCGATCAGCCCGGTGAGGTCTTCCGTCCCCGCGATCTGGTTGGCGCGCCCCATCAGCAGCAGCAGCCGCTCGCGATCCGGCATGTCTGCGATGACAGTCCGGCAAGAAGCCTGATGAAGCGGCGCAGAAAGAGGCGGCGCATCTTTCTGCGCCGCTTCTTCACTGCTGCTTGCGAACCTTTCGGTGCGCAGTTTATCTGGATGACCCATAGGTGTCATGCTGAAAGGCTGGTTTCTATCCAGCTTGGTAGTACTTGAACCGGGTTATCCCGACCACAGCAGGCCGCCGGACCACAGCAGCCCGCCTGACCAGAGCAAACCACCCGACCACAGCAGCCCACCCGACCACAGCAGTCCGCCCGACCAGAGATATCCGCCGGACCACAGCAGACCGCCGGCCCAGATCAGGTCTGATACACCCGCAAACTGGGAGATTCGCGGTGCTGCCATCGGGGCAACCAGGATGCCCAGTATCAGCACTACGATCAACAATACGATAGCTTTCTGGTGTTTCTTCATAATCCCTCCTGACTCGGAGATAATCTTGATACAAAAATGATAGGATTCTTCAGGCATCTTCTGCCATTTAGCTTTGCCACTCGCCAATCCGCTCGATAGTCCCGGCTCCTTTCAGTCCAATGATTAACAAATCATTGCTAATAGATTAACATGTTTGCAATGGTTTGTCTGTAAAATTACCTTTCAAGTTTGATAGGTTCCCGTAAAATTCGCGTAAAATAAAAAAAAATTGGGATGCTGTGTGTGCATTGATTGCACGCAGCATCCCAATTTCATTCCTCTGCGTCTGGGTCAGTTCGCTGTGGATTTCAGCAGCGCCAGGTCTCGTCCCGCCCCCAATTGGTTGAATGTCTTTTCGGCAGCCAGGCGGTGCTCAGCGGCTTTTTCAGCATCTTCGTCTGCCAGTGCGATCAGCATTGCCTGTACGTGCAGGCGGCCCTCTTCGAGCCGGTCTGGGCCTTCCACCACACACTGCCAGGCTTTCTCCAGCGACTGCCGGGCCGGTTGGACATGTCCCTGCCGCAGCTGGCTGGCGCTGATCAACCGCCAGGCAGTGGCTTGCAGCGGGCTGATGCCGATCTGGGCTGCCAGTTTCTCGGCGTTTCGAGCGTGTTCCTCAGCCTCTGGCAGCTCATCGCGTGCCAGCAGGATCTCAGCGCCCGTGCACTGCGCTTCTACGATCACGTCCGGGGCGTTGATTTCTTGCGCCAGGCGCAGCCCTTCTTGCAGCGCTTCTTCAGCCTCGTCGATCCGGTTCTGGTACAACAGCGACTGCGCCAGTCCGACAAAGGAATTGGCGGCATGCCAGTTCATCTGAAACGGCCGCGAAACTGCCAGGCTGTCGCGGTAATGCAGCTCGGCTTGCTCCACATCTCCCTGGTCGCGGGTCAGGTGGCCCAGGTTGTGGTTGGTGATGGCAACCCCGTCCACGTCGCCCATCTCCTGGCGCAAGATCAGGCTGCGCTTGATGGACATATATGCCGCTCGCCAGTTGCCGGAAGTGATCTCCAGGATTCCCAGGTTGCTCAGCGCTGCCGCTACACCCCAGCTGTACCCGATCTCCTGCCAGTACGCCATGGCGGTGCGCGTGTGCTGCATCGCCTGCTCCAGGTCGCCCTGCCGGTAAAGAATTCCGCCCAGGTAGTTTTCCGCCATTGCCAGCGTGGTGGTGCTGTTCGCTTTTCCGGCATACAGCATCGACTGCATGACGGCATCTTTTGCCTTCTCCAGGTCTGAGAGCATAAACAGGCACCAGCCCAGCCGGGCGTAAATGCGCGCCGTTTCGACCTGTGAGGCGGGATCATCCGGTTCGCCGATCACCTCCAGGGCTTGCTGCAGGTAGACGATGGCCTGTTCCTGGTCGCCCTTTTTATGGGCGGTGTCGCCCATGCGCCGGTAGATGCCCGCTCTCTGCGCCGGCGAAATCCAGGCGCTGTCGATCAGGTCGAGCCCGCTTTGCAGCACCACCAGCGATTTGTCGTAGTTGCCGATGAACTGGTACACCTCACCCATCCCGCTGAGAATGCGCCAGCGGGCGTCGTCTCCGGCTTGAGGCACCGCGCTGAGCAGGTCGGCAGCCTGCTCGTAGAAGGAGACGGCAGCATCGTTGGCGTGCCGGGCTGCGGCGCGTTCACCTGCCAGGATAAGATAATGCAGCGCCTTTTCGTGCAGCTCGGCTTTGCCAAAGTGATACGCCAGGTCTTCCGCATGCTCACCTTCGTTGCCCACCCATTGGGTTTCCAGGGCGATCGCGGTGCGGTGGTGCAGGATCTGGCGTTGCGCCATCAGCACCGTGTTGTAGACAATCAGCTCGATCAGGGGGTGGCTGAACTCCCAGTGCTCTTCTTCCGCAGTGGGGTTCAACATGCCGCGCGTGTGCAGTAAAGCCAGGATCACGTCCACGGCCTCTCGCTCCGCCACCTTCGCCAGCAAATCGCGGTTGAAGCGGTGCCCAATCACCGCCGCCACCTGCAGGAGCTGCCGGGCAGGCGTCTCCAGTGCATCCACGCGGGCGCGGATCAGGCTTTCCAGCGAGGCTGGGATGACCAGCGTATCGGCTTGCAGGGTAATGTTCGCCACCAACCGGCCGCGCACCAGCCGCAGGTAATCCTTTTCCACCAGCAGGCGCACGAACTCTTCAATGAAGTACGGGTTGCCGCCGCTTTGCTGCACGATCAGCGAGAGGATCGAATCGGGCAGGTCCGCCGACGACAGGAATTCGCTCAGCAGCTGCCGGCATTCGGTGATCGTCAGCGGTTCGATGGTCAGGTGAATGTATTTTTCAGGGTGCATGCTGCGCGTGCGCGCCAGGATTTGCTCGAACGGGCTGATCTCCTTCTGCCGTTGGGCGCAAACGAACAGGATGCGCTGCGAAACCACCAGGTGCGAAAGGTACAGCAGCAGGTCGGCAGAGATCGAGTCGATCCACTGCAGGTCATCCAGCACCAGCACCACCGGCTGGCTGCTCGCCAGCGCCCCAACCAGGCGGTGGATGGAGACGAAGGTTTGCCGGCGCAGCTGTTCCGGTTCCATCGAGATGATACGCTCTCCCTGCACACCGCTGGGGTGCACGCCCATCAGGAGCTGCAAATATGGGCGGGTTTCCAGCAGCTCGGGCGACCAGGCGTGCAGCTTCACGTCGATCTGATCGTTGATCTGCCTGGGCGAGAAATTGTGCTGGATATCGAAGGCCTGCAGCAGCAAATCTGAAAATAACGAAAAGGCGTGTTCAGAGCGCCGCGCCGTACAGGTGCCGCGCAGCACCAGCGCCCCCGCTTTCACGATACGGTCTGAAAATTCGCGCATCAAACGGCTCTTTCCGATGCCGGCCTCGCCCTCGATCCAGATGATGCCGCCGCTCTCGGTTCCCAGCACCCGGCTCATGCGCTGCATGGCCTCCAGCTCCTTGCTGCGCCCAATGAACGGTGATTTCAACCCGATCAACCCGCGCACCGGCAGGATCTGTTCGCGCAGACCTTCCAACTGGAAGATGGTCACACCCTGCAGGTTTTCCACCAGGATGGGTGATACCGGCGCATACTCGAAGCGGAACGAGGTGATGTTGCGCACCGGCTGCGTCACCCATACCTTTCCCGATGGGCAGCTCTCAGCCACGGCGCGCGCCTGCTGCACCGGTTCTCCTGCCGCCATGAATTCCGCCGTCAGCTCCGGACCGATCTTCCCCGCCACGATCTTGCCCATCGTCACCGCGATGTGCAGGGAGATGGGCAGCTCGGTCTGCTGATCCAGCTCGTTGTAAAAATTGACCAGCTGCATCACCGTCTCGACGGCGCGTTCAGGATCGTCCTCGTGGGTGACCGGCGCCCCGAAAATGGCGGTGATGCCATCCTGGTGGTGGATCACCTGACCGCCATTCTCCTGGGTCAGTTCGATCAGCGAGGGAATGAGAAACGCGATCGTTTCGAAGATATACTCTTCATCCACACCCCTGCGCGGCAGCAGCCGGGCCGAGAAAATCGTCGCCTGGTGCCACTCACCTTCGGGCAGATTCAGGCGGGCGCGCAGCAAGTTGGCCTGTTTATCGGATCCCTCCGACTGCTGGGTGGACCTCTCCGCCTGATCGTGGGAGGGGAACACAGCGCGTGCATTCTTGGCTAACTGCAGATCGTGGTATGCGCCCAGCGTCTCGAAGATGCGGATGGCGGCTTCCAGCAGGATCTCAGCCTGTTCCATATACTGCGCTTGCAACTCAGCCGCCTCGCTGCTCCAACGTTGGTACAGCAGCCCCAGCTCGTACTGCGCTTTGGCTTCGCTGAAGCGATCGCTGGCTTTCTGCGCCAGCTCGATCGAGCTGCGCAGGAAAGTCTCTGCCTGCTCGAACATGCCCAGCCGGGTGTGCAGGATGCCCAGCACCCGCAGCAAATCCACCTGCTTGTCCAGCATTTCGCCCTGCCTGGCAGTCTCCAGGGCGCGTTCCGCAGATGCTTTAGCGATATCGTAATTTTGATCCTGGATTTCGATCAGCGCTTCGAGCTGGAAATAGTGCACCACACGGTCGTTTTGTTCATCTAAAGACTCGATCAGCGCGCGTACGTGCTGTAAATGCTGGCGCGCCTGCTTCAGATCGCCCTCAACAATCGCCAACCGGCACAGGCCGAACTCTGCATAGGTGCGAGCGATATCCAGCCCCAGCCGCCGGCTGATCTCCCGGCTGGTTTCCAGCTTCGAGCGCGCGTTTTGATAATCCCCCATGTCGATCAACACTTCACCCAGGTTCTTCAGGTTGATGGGGCGCTCCGGGTCGTCGCCGTACTCCCGGCGCAGCCGGTCGGCTTGCTCCAGGTAGTCGACCGCCTGGGGCCATTTTTCGGTCGAAAAGTGCAGCACCCCAAGGTTGGTGAGCGCATTCGCCATGCCCCAGTGATAATGCAGGTTCTTGTAGATCTCCAGGCTGTGTTCAACGCTCTCGATCGCATCGCTAAACCTGGAGCGTGTCCAGTAGATGCCGCCGATCGTGTTGTACAAAGATGCGATCGTAATCGGATCTTCGGCTTCCCAGGTTTGCGTATCCAGCAGCGCCAGATCGACCAGATTGTGGGCTTCATCCAGGTTTCTCTGCCGAAAATACACCCACGCCAGGCGGTCCGCCAGCCGCCGCCAGTTGATCGGGTAATCCGTTCTCCCGGTTTCGCCCAGCAGAGTCATGCCCTGCTTGAGCAGCTGGATGGCATAATCCAGCTCGCCTTCGCGCGCCCGGATATCGGCAAGCTCGCGCAGCGCTTCGATGTAGATCTGGAATAAGGCAGGCTCGGCCTGGTGGGCTTCTTCTCTGCTGGCGGGGATTTGTGAGACGATCTCGCTCAGCAAGCCTGCCGCCTCCACCAACTCGCCGGTGAACTTGAGCGCCTGAGCCAGCCCAACCTGCGCCTGTTCCTTTTGGCTGCCGTGGATGTCTGTGCTGCTCTTCATTAAATCCAGCGCCCGCCGGTAGA
Organism: Anaerolineales bacterium; assembly: GCA_041736465.1. Taxonomy (GTDB): domain Bacteria; phylum Chloroflexota; class Anaerolineae; order Anaerolineales; family UBA4823; genus JAJUJL01. The sequence goes on along the minus strand of JBGSTO010000275.1, from coordinate 8,934 downwards.
GCTGCACAACCGTATCGTTGGCGAAGTGCTGGTAGGCTTTCTCTGCCGAGATCAACAGGTAGGGAATGGCGCGTGCCGGTTTGCTGCTCTCCGACAGGTGGTAAGCCAGAACCTGGTTGCGTTCTCCGGGCAGCCAATATTCCCCGCTCTCGATCGCCTGGGCTACCTGCGAGTGCAGTCTGCGTAAATCGCGCTTCAGCAGCGTCTTGTAGATCGTTTCTTGCAGCAGCGGGTGTTTGAAGGCATACCCGTCTTCAACCCCCAGCCGGATATGGGTCAGGAATTCGCGCTCTTCCAGGTTTGCCAGCAAATCCGGCAAACTGCTGCTGGCTTCTGTATCGAACGCTTGCAGCAGGCGGACAGAAAATGTATCCCCCAGCACCGAAGCGCGCAGCAGCGTCTGCTTCAAATGATCAGGGAGGTGATCGAAGCGCGCCAGGATGATATCTCCCAACGTTCCGGGAACCTCCTGGATCTGCCTGGCAGCGTTTTCGGTCACCTGCCAGGCGCCCTCCTGGTACAGCATCCCGCCGTGATCGATGAGAATTCGCACCAGCTCTTCGGTGTAGTAAGGATTACCCCCGGCACGCCCGGCTATGATGGCTTTCAGCTCGCGGGCTGCGGCGGTATCTTCCTGCACCAGCAGATCCACCAGCAGGTGCGCGTCGGATTCGGGCAGCGGCTTCAACTGCAAGATGTGCGGTTTGCGCAGATGTTTTTCGGCAGCCGCGCGTATGGACTGCGCCAGGCTGTATTTGCTGAAATCACGCGCCACCAGCACCAGCAGCAGGGGAAAATCTTCCAGCGACTGGCAGAAATATTCCAGAAACTGCCCGGAGGCCTGGTCTACCCAATGCAGGTCATCGAATACCAGGACGGTCGGCGCCTGCCGCGCCTCGGTGATGAGGAACATGCGCAGGGCAAAGTGAATCTGCCGGCGCAGCATGGATGGCTCCAGCAGCTTGATGCGCACTTCCATCATCGGGTCAGACTGCAAGATGCCGAGCACGTGCATCAAATAGGGCAGGATATCATTGCGGTCAAGCCCAAGCTGTTCCAGGCGCTGGCGCAGCACTTTGCGCTGGTCTGCAATTGGATCCAGCTCCGAGATTGCCAGCAAGTTGCGCAGCACGTCTGCCACCACGCGATAGGGTGTGATGCGCATATACGCGGCGCAGGTACCCACCACCATATTTGCCGGGTAGGCGGCGAGAAATTCGCGAAACTCGACTACCAGCCTGGATTTGCCGATGCCCGCCTCGCCGCTGCACAGCACAATCTGGCTGGTATTGTGGCTGATATCTTCCTTGAAGATCTCGATCAATGCCTGAAGCTGCTCGCTGCGCCCGATCATCGGCGCCTGCAAGCCGGGTAAACCGCGCACCTGCCCGGGTTTCAAGCGCAAGCCGAGCGGTTGGAAAGCCTTCACCGGCTCGGAGACGCCCTCCAGCTGCAGCGCGGGCTGGTTTTGATAATCGAAAATCGGGCGAGAGCGCTGGTAGGTGCTGAAGCTTACCAGGATATTACCGGCGGCGGCGGTCTTATGCAGTTGCGAGGCCAGCTGCACCGTATCGCCAATCACCGTGTACTCCACGTGCTGCTGGTCGCTGATGTAGCCGGCGATCACCGAGCCGGTATTGATGCCGATTTGCAGCTTGAAATCGTACTTATAGCGCTCCAGCAGGCGGGCGCGCAGCTGCTGTATGCCGAACTGCATATCCAGAGCGGCCCGTACAGCCCGTTCGGGATCGTTCTCGTGGTTCAGTGGAATGCCGAACAACGCCATCAACCCGTTGCCGGTATATTTATCGATGGTGCCTTCATATTTATAGATGATGCCGGCAAGCAGGTGCACGATCTCGTCCACTGCCAGGTAGATGGTTTCGCCATCCAGCTTCTGGGAGACGGTGGCGAAGTCGGCGACGGCGACGAATAAAATTGTCACCTCCCGCCGTTGACCGTACAGCTCCTTAGACGCCTGGGTGAATTTATTCGCCAGCGAGGAAGGCATATTGGCGCGTAAATTTTTCAGCATGCGTTCCTGCAGGTTGCCTGCTGAAGCCGGCGAGGAGGCCGGCGCTGAGGCCTCAACCCCCTCTGGCTGCAAGCGCGCCCCGCACTGCCCGCAGAAGCGGTTGCCGAACGGCACCTCAGCCGAACAGTTCGGACAGGTGCGCTTCAGCGCAGAGGCGCAGCGTAAACAGATATGAATACCGTCAGGATTTTGGAAACCGCAGTGAGGACAATCGTTCATCGCACGTATTTACCCTGGATAACACTCTTGCCGGCTGGATCCGAGTAGCAGCCGGACAACCACGCCGGGATAAGCTGCGCGCAGGATACCTCCCAGCATATATCAATTCTACCCGCCGTGCAAGCTATTGTGGGGGGAGATGAACGATCAGTTCTGTAAGGGATGAGAAGGCGGGTAGGGAGTTAGAAGGTGCGCCGAACGCGCTGGTACAGGTACAGCACGGCAGCAAAGCCCACCAGCGGCAGGCTATCGCCGAGCAAGGCAAGCAGCCTCAGTGTTCCCGCGCCCACCTGGATGGGGATCACGTGGTTCAGCAGGTTCGCCAGGCAGGAGGAAAACAGCCCAACTGCGAAAATCACTACAATCTTGTGAAGTAGGGTGGATGGCACGCGCTGTCTCCGATTGAGAGAGTATATGCTGAATAATCCTGCTGCGGAATACAATTCGGGTTGCAGTTTCCTGACAAACCGGTTTGTATTTCTGAAGAGACCTGTCATTGTGAGCGAAGCGAAACAATCTCCCCACCGGCTGGGGGACTGCTTCGTCGCATAGTACGCTTCTCGCAGTGACATCCATTATTCTTGTGAAAGCGCTGCACGAAAACTTCTTGAAACTTGCAGAATCTGCAGAAATGGAATATGATTACTGCAGAAAGAGATCGTTTGGAACCCGGAATTTCCTGAAGGAGTGGAGACGAATGGATGAATTGGTCAAACTGGTCGCACAAAAGGCGGGCATCAGCGAGGTGCAGGCGCGCACTGCGGTCGAGACGATGGTGGCATTCATCAAACAGCGCTTACCAGATCCTTTTGGCGCCCAGGTAGACGCGCTGCTGAAAGGCGCCTCCCCCGAGCTGCTCAAGGGGTTCGGCAGTCTGTTCAATAAGTAGGTTTTCATCAGGTTTCATCAATTACTTTCAGATCCAGGAGGATTTCCATGGCAAATCTAGCAAAAATCGAAGGCATCGGAGCGAAATACCAGGAGAAACTGAAAGCTGCCGGTGTGCGCGGCGTAGGCGGGCTGCTGAAAGCCGGCGCTACCCCCAAAGGCCGCCAGGCCCTGGCAGAGAAGACCGGCATCAGCGATAAGCTGATCCTCGAATGGGTCAACCATGCCGACCTGTTCCGCATCAAGGGCGTCGGCGAAGAGTACTCCGACCTGCTCGAAGAGGCCGGGGTCGACACGGTGCGAGAGCTGGCTCAACGCAAAGCCGAGAACCTGTTCGCCAAGCTTGGCGAAGTGAACGCCGCCAAGAAGCTGGTGCGCCAGCTTCCCACCCAGAAACAGGTGGCGGATTGGGTCGAGCAGGCCAAGAACCTGCCGCGCGCCATCGAATATTGATCGCTGGCTGTACTTCGTTCGCTCTGCCCCGGCTTCCCAGGCTGGGGCCTTTTTTTTAACCCCTAACGGAACTGATAGCGCCTGCGGCGCACATTCTACCCGTAATGCGCGTATAATCTTGATCATCATGCTCTCAAAAAGCAAACGCTCTTATTTATCCAGCCTGCGGACGGGCCTGGCAGTGGGTTTTGCCTGCCTGCTGGTCCTGCTCCTGCCGGCTTGCGCGGCTCCGGGCGCTCCACAAGACGCCGCCACCGGCGCACCCGCGCTGCTGCGTTTCTACGACTGGGCTGAAGACGTTCCAGAGGAAGTGTTTGCGGCCTTCACCCAGGAAACCGGCATCGAGGTGGAATATATCACCTATGATGCCCAGGAGGATGCAGTCGAAGGCCTGCGCCAGGGGGAATCCTACGACGTGGTGGTCATGGATGCCCGCTTCCTGCCGCTGCTGGTGCAAGATGGACTGCTGGCGCAGTTGGATCATGCCCTGCTGCCGAATCTCAAATACATCGCCCCGAATTTTCGCGACCTGGCCTACGACCCCGGCAACCGCTACAGCGTGCCGTTCAATTGGGGCGTCACCGGGCTGCTGGTGCGCACAGACTCTGCCGGCGAGCAGCCAGTCTCCTGGGCGGATTTGTGGAGTCCTGCGGTTTCCGGCAAGGTGGGCTTATGGTTCAGCACTCGCCGCGAGCTGCTGGGCATGGCGCTGCGCGCGCTGGGTTATTCGGCCAACAGCGAGGATCCCCAACAGTTGGATGAAGCGCTGGATCACCTGGTCGCTCTGCTGCCCAATGCAGTCATTATGGAAGATTACGACGAAGTCGACGCCGCTGCCGCGTTCCAACAGGCAGAGGTTACCGTTTCTATGGCGTTTGCCTACGATTTTTACGCCGTCCAAGAAGCGGGCTTTGCCGTCGAATTTCTACTGCCGCAGGATGGCGCCTTGCTGTGGAACGATACCTTCACCGTTCCGCTGGCATCTGCACAAAAGACCGCCGCTATGCAGTTGATCAATTTCTTGCACCAGCCAGAGATCAGCGCCCAAATTGCAAACTTCAACGGCTATGCCACCCCCAATCAAGGCGCTCTACCGATGGTGGATGCCGGGCTGCTGGCAGACCCTTCTATCTACCCGCCCACGGAGCAGTTAGCGCAGGCAGAGATCATCCTGCCGCTCTCGGCGCAAGGCCAGGCTCTACACGACCGCATCTGGGAAGAGCTGGCACGGCAGGCTGGCTGGGAGACGCCCGCCGTCTCCCCTTGAAACTCAATTTGCCATGCACCTCTCTCCACCCCTATCCCCACGCTTCTTCTCTGCTCAAGTCAGATGAATCCCCCGCGGGCTGCCATTCGCAACTCTTTGCGCAAGCGGCTGCAGCAGGCGATTGCCTCCGTATTTATTCTCGCCATGCTGCTGGTGCTGGCGGGTGTGCTGCTGTTTACCTACCGCTCGGAAAAGAGCCAGTGGCAAAGCCGCCAATTGGAAGCCGCCTATTCCGGCGCGCTGCACGTCAATACATTTCTGCTCCAGATTATAGAGACGTTGGATCTGATGAGCGTGTACGGGCTGGATGCGCTGGCGGAGAACCGGGATATTGCCACTAACCTGCTGGCAAGCAGCCCGGCCCTGCTGGAGATCGTCTTTCTGGATGAGGCCGGTCAGCCGCTCTTCATCCTGCCGCGCGACGAGCCAATCTTGACCAGTTTTGTCACCCTGTCCCAATCCACCTGGTATAAAACCGCCAGCCGTGGTCAGGTTTACCTCAGCAATCTCAACATCTCCGCCGACGACCGCCCGTACGTCATCCTGGCAATCCCCGGCAAGACGGCAGCCGTTGGAGCTGCGCTCATCGACATGCGCATTCTGTGGGATGTCACCAGGCGGGACTCCCACAGCCGCACCGGGCAGATGATGGTGATCAACCGCACCGGGCAGGTGGTGGCGCACAGCGACCCGCAGGTGCAGATCGCCAGCTCGCATGTGCTCGCCATCCCGCAGTATACCGGTTTGTTGAACGGGTCGCTGGAGTCCTGGAGCGGAGAGAGCCGCAGCCTGGATGGTAAAGCCGTGATCAGCGCCGCCGCGCCGGTCGGCGATACCGGCTGGCTGGTTATCGCCGAAGTGCTGCAGGATGAGGCCTACGCCAACACGCGCACTGCCCTGGTGACCCTGTCTTTGCTGCTGGCGCTGGCCGGGCTGTTGGGATTTTACTTTATCAAACTGCTGCTGGAGCGCTTGATCCTCAAGCCGGTAGCTCGCCTGCAGCGCGGCGCCGAGCTGGTGGGGCAGGGGCAGCTTGCGGTCCGCCTGCAGCCCGATGCCCTGGATGAGCTGGGGATTGTGGTGCTTTCCTTTAATAAAATGGCTGCCAGCCTGCAGACCCAGCGCCAGGAGCTGAACCAGCGGGCGCGCACCCTGGAAGCCCTGTACCAGGTCGGATTAAGCCTGATCTCACAGCGCGGCCTGAAGTCCGTGCTGGATACCGTTATTACGGCTGTTTTCCAGCAGATCCCCTCCACCTGGGACGTGCACGTATTCAGCTACGAAGAAGACAAGCTTGCCTTCCGCGCCTCGCAGTATGCGGACGGGCGCGTGGATGTGCTAGCCAAAGAGCCATCCGCCGGCGGCGCCACCTACCTGTCCGCCCGCGAAGGGCGCATCATCGAAGTCGAGCTGGAGAACCTGGTGGATTCGCAGGGCAACTACAATCTTGCCGGCTCCCTGACCTGCATGCCGCTCAAGATTGGCATCCAGGTGGTCGGCGTGATGAACCTGGCGCTGACGCCCCCGCGCCGGCTGGAGGATGCCGAGCTGCGCGCGCTGCAGCTTCTATGCGACCAGGCTGCCATCGCCATCCACAATGCCCGCCTGGATGAGAAGGCGCGCCATGAGCTTCTGGAGCGCCGGGCGGCAGAAGAAGAGCTGCGCTACCTGAACGCCCACCTGGAGCAGCGCATTGCCCAGCGCACCCAGGAGCTGTGGCTTGCCAACGAAGAGCTGCGCCGCGAAGCCGAAGAGCGCCAGGCAGCCATGCAGCGCCTGAGCAGCTCGCTGAACGAGAAAGAAGTCCTACTGCGCGAGATCCACCACCGCGTCAAAAACAACCTGCAGGTCATCTCCAGCATGTTCAACCTGCAGGTCGGGCGGCTGCGTGACCCGCAGATGGTAGAGGTGCTGCGCGAAAGCCAGAACCGCCTGCGCTCGATGGGGCTGATCCACGAAAAACTGTACCGCTCGGAGGACCTGTCGCAGGTGGATTTCAGCGGCTACATCGAAAGCCTGGCCTCCTTCCTGTTCCAGGTGTATCGCTTCGACCCCAATCAAGTGCGCCTGCACCTGGATGTGGAGGAGATCAACCTGCCGATCGATACCGCCGTCCCCTGCGGCTTACTGCTCAACGAGCTGATTGCCAACGCCCTCAAGCACGCCTTCCCCGCCGGGCGGCGCGGCAACCTGTACGTCGATCTCAAGCGCCTGCCAGAAGAAAACATTCTCTTGCGTGTAGCAGACGACGGCATTGGTTTGCCCATGACCGCCGACCTGAGCGCCGGTCCCAGCCTGGGGATGACCCTGGTGCGCGCCCTGGCAGAACAGCTCGACGGCGAGCTGGAGGTGAATCGCGAGGCAGGGGTGGAGTTCCGCCTGGTGTTTCCCATCTCTGCGGATGGCGTCGCAGTCTAGTGCATGCCTCCGCCTGCAGCGGGACGATCCTGATCCCAAGCACAGCCAACCTGAGCCCAGCGCCGTCATCCTTTTTTGATGTGTCATTCTGAGGGAGCGCAGCGACCGAAGAATCTAGATCCTTCGCTGGCCAATCCGCAGGATTGGCTCTCAGGATGACATCCTTGTGCGTGGCCCACTACGTGCTGCCAGCTTATCCTGGGCGCAGCGCCGTCATCCTGATCCTGAGCGCAGCGCTCTCATCCTTCGCAGCGCCGTCATCCTGAGCGCAGCACTGTAATCCTGAGCGCAGCGAACGATCTCACTCGCCGGCGTTCTCAATCTTCCACAGGTAATGCTCTGCGTTCTCTGCGGCTCTGCGTGAGACAATGCATTGTCCCCTCGCCGGTACAACTCCCGAAGTGCAGCCCGCTCGCATCTATGGGCACAGCGGCTTGATCTTGTCCGCCTGCTTCACCGCCGCATCCCAGGTAAATTCCTGGTTGTCGCTGAAATAATAATACGTGATCCCATTGGGCATCAGCGCCACCACATTGCCGCTCACGCCCAGCATCTGCGGCACCCAGAACTCGCAGAGATAGCCCTCGCTCTGCCCGTAGCGCGTCGCCCAGAAAGCGTTGTTGTACATGCGCCGCCCATCGATCCTCACCCCACGGTCGTTCGGATCGCGCTGCAGCGCCGCAGACAGCAAACCCGGATGCAGCACCTGCTCGCCGCCGGTCGCTCCGCCCTGCACGTTCAACAGCGTGCTGATGCGGGCGATGTCATCTGGGGTCCACCACGTGCCGTAGCCGCCTTCCGCCTGCCCGTTCCAGTTATCGTCGGCGGTGCGCATCGTCGAGAAGACGCCCGCTCCCAACCCCAGCGGCTGGTACACCTCCCGCACCACAAATTCGTAGATATCCGCCTGTGCCCCCTCTCGGGTTTGCAGGTAGTTTTGCATCGCTCGCGCCAGGATGAAGGTGTCGCTGCTGCGGTACACCCAGCGTGTGCCGGGCTCGGCGGAATGGAGCCAATCGAAGGCCGCCGCGATACGGGCCGCGTAAGGCTGCGAAGCGTGATACTCGCCCATCTTGCTGCTGTCCTCGTCCACCATGTAGCTTGCTGAGGTGTAGTTGCCGCTGGACATATCGATCATGTGGTTGAATGTCACCCGCTGCCAGTCGCCCGGGCTGGCGGCATACTCCGGCACGTAATCCCTCACCAGCGAGTCTGCCACCTCAGGCCCATAAAGCTGCGCCAGCCGCATCAGCGCCACGCTGACAAAAGCCGATTTGGCGGTGGAGTAAGAAGTAGCGCGCATCGCCTCGCAGTAGGGGTAAGCGCCGAAACGCGTCTGGCAGCCGCCCAGGTAATTGACCCCCTCCACGACCACGCCGTACCAGGTCATGTGTTCCGGCGTCACCCCGCCTCCGAAGGCTGAAACGTCCACACCGGGATATTCTTCCGCCAGCGCCTGGATGGGCTTGACCGGCATACGAGCAGCCAATTCATGCGCAAATTCGGCTCTGATGCGCTCCGCATCGCGCACCGCTCCGGGGTAGTAAGCTGCCTCCAGCAGGCCCCAGAAATTGGCGTGCGTCTGTGTGGTGATCTCCTGCGTGATCTGGTACCACACCCTGGACACCTGCCGCTCGCCATACAGGAAGGTCAG
>JBGSTO010000257.1:0-2003 GCA_041736465.1 Anaerolineales bacterium | reverse complement strand
CTTCTGCTGCTTGGTGGATTGATGCTCGCCGGACTCTGGCGCGGTTGGAATACGAAAGATTAACGGTGTCTCTTGATCGGTAAAACTCAGACTTCCGCGATACTTCGTTCGCCTGAGCTGTGGTTTGCAATCAGCCTGGCTGCAATTGGCGTCTTCACCACCTTCGGCCCGCCCGAACGCAGCCTGGGCACCAATGCGCGTGTGGTCTACCTGCACGGCGTCTGGGTGTGGGCCTCCCTGGCAGCCTTGTTTGCCGCCGCATTGAGCGGGAGTCTGGGCTTGCTGCTGGGTCGAAAAACCCTGCACCACTGGTCGCGTGCCCTGGGCCGCACCGGGTTGTTCTTCTGGGTCACTTACCTGCCCATCTCGATGTGGGCGATGCAGACCAACTGGAACGGCTTGTTCCTGTCCGAACCGCGCTGGCGGCTGGCGCTAGTGTTTTCTGTCGCCGGTCTGCTGCTGCAAGCCGGTGTAACCCTGCTGGAAAACCCTGCCTGGGCATCTGCCGGGAACCTGGCGTACTTCCTGGCACTGATGGCTGCCCTGGCTACCACTGAAAACGTGATGCACCCGCCGGCGCCGATTCTGAATTCAGATGCGCTGCGCATTCAGATTTTTTTCGTCTTCCTCTTCCTGCTCACCCTGCTGGCAGCCGGGCAAGTGGCTCGCTGGTGGTACCGCTTTGAGCCATCGAGCGCACAGGTGCGCCGGCTTTGAATCGACCCCTGCAGCGTCAAATCCTGGTTTTCACACTGACGCGTACGGCGCTGAACACCCTGCACCGCATGGTGTATCCTTTTCTGCCAGCCATCAGCCGCGGGTTGGGTGTCGAGCCAGCGCTGCTCGCCGGCGCAATTACCATGCGAGCCTTACTGGGCGGGCTGGCGCCGCTGTTGGGCTCGATCGCCGACCGCAGCGGGCGCAAGCTTGCCCTGCTGATCGGGGTCGGCCTGTTTACCCTGGGAGCGCTGCTGGCTGCCAGCCTGCCAATTTATGCCGGCTTCGTCGCGGCGCTCTTCCTGGCGCTGCTGGGAAAGTACCTGTACGATTCGTCCATGCAGGCCTACCTGGGCGATCGCGTGCCCTACGAACGGCGCGGGCGGGTGCTGGCAGTCACCGAATTAGGCTGGTCGCTGAGTTTCATCCTGGGCATCCCCGCCATGGGGCTGCTGATCGACCGGCTGAGCTGGCAGGCGCCGTTCGCAGTGCTGGCGGGGCTGGGGGTGCTCAGCTTGCTGCTGCTGTTCGTCATGCTGCCGGCAGACGGCAGCCCGGATGGTCAAAAGCACACGCGCATTGTGCTCTCCCCGTGGGATACGCTGCGCCTGGTCGCCAGCTCCACACCGGCGCTGCTCGGGCTATCGGTTGGTTTTCTTATCAGCGCCGCCAATGAAACCATCAACCTGGTCTTCGGCGTGTGGATGGAGACCTCATTTCAAGTCAAAATCGCCGCCCTGGGGGCTGCTGCAGCCCTGTTCGGGCTGGCTGAGTTAGGCGCCGAAGGTTCGGTAGCTGCAATGATCGACCGGATTGGAAAACCGCGGGCGGTCGGGATGGGTATCCTGGCAAACAGCCTGGCGGCGCTGGCGCTGCCCCTGCTGGGGCGCACTCTGCCGGGCGCCCTGGCGGGACTGTTCCTCTTCTACTTCACCTTCGAATTCACCCTGGTGAGCATCATCCCCTTGATGACCGAGTTGCTGCCGGGGGCGCGCGCCACCCTGATGTCTGCCAATATCGCCGCTCTCTCGCTTGGCCGCGCCCTGGGAGCATCCCTGGGCCTGCCGCTGTTCACGCTGCTCAACGGGCGTGGGGCCAACGCCGGCATGCTCGCCTGCGCCATCGCCGCGGCAGCGCTCAACCTGGCAGCCCTGCTGGTGCTGGCGCGCTTGAGGCGCTCCATGCTGCCGGCGCACAGCGAGAGGGTGTTATAATCTGGGCGCTATGCAGCACCAAAACAAACTCATCGTTTTCCTATGCTTCGTCTTTTTGCTGATCGGCACAGC
>JBGSTO010000256.1:0-1554 GCA_041736465.1 Anaerolineales bacterium | reverse complement strand
CTTCTGCTGCTTGGTGGATTGATGCTCGCCGGACTCTGGCGCGGTTGGAATACGAAAGATTAACGGTGTCTCTTGATCGGTAAAACTCAGACTTCCGCGATACTTCGTTCGCCTGAGCTGTGGTTTGCAATCAGCCTGGCTTCAATCGGCGTCTTCACCACCTTCGGCCCGCCCGAACGCAGCCTGGGCACCAATGCGCGTGTGGTCTACCTGCACGGTGTCTGGGTGTGGGCCTCCCTGGCAGCCTTGTTTGCCGCCGCCTTGAGCGGGAGCCTGGGCTTGCTGCTGGCTCGAAAAACCTTGCACCACTGGTCGCGTGCCCTGGGCCGCACCGGGCTGTTCTTCTGGGTCACTTACCTGCCCATCTCGATGTGGGCGATGCAGACCAACTGGAACGGCCTGTTCCTGTCCGAACCGCGCTGGCGGCTGGCGCTGGTGTTTTCTGTCGCCGGTCTGCTGCTGCAAGCCGGCGTGACCCTGCTGGAAAACCCTGCCTGGGCATCTGCCGGGAACCTGGCGTACTTCCTGGCATTGATGGCTGCCCTGGCTACCACCGAAAACGTGATGCACCCGCCGGCGCCGATTCTGAATTCAGATGCGCTGCGCATTCAGATTTTTTTCGTTTTCCTGTTCCTGCTCACCCTGCTGGCAGCCGGGCAGGTGGCTCGCTGGTGGTACCGCTTTGAGCCATCGAGCACACAGGTGCGCCGGCTTTGAATCGACCTCTGCAGCGTCAAATCCTGGTTTTCACACTGACTCGTACGGCGTTGAACACCCTGCACCGCATGGTGTATCCTTTTCTGCCGGTCATCAGCCGCGGGTTGGGTGTCGAGCCGGCGCTGCTCGCCGGCGCAATTACCATGCGAGCTTTACTGGGCGGGCTGGCGCCGCTGTTGGGCTCGATCGCCGACCGCAGCGGTCGCAAACTCGCCCTGTTGATCGGGGTCAGCCTGTTTACCCTTGGGGCGCTGCTGGCTGCCAGCCTGCCAATTTATACCGGCTTCGTCGCGGCGCTCTTCCTGGCGCTGCTGGGAAAGTACCTGTACGATTCATCCATGCAGGCCTACCTGGGCGATCGCGTGCCGTACGAACGGCGCGGGCGGGTGCTGGCAGTCACCGAATTGGGCTGGTCGCTGAGCTTCATCCTGGGCATCCCCGCCATGGGACTGCTGATCGACCGGCTGGGCTGGCAGGCGCCGTTCGCAGTGCTGGCGGGGCTGGGGGTGCTCAGCTTGCTGCTGCTGTTCGTTATGCTGCCGGCAGATGGCAGCCCGGATGGTCAAAGGCACACTCGCATTGTGCTTTCCCCGTGGGACACGCTGCGCTTGGTCGCCAGCTCCACACCGGCGCTGCTCGGGCTATCGGTTGGTTTTCTAATCAGCGCCGCCAACGAAACCATCAACCTGGTCTTCGGCGTGTGGATGGAGACCTCATTTCAAGTCAAAATCGCCGCCCTGGGGGCCGCTGCGGCCTTGTTCGGGCTGGCTGAGCTGGGCGCCGAAGGCTCGGTAGCTGCAATGATCGACCGGATTGGAAAACCGCGGGCGGTCGGAG
>JBGSTO010000388.1:0-4175 GCA_041736465.1 Anaerolineales bacterium | reverse complement strand
TCGCCCGACCGGCCTTCGCACCTGCAGTTGAAGCTGGCTGCCGGGCAGTTCGTAGTTTCGGTGGAAATGGACCCGCCGCGCGGTCTTTCGGCCCACAAACTGCTGGCAGGCGCCAGCCTGCTGGCGGAAGCCGGAGCCGATGTGATCAATGTCGCCGATTCCCCCATGGCGCGCATGCGCATGAGCCCCTGGGCGGTGTGCGATTTGGTGCAGCGCACGGTGCAGGTGGAAACCACCCTGCACTTTCCCACCCGCGGCCGCAACCTGCTGCGCGTGCAGGGCGACCTGCTGGCGGCGCACGCCCTGGGCATCCGCAACGTGTTCGTGGTGATGGGCGATCCGACCTCAATCGGTGATTACCCCGAAGCCATGGACAACTATGACCTGGTGCCCTCCGGCTTGATCAAGCTGATCAAGCAGAACTTTAACGCCGGTGTGGATCACGCCGGCAGCGATATCGGCCAGCCCACGGCGTACTTTGTGGGCTGCGCCCTGAACCTTGCGCCCCAGGAGCCGGAGCGGGAGATCAAGAACCTGCACCGCAAATTGGAAGCAGGGGCAGATTTCGTGCTCACCCAGCCGGTTTACCAGCCTGAGCTGGCGGAGGATTTCCTGCAGCGCTATGCGCACCAGTACGGTCCCTTGCAGGCGCCCGTGCTGGTTGGCGTGCTGCCGCTGTACAGCGCCCGGCATGCCGCCTTTTTACACAACGAGGTGCCGGGCATCTCGATCCCGGAAGAGATGCAGCAGCGCATCCGCCAGGCGGGCGAGGCGGCACAGCAGGAAGGCATTCGCATCGCCCTCGAACTGGTGGAACAAATGAGAGCCTGGGCAGCCGGCATCTATATCATGCCGCAGTTCAATCGCTATGACCTGGCGGCTGAGATTATCGAGGGATGCCGCAAATAAAAAAAAGCTGCATCCGCTTTGCTATTGCAGGGCGGATGCAGCCAGAACAGCTAACCGCAGTCTATATTGCCGGAGGGATGTCGTCTTCCTGGCTGGATTGCGGCTGTTCGGGAGCCGCACCTGGTTCTGCCGGTATGTACTGGTCGAAGGTAGCAGAGGGCGGCGTGGTGATGACCGCCTCGGCAGCCGGTACAGGTTTGTTGCGCAGGGTAACGACGCCAACTACTATGGGCACGGCAACGCCGATAATGCCCAGGCACAGCGCTGCTAACCCCATGCCGAGCGCAGCCGCAGGGTCGTTGCTGCCGCCGATATCGATGTCAGCGCCTGGAATAAAGCTTACCAGCGATGAAATCGAGCCGAAGCACAGGGCAAATATGCCCGGGCAGCCGCACAGCAGGGTGGTGGCAACCGTGGCAATAATTCCGGTCGTCCGCTTATCCATGAAGCACTCTCCTTTGACTATCAAAGTTGGGGTGCTGTGCACGGGTTCGCCGCACACAGCACCCCCTGTTTCCCATTCTTGGATACCGGTGATGGTGCTGCATCTTGACGATGTAACAACATCGCTTTAGTATACGCCAAAAAAACACTGCCGTCGCGCCGATTTACGACCAGCCTGCAGTTTTATCAGGCGCTGCGGATGCGAGCGTTGAGCTCCTGCTCCAGTTTGCGGATGATGCGCTGGCGGATTTTCGCGGCTTCCTCGTCGGTCATGGTGCGATCTTCCGCCTGGTAGGTGAGGCTGTACGCCAGGCTCTTCTTGCCGTTTTCCACTTGCTGGCCGCGGTACACATCGAACAATCGCAGCGTGGTGACAGCCCTACCGCCGGCGCTGCGCATGGCGGCTTCGACCACATCGGCAGGCACGCTCTCATCCACAACCACAGCCAGGTCTTCCAGCACAGGGGGGAAAGCGGGCACGGGGGTGACCTCGTGGCGCTCGGGGACAGCTTGCAGCAGGGTATTGAGATCGAAATCGGCTGCCAGCAGCGTGCCAGCAGGTGGGCGGAGGCCGCCTGACTCAAAACGCTCACGCACCTGCGGGTGCAGCTCGCCCATCAATCCCAGGGGATGATCGTTCACCAGGACTCTGGCGCACTTGCCGGGGTGGAAAGTGGGGTGTGCGCCAGGCTCGAAGCGAATCCCTGCGAGGTGCAAACCATCCAGCATGGATTCTACGATACCCTTGAGATCGTAGAAATCCATCATCTCTGCATCTGCAGGCTGCCAGCCGGGCTGGGCACGCGGGCCGGTAAGCACGATCACCAAGCGCGGCTGCTCTTCGGGCAGCTCTCCCTCTTCAGAGCCGAAGAAAACCGGAGCAATCTCGAACAGCGCCAGCCGCGGGCGCAAGCGGGCATTGCGCTCCACCACCTCCAGCACGCTCGCCAGCAGACTCTGGCGCAGCACATTGCGGTCAGATACGATCGGGTTCGCCAGGCGCACGTAGGGGCGGTCGATGGGCGCCGTACCCGGCGCCAGGCGGCGCGCCTCCCGCTCCGGAGAAGTCATGCGGTAGGTGATGGTTTCCTGCAAACCCAGGCTCACCAGCAGGTCGCGCAGGCGCTCTTCGCGTTCCATCAGCGAGTTGCCCAGCTGGGGAGGCAGCTCATCCTGCAGCCGGGTTTCTGGGATGCGCTCGAAACCGTACACGCGGGCGATCTCTTCCATCAGGTCGGCCTTGCCGACCACGCCTACGCCGATGTCCAGGCGGTGGTCGGGGGTGGTGGCGATCACGCGCTCGCCATCGATCTGGACGGCAAACCCCAGGGATTGCAGGATTGCCGCGATCTGCTGTGCGGTAAGCTGAATACCCAGCCAGCGGTCGACGTCGCCAGGGGTGACTTCTACGCTGGGGTTTTCGGGCGGCAGAGGATAGCTGTCGATCAGACCGCGGTACACCACTCCCCCGGCCCACAACCGCATCAGCTCCAGGCAGCGCAGCACGCCGCGCGACGCCATGGCGGGATGCACGCCGCGCGAGAAGCGGTAAGCTGCTTCGGAGAGCAGGCGCTGCTTGCGCGAGGTTTTGCGTACGTTGATGTAGTTCCAGGAGGCGCCTTCCAGCAGCACGTTTACCGTCTGGTCGCTGACCTCCGATTCAAGGCCTCCCATGATCCCCGCGATCGACAAAGAACCGGCGGTGTCGCATACCAGCACGGTGTCGCTATCCAGTTCGCGATCCACACCGTCCAGCGTGGTCAGCCGTTCCCCCGGCTTTGCCGTGCGGGTGATGATGGTGGGAGACAGTCCTCCTGCGCGGCGCGCCAGGGTGTCGTAATCGAAAGCGTGCAGCGGCTCGCCCAATTCCAGCATGGCGTAGTTGGTTGCATCCACAATATTGCTGATCGGGCGCACGCCTGCCAGGCGCAGGCGCAGCTGCACCCAATACGGGCTGGGGGCAATCTTGACTTCTTCGATATAGCCCAACACGAAACGCGGGTTAAGCTCCGGGTTGTGGATGTCTATGTAAGCAATTCCTTCCACGCCCGGACCATCGGCCTGTACGCTGTATCGCGGCGGGCGCAGCTTCTGCCCAGTGATGGCAGCCACTTCT
Source organism: Anaerolineales bacterium (assembly GCA_041736465.1). GTDB lineage: Bacteria > Chloroflexota > Anaerolineae > Anaerolineales > UBA4823 > JAJUJL01. The sequence goes on along the minus strand of JBGSTO010000388.1, from coordinate 706 downwards.
CGCGCCACCCCAAAGATGTTGGCGGCGCGGGCAATATTGGGCGTGATGGCGATATCCAGCACTGCATCGCCCATATAATCGAACAGCGGCATGCCAACCGGGGCTTCGTCATCCAGGAAGATAATGCCCTCGTGCTCATCTGAAATGCCCAGCTCTTTCTCCGAGCATGCCATTGAGTAAGAATCAACGCCGCGGATCTTGGCGCGTTTCAGCGTGGTGAGCACCTGTCCCGGCTGGTGCCCGTCGAAAATGCGGGCGCTTTCCCGGGCGTAGCATACCTTGACCGGCTTCTCCAGGGGTCCGATGCCCTTATAGGGGAACAGGTTGGGCGCGCCGGTGAGCACGATGTGCTCCTGCTGCCCATCATCCAGCCGGCACAGCACCAGCCGGTCGGCATTGGGGTGCGGCATCACTTCCAGCACGGCGCCGACGACGATCGTCTCCGGGTCCCACGCCATACCGGAGGTTTTCGTTTCCGGGCGCTGGTGGGCTCCGGATCGCCCTTCGATCCTGCCTTCCGGCAGGGGAATGCCCACGTAGCGGATCTCCTCGACTTCCAACCCAGCCATGGTAAGCTGGTGGGCCAGGTCCTCGATCGAAAGGCTGATATCTACGTATTCACGCAACCACGAAATGGGTACTTTCATCAGAACTGCTCCAGGAATCGCATGTCATTCGACCAGAAATAGCGGATATCTTCGATGCG
>JBGSTO010000146.1:0-1636 GCA_041736465.1 Anaerolineales bacterium | reverse complement strand
TTGGGTATCGTGCAGACCAGCATGCAGCCCGAGCGCCTGAGTTTATTGCTGCAGCCAATAGCCATCAAGCACACCGAGAGCCCAAGTTTGCCGCCGATGTCTTACACCGCACCGGAGAGGATCCAATGAGCGCCTCCATGCCTGCCAGGAATTCCTTTTTCAACTACTTCTACCGGGTGATGATCCTTCCGGGCTTCGTTCTGTTTTTCATTATCAGCTACTATTCACTGACCCAAGACCTGCAGCCCGGCGTCCCAGCCAGCACCCACGCGCCGTGGGCGCGCATGGCAGGCGCTTTTCTCATTGCCCCGGTCACCATCCTATTGGGATGGCTTGTCTCCCGCCGGCTGAAGGGCAGCTTCATCGGCCCCGTCATCATGCACTGGGGCTTTGCCGCCAACATGGAGCTCGCCTTAGGCTACCTGCCCCCTTTTTTGGCTGCCCTCTCACTGTATTATCTGTCCGCCTATGTGCTGCCGGGCCTGCCCTTGATGCTGGCATCCTTTCCGACAGGACAGGGGGTCACGTCTTTCTGGGATCGCATCATGAAGGCGGCAGCCCTGCTACACATGGGCGTGGCGCTGCTGCTTAATCTTTCGGCGCCCACCGCGTATGGGCTGCCGGTAGCCAGCCCGCTGGCCCTCGAGCAGCTTCTTCCCCTCGCAAACACGACAGGTGTGTTGATCAGCCTTACAACTTTCGGTCTATTCATCCTGGCGGCAATGCTGGTCGTCTATCGCTACCGGATTACGAGTGAAGTCGAACGAAAACAAATGCGCTGGCTGATGGCTGGCACAGTATTGCTGGTTGTGCTAACAATCTCAAGCAATCAGTTGGAATCCTACCGGGGCACGAATGCCCTGGCAGATTTCTTACTCAACATTTCTGTCTCATTCTTTCTTGCCTTTCCTGCGGTGGTGATCAGCCTCTCCATCCTGCGCCACCGCCTGTGGGATATCGATCTCATCATCCGCCGCACGCTGGTCTACTCGCTGCTGACTGCCCTGCTGGCGCTGCTGTACTACGGCAGCGTGACCGTGCTGCAGGGCGTCTTCACTGCACTGGGCGGCGCGCAGTCGCCGGTCATTACGGTCATCTCCACCCTGGCGATCGCCGCCCTGTTCAACCCGCTGCGCAGGCGCATCCAGGATTTTATCGACCGGCGTTTTTACCGCAGCAAATACGATGCAGAAAAGGCCCTGGCGGATTTCGCCACCGCGGCGCGCAGCGAGAGCGAGATCGAGCCGCTGATCAGCCGGTTAGTTGGCGTCGTGCAGGAAAGCATGCAGCCTGATTCGCTGGGGTTGTGGCTGATACGCAAGCGATAAGCAGGTCGCACGTAGCGGGCCACGCACAAGGATGTCATCCCGCAGGGCATCGCCCTCAGCGGGTTTGAGACAATCAGTATCGTAAATATCTAATATAATTAGCTCCGGCATACACAGCGCCCCCACCCCGCCGGAATCCATAACAAGAGAGGCAAAGCATGAACAACGTTCAGGTATCCACCCCATTGGCTCAGGAATCCCGCCAGCCGCGCGGGCCGCGCGGACAGCTCTTTTTGGGCAGCACCCTCGACTTCCAGCGCGACGCGCTGGGCTTCATCACGCGCATGGCGCACGAATACGGCGACGTG
>JBGSTO010000144.1:0-3333 GCA_041736465.1 Anaerolineales bacterium | reverse complement strand
TCGCCCGGCTGACCGGGGTGGTGGCGATGATCTGCCCCACGCCGGTGCGAATATCGCGCTCGATGCAGTCGTTGACCAGGTAGAAGCCGAACAGGCCCAGGAAGGTGTTGGTCACCAGCACGGTCATCGTGCCGATCCAGGCCGAGTTGAATTCGCCTCGATACGCAAACGCACTCGGGTCCAGCGGGTTACCCGGTGCCAGGGACAGGAACAATGTGCCGTTGTTAACCAGCACGCCCAGGTAGATAACGGCCGCCAGGGTCAACAAAAAGCGGTAACGTCGGGTGCGTTCGTAGAAATCGGCTAGGGCTAGGTGATAAAGAACGCGCATGGTGTTCATACCAACCCTCCTTGGCGCTGCGCCACCATCGTGAGATATACATCCTCCAGGTTAGGCGTCACCGGTTGAGCCTCCGGGCAGGGCCGCGCCGCGGAGACCGCCCGCACCTCAATCCCTTCCATGCGCCGGATCGTACCGCTGACCAGGAACTGCTGTTTGAGCGCGGGCAGCTCCTGGCTGGTGGTCATCCATTCCCATACGGAGCCTTCCATCTGCTGTAGCAACTGCTCCGGGCGGGCGCGGGCTTTTAACTGCCCCTTATGAATGATGGCGATATCCGTGGCGGTCGATTCCACATCAGAGACGATATGCGTGGAAAGAATGACGATCCGCTCGCCGGATAGGTCCGAGAGCAGGTTGCGGAAGCGCACCCGCTCCTCGGGGTCCAGCCCCACGGTTGGCTCGTCCACAATCAGCAGCTGCGGATCGTTGAGCAGCGCCTGGGCGATGCCCACCCGCTGGCGCATTCCGCCGGAATAACCGCCCAGCGGTCGGCGGGCAGCCTCGCGCAGGTTGACCAGGTCCAGCAGGTCAGAAATTTTGCGGCGCGCCTTCTCGCCGCTCATGCCCTTGATGGCTGCCATGTATTCGAGGAACTCCTGGGCTGAAAGGTTGGGGTAGACGCCGAAGTCCTGCGGCAGGTAGCCCAACACCGCGCGCAGCGCCTCGGGATTTTTGATCACATCCGTGCCGTTCCACAGGATAGCGCCCTGGGTGGGCTTAGTGATGGTCGCCAGCATGCGCATCAGGGTGGACTTGCCCGCCCCGTTGGGACCCAGCAAGCCGAGGATGCCCGGGGTCAGCTTCAGGTTGAAGTCCGTTAGCGCCTGCACCCCTTTGTAGGCCTTGCTCAGGCTGCGAGTTTCAAGCACCAAAGAATTAGACGGATTCATTTGCCTTTACTCCTTTCTTCATCTCAACTGTCAGTGCGAGACCAGCGTCGGGTGGTTTTTACCTGCCTGATGCCGAGGCGCTCTTCTCAGCCCTGGTCGTGGCAATCTCCTAAAAACCTGCTATTCCGTAATCTGCCCGAACTCTTCGAAAGCCATCCAGTCCGATTGGCCCGTGGGCTTATGTGGTGCAACGTGGATCACGCCGATCTTGTGCGCGGCTTCAAACGCAACCAGCAAAGCCTGCTTCCTGGCTGACCAGTGGTTGTACTGGTCCTCGGTCAGCTGCAGCCGGGGCTGCATCTCTTTCAAGATCTGCGCCAGGCTTTCACCCTGGTCGTTCGTTATGGGCAGGACGCGCACGACGGTGGCTGTGACGCGCAGGTCGCATTCATCGTCGTCCCGCAGGAAGTAGAGACCATCGCCCGGGTTCACCGGCTGTTCACAGGTTTGGGCAGGCGCGAGGTCTTTGATGAGCATGGTCTTGATCCCGCTGAGGATTTTCTCAAGCTCGCCTGCGCGCCTGTCCAAAAACACCAGATGCTTCATAGGCTGCATCCCTCAGATATTGGCGCCTGCGACAGCGGGCGCATTTTCAGGGGGCGCTTCTCTCGCTGCGAATGCCCTGCTGTTGAGCAGCAATACCAGCGCCAGTGCGATATAGCCCAGCATGCCGATCAGGCCGGGAATCCCCGGGCCGAGCAGCAGGTATGGCGTGCCTTTCAACGCCATTCCAGGTATGGCGGTGGTTCCGTTGATGAATCCATGCCCGATCGAGGCGGGCCACACGCTGCCGCTGCGCAGGGTCACCCAGCACAGTAGGACGCTCATCGTGCAGGTGGACAGGACGGCTAACCCGAGAAATACCAGCAAACGGCCGGGAGTCATGCTGGGATCCATGCTCATGCCCATGATGTACAGTGGAAAGTGCCACACCCCCCAGATCACGCCAATCAGCAGGGAGGCCTTGCGCGCTGCGGCGGCGTACAGGCTGCTGCCGGGAGCAGGCTCACCCCCGGTAAAGCGCTCCATCAGTTTGGGCAGCAGGTAAGCCCGCCAGCCAAACTCCTCGCCAATGGAGAGCAGGCCGTTTTTGTACAGCCAACCGAGCGAGGCGGTCAGCGTGATGATCAGGAAAGCAATCCAGGGATTCGTTTCCGGCGCTACCGAGTAAGGTGCATAGTACTGCTGCAGCGGGCCCAGGTTGGGATCAAAAGAACCTGGGAAGATCAGGTAAAAGATCGCTGCGCCTGCAATCGTTGCCAGGAACGGCAGAAAAATAGCCGCCAGGTAGAAAGGCCAGCCGCCTCGGAACTTGGGCCACAGCCAGGTGCGCTTCCAGCCCTCGCGGGTGATCAGGCGGGTGGCAACGTTTGCCAGAGCCGGGATTGCGATGAAGATCAAGTTTGCTACCGCCCCTGCCATGGCCAGGTCTGTCGCCCCCATGGTCAGGTGCAGCACCAGGGCCGCGATCCAGGGGATCCCAAAGGCGATTGCCAGAAAGATCCAGATACGTTTGTTATTCAGGTGAGTGTCCATCCTAAACCTCCTTTGTTCAGGTGATTGAATCTGTATACACTTTAAAAGAAAAACTCCCCGGGCGCATCCATCCGCCGAGGAGTTGTGGGGTAGCCTTTGGATTATTTTTTTCTTATACTAAAGTAGAATACTCCTTAGCGCGTATATTTTCTAAACCCACTTCGTTTCGCCCAGCGAATGCCCTGAGGCTGAAAAACAGAATCAACGCCAGCACGAGATACCCCATGCCGCCAATCAAGCCGGATGACTGCGGGCCAAGCAGCATGTTTGCCGGACCTTTCAGCAGGTTCCACGACAGTAGGGTAGTAGCGTTGAACATGCCGTGCCCGATCGCTGCAGGCCACACGCTGCCGCTGCGCAGCGTGACCCAAGCCAGCAGGACGCTCAGCGCGCAAGCGGATACGAGGCGTACCAGCAGGGAGAGGATAGACATCTCAGGGTCGAGCTTCATTGCTAATAAGTCCCCCGGCCAGTGCCACACACCCCAGATCAAGCCAACCAGCAGGGCAGCCTTGCGAGCTCCGGCAGCATCAATAACGGTATGGACAAAGCCTTGCGCCTCCG
>JBGSTO010000137.1:0-1595 GCA_041736465.1 Anaerolineales bacterium | reverse complement strand
CGCCGGCGCGCAGCCCGGCAGCGGTCGTGCCCGCCCCGCCGTGATGCACCAACGCTGCCATGCGCGGGAATAACCAGTCATGGGGAGCGGAAGCCAGCGGGTAAACGCTTTCCGGCAGCTGCGTACGGGTGTGAAGCTCCTCCGGCAAAGCCAGCACGGCGCGCAGCTCCGCTTCGGCCAAAGCCTGCAGGACGATCTGCAGAGTCTCCTGCGGTTGGCGGGTACCGGGGCTGCCAAAGCCGATATACACCAGCCGGGGGTGCGCCTCGATGAACCTTTCCAGTCCTTCCGGCGGCTGCCAGCGCGCCTGTTCTGGAAACCAGTAGCCGGTAACCCGGTGCCAGGCCGGCCAATCGGCGGGCGCAGGCACGACCAGCGGGCTGAACCCGTATAGCACTGGCGTGGTCTGAGCGTAGAGTCGGGCAAATGGGCCTGCCAGCGGCGCCGGAGACAGGCCCAGGTCTAACTTACGCCAGTGGTTGATCTGACCTCGCCAGGTTTGCCAGGCAGCCTGCTCCACCAGCAGGTGGCTGAGGCGGTTCAACCCTTTACCCAGGCGCAAGCGCGCTGGCAGCAGGGCGCTGAAAAACTCGCCTGTACGGCTGAATGGCTGCAGAAAAGCCCAGATACAGGGGATATCCATTGCCTCAGCGATGTGGCTGCCCCAGGTGCTGGGCAAACCAATCACTAGCGCGGCAGCGCCCTGGCAAGCCCCGGCAGCGCTGGAGAGCATGCGCTGGTACAGCGGTCGGGCCGCTTGCAGGTAGCGCCGCGTGGCTTGCAGGCTGCGCAGCCAACTGCCATCATATGTCAGCGCCGACTGCCCGCCGCTGCGGGTCATCAGCTCGCTGGGGTTGCCGTCCAACGGGGCGAAGGGCAGCCCGCTCCCTTCCACCAACTCCTTGAACTCAAGCGGAGCCGCCACGCGCACCGGGCGCCCCGCCCGGCGCAAGCCTTCTGCCAGCGCCAGGTAAGGCAGAAGATCGCCGCGGGTACCGCTGGTGAGCAGCACAACCGGTTTCATACTCAAAATAGTCAGCCTGTTTTCTGAAAAACCAGAAAGCGGTAGCGCACCAACCCCATTTGCAGGCACTGCTGCAGCGCCATGCTGCCCAGCATGCTCGGCAGGATGGTATGCTTCAGCGGTAGTCGCTCGCCGGCCCACAGCAGCAGGCGCGCCAGCCGGTCGGGCAGGGCGCGCAGGCGCAGATGGGGCGTAAGCTCTACGTCCCTTACAGTTTCCAGCCCCAGCGGCTGGGCCATTTGCACGATCTCTTCTGCAGGCCTGACGTTGGGCACGTACCACCCCTCCTGGTAAGCCTTGAACCAGCGTTCTTGGGATGCGTTCATGTGCTTTGCAGCCTCGTCCGACAGGAAATCGTCGCAGATCGCCAATCTGCCGCCCGGTTTCAGCAGGCGGGAGGCTTCTGCTAGAAAAAGCTCTGGCTGTGAGGCGTGCACGAAGGCCTCGATGGCAAAAACCAGGTTGAAGCCGGCAGGCAGCGGGGCCGACTGAAAATCGGCCTCCAGCACCAGGGCGGTTTGTGGCGGGTCGAGCAGCGCCAGGCGGCGGCGGGCGATGCGCGCCTGCAGCG
>JBGSTO010000136.1:0-14253 GCA_041736465.1 Anaerolineales bacterium | reverse complement strand
CCGGGGTGCTGCTGCGCGGCGGTCCGCAGGCCGCGCCGGGCAGATACCGCGCCAGCCTGCGCATGGCGGAAGCCTGCCTGGCGCCCCTGGCAGCCCAGCCGGTGAAGCGCGCCCAGGCCTGCCTGGTTGCGGCGCGCGCCCTGCTGGCGCTGGATATGGAAAGCCAGGCAGATGTGTACATCCGGCAGGCGCTTCAGGTAAGCGGCGATGCTCGCTCAGAAAGCGGCGTACCCTCGGTGGCTTATGCCGCCCATGCTCTGGGCGGCAGGCTGGCTGAGGCACGCGGCGATATCGAGCAAGCCCTGGCGGAGTACGGGCAGGCGATCGATTACCTGGAAAACCTGCGCGGCCGGCTGATGATCGAGTTTCGCGCCGACTTTTTGGATGACAAGCAGGAGGTATACGAAGATATGGTGGCCCTGCACATCGAGCAGGGCAGACCGGGTGAGGCGCTGCTCTTTGCCGAGCGCGCTAAATCACGCGCCTTGTTCGACCTGCTGGCTCACCGCCTGGATCTGCGCCTATCGGCTCTGGATCCCGCTGATCGTCCGCTGGCGGAAGAGCTCAGCCGCCTGAGGACCGAGCGCGACCGCTTGTACCGGCGTTGGGAGAGTGACGCCAATGAGGAGATGCGCGTGCGCGGCGATCCCAATTACGAGGCTGCCTTCCGTCACGTGCAGACCGAGGTGCTGGAGATCGAAAAGCGTATCACCGCTATCTGGCACAAGCTGCTCATCCGCAACGCCGGCTACGCCCGCCAGGCTTCCATCTGGCAGGTGCGTACCGAGCCGGTGCAGCCGCACCTCGGGCAGGGCACCCTGCTGTTGGAATACTACTTCTCGCGCGGCGAGCTGCTGCTCTTTCTGGTAGATCGTGAAAGCGTCGACGTGGTACGCCTCTCGGCGGATTTGTCTAAGGTGATGCGCTTGCAGCAGCTGCTGGCGCTGAACTTGAAAGCAGTGGCGGGTGGGATGGGACTCCCGGCGGGCGACCTGGCGCGCAATGCACAGGGTATCTTACACCAGCTGTATGCTCTGCTGCTGGAACCTGTGCGCCCCCAGCTTCGAGCGTATTCAGAGCTGATCATCGTCCCGCACGGCAACCTGCACTACCTCCCTTTCCACGCTCTCCACGACGGCGAGCGCTACCTGATCGAGAGCCATGCGGTGAGCTACCTGCCTGCTGCCAGCCTGCTGCGCTATTGCCGGGAGGTGCAGCCAACCAGCGATGCTGCGTTGGTGGTCGGCGATACCTACCAGGGGCGCCTGCAGCACACCCTGCAGGAAGCCCAGGCTGTCGCCAGCCTGTGGGGTGCCCAACTGGCGACCGGAGACCAGGCTACCCGGGAGACGATCCAACGCGATGCCCCGCGCTGCCGCCTGGTTCACCTGGCTTCCCACGGCGAATTCCGCACCGACAACCCGCTCTTCTCGGGTTTGGCCTTTTCAAATGGCTGGTTGACCACGCTGGACATCTTCAATTTGCGCCTGAATGCCTCCCTGGTCACCTTGAGCGCCTGTGTGACCGGGCGAAGTGTGATCGGCGGGGGAGACGAGCTGCTGGGCTTGCTGCGTGCATTCCTGTACGCCGGAACCCAATCGCTGTTGTTAAGCCAGTGGGCGGTCGATGACCGTTCGACCGCCGTGCTGATGGAAAAGTTTTACCGCGAACTGCAGTCCGGCGCGACCAAGGGGGAAGCACTGCGCCAGGCTCAGCGCGCCTTTCTATCCGCCGCGCAGCAGAGACTGGACGGAGAAGCTGAGGCTTACGCCCATCCGTATTACTGGGCGCCCTTCTTCCTGGTGGGCGATCCCGGTCATTTTTAACCCGGCGCCGGAAAAATCACCGAGCGTGCGTTAATGCCAGTGATGATAAACACTTCATTTTCTGGTATTTCTGCAGCACCCGGCTGCTTGCATCCGGCTGGCGATAACGGCGATCTCGGGCATTTGTTCTGATGGAGAAAATTTCATGACACGCAGAATCCGCCTTCCACTCATCCTGATCGCAGTTATTCTCGTGCTGGCATTGATCCTGACCTACTGCATTCCCACGCAAAGGGGAATTACGGTGGAATGCCAGCCCGGTCCGGCTTACCAGACCGGCGCTTCGCTGCCTGCCAACCCGTATTTCGTGCTCAGCCAGCTGATACTGACAGGCAGCTCTCAGGAAGTGCAGGTGCTGGTGGCTGGGCTTGGTGAGCAGGGCATCCCCCTGGAGCTGTTCGAGGGGTGCCAGGTGGCAGGTCTGGAGCAGCTTCCGGCGGTGGAGCAGGCGGGAACTTTCCCCCTGGAAGCCCGGCGTGAGGCGGGTGAAACCGGCTACCCGTTTTTCGACCTGCAGCAGGGGCGGGTGGCTGCTCCGGAGGATGGGCTGGCGGTCAACCTGTACCAGATCGGAGCGGGGCGCAGCGTGGAAGAGGCTGTCGCGGTTATCGAGAACATCCAGCAGCAGCAGCCTGACCTGGCGGCGTATGCCGATCCCAACTACCTGACGGGTCACCTGGCGGGCAGCCCGTGCAGCCATCCCTTTGGGGTAGAAGGCAGCCCCTTCGGTGTGGAGGGCAGCCCATTTGGCGTCGAAGGCAGCCCAGACGGCGGGCAGGCTGTGCCAGCCGACCCGGGGGCATTCTGGAAGCAGTGGGCGTTCCGTGAGATTGGCCTGCTGCCGCCGGGCGCCTCTACCTCCCGTCTCACCGGCGAAGGCGTGCGGGTAGCCATATTCGACACTTCACCGTTCAATCTGGGCGGCGCAACCGGGGATGCGGTCGAGAATATTGCTGCCATAACGCCGGCCCTGGCGCTGAACGTGCATCACCCGTTCGCGCTGCCGTCCCTGGCTCTTTCGGGCGGAGCCGCTCCGGTGGACGTCAAAGACCACGGGCTGTACGTGGCGGGTTTGGTGCATGCTGCCGCCCCACAGAGCCAGATCCACCTGTATCGCGTGCTGGACGACAGCGGCTGCGGCGACCTGTACCATCTGGTGAATGGGATGCTGCGCTTCGTCGCCGGCCAGAAAGCGGATTTCTTGCGGCTGCGCGGCGAGCAGCGCGCGGTAATCAACCTCAGCCTGGGAATCCAAAAACCTCGCCGCCTGCCGGATGGCGCTGAGCGCGACCGCCTTCTGGCTGAGATCGCAAACACGCACGGCGCAGAGATCGCTGCCGCCTACCGTATGACCAGCACTGAGACTGCGATCGAATCGCTGCACACGGCTGTGCTGCTGGCTTACCAATCCGGCGCGGTCATCGTGGCGGCCTCCGGAAACGACTCGGTTCACGGCTATAACCAACTGGAGAGCGAGCTGCCCGGCGCGTATCCATTCGTACTGGGTGTGGCTGCCAGCGGCCCGCAGGGGCAGCCCGCCTGCTACTCGAACCTGGGCGATATCGTTGCCCCCGGCGCACAGGCAGAGCTGAATGCGAGTGATGACGGCGATGATGGCATCGTACCTGCCTGCAAGCCTTTGGCCGCGGCCTGCACCTCTGCCAACGCAGGCGACCCAGCAAACTGCCCGTATGGCTTGATCAGCCTGACCACAACCCTTCCGCCCGGCGCTCCCGGTCCGTACGGCTATGCCTATTGGGTGGGCACCTCGTTCGCCACACCCCTGGTCAGCGGGGCGGCAGCCCGCTACTACCAGACCGCCAGCCAGGCAGAAGTGTACCAGCGCATCCTGCTGGACGCCTCCCCCCTGGCGGATCCATCCCTGGCGCCGGGCCTGATCCACATGCCCTGATAGAACGCCACTAACCATTTTTTGAAGCAATCGCGAAAGGAGCCTGACATGTTAGGAAAATCTAGAATATTGATAAATAAGGTCTTTTTCATCCTGGTTATATTGGCGATGTTGGTCACCCCGCACGGCAGCCGCGCATCAGCGACGGCATCCCAGGGACTGCCCGGCGGGCAGGACCCGGCGCCGGGGGTACCGGCGGCGCCGCCAGCACAGGAGACGCCTGCGGCACCGGAAACACCGACAGAGCTGGATGTGCCCATGGCTGAGTCTCAGCCGGACGCGCCCCAGGTGCCTGCCGCTCCCGGCGATCACCTGGTCACCAACATCAACCTGACCCCCGATTCGCCCAACATCCTGCGCGTCAACCAGGATGTGACCTTCACCTTCAATTACATCTCAAACCAACCGGGTGGCGTGCGCATCTGGGCGCGCCCCTTCAGCAACGGTGCGCTGTCTCCCGGCTACGCCGCCCACCCATCTCCCCTTTACCCCATGGGAAGCGGTGCGGGCAATGGCTTCTTTACCATCACCAGCGGCGATGTGGTGGTAGACCAGATTCGCTTCCAGATCTACGACGGCACCGGCGCGACGCTGTTGTTCGAAGCCTTTCTGCCGGTGTACCTGCGCTTTACCGATTCGATCCATGCGGTTACCAATATCTCCCTGGGACCGGATACGCCGGACGTGCTGGGTTTGAACCAGAACGTATCCTTCACCTTCGATTACATCACCCGCCAGCCCGGCGGGGTGCGCATCTGGGGACGCCCGGTCACCAATGGATCCCTGACTCCCAACTACGCCGCCCACGGCTCGCCCCTGCACCCCACCGGCGGCGGCAGCGGCTCGGGTTCCTTCACCATTACCAGCGGGCAGGTGGTGGTCGACCAGCTGCGCATCCAGATGTGGGACGATGGACAGACCACGCTGCTCTTCGAAGCCTTCCTGCCGGTCTACTACCGCTTCCGCGCCAGCAGCAATCTTGTCACCCACGTCGAGCTGGCCCCCGACACGCCCAATATCTTCAAGTACTCGGATAACGTAAACCTGACCTTCAACTACACCACGGACAACAAAGCCGGGGTGCGCATCTGGGCGCGCCCGTTCAGCGGCGCCAGCCTGTCGCCCAACTACGCCGCTCACGGCTCGGGCGTCTATCCGGTTGGTAGCGGGGTTGGCTCAGGCTCGTTCCGGCTGACCAGCGGCCCGGTGATCGTGGACAAAGTGCGCATCCAGATGTGGGATCCCGACCAGACCACGCTGCTCTTCGAGGCCTTTCTGCCGGTGCACCTGCTGTGGGCCGGTTCAGGGCCGCCTCCTGGTCCAGACATGCACGTGGATGCCATGGAGGTTACCCAGGCGATCCAGGATCTGAACAACAGCGTCGATCTGGTAGCCGGCAAGCGCACTTATGTGCGCGTGCATGCCAGCAGCCCAGCCAATGTGAACGACGTCTTTGCCACCCTGTCGGGCAGGCGCGGCTTCATCCATCTGGCGCCTATCCTCAACCCGGGCAACCCCGGCAGTGACATCACCGTGCGCACCAGCCCGGACCGCGGCCAGATCAATGACAGCTTCTGGTTCGAGCTGCCCTCGGGTTGGACGACCGCTGGTAACCTGACGCTCACGGCGCGCCTCGATCCGAACGGCGCCAAGTTCGACCCGGATACCAGCGATAACGTTCACAGCCTGACGGTCAACTTCAAGGAAACCCCGCCCCTGCGCCTGCGCCTGGTCAATGTGCAGTACACTTCGGGCGGCAGCAATTACCTGGCAGCCAACTTCCACCTGGATTCGCTCGAATCCTGGCTGCGCCGGGCCTACCCCATCAACAGCCTGCAGGTCTCGCGCCAGACCTTCGTCTACCCCACCAACGGGCTGCCCAATGTGGATACGCTGCACGGCTGGTTGGCGCTGATCAAGCTGTTCCGCATCCTGTTCAACGGCGAAGATGGGCGCGTGGTGTACTACGGCGTGGTGGATGACGGCGGCGGCTTCATGCGCGGCAAAGCCGCCGATATCCCCAGCACCATCGCTGCCGGGCCTGCCGGCACGGATACCTGGGGCTGGGATACGGATGGCTCGTACAACGACTGGTACGGTGGGCACGAGATCGGGCACACCCGCGGGCGCTACCACGCTGAGTTCTGCGGCGCCGGCGACGGTGCGGGCTATCCCTACACCGGCGGGCGCATCAGCCCCAGCCTGACGGGCAATACCGCCATCTACGGCTTCGACATCACCACCCGGGCGATCTACGCCCCCTCGTGGAAGGATGTGATGACCTACTGCGATAACCAGTGGGTGTCTGACTTCACTTATGAAGGCATCCGCAGCTACCTGGTTGGCACCGGGTTGAGCAGTATCACCGCCCTGGAAAAGATCTCCGCGGATGAATTCCTGGCGGTGATGGGCCTGGCAGACCTGGAGAGCAATACCGCCAACCTGGAGAGCGTGTATAAGATCGCCCAGGCTGCGGCGGTAGAGCTGCCTGAGCCGGGCGAGTGGGAAATTGCCCTGGTGGATGGCAGCAATACCGACCTGGCAGTCTACCCCTTCCAGCCGGACTTGCTGACCGATGCAGAAGAAAGCCCCGGCATGCCGGCGGTGATCGCCGAGATCCTCCCCTGGGCTGCGGGTGCAGTGCGGGTGGAGATCCGTCACCAGGGTGTGCTGATCACCTCGCGCGATGCCAGCGCCAACGCGCCGGGTGTGACCCTCACTGCCCCGGCAGACGGCGCCGTGCTGCCGGATGGGCCTTTCCTGGTCACCTGGGAAGGCTCCGACCTGGACGGCGACGCGCTGAGCTACAGCCTGCTGTACAGCAATGACGGTGGCTTGAGCTGGCAAACCCTGGCGACCGGACTGGCAGAGCAGCAGCTTGAACTCAACACGGACGACCTGCCGGGCGGTTCCGCCATGCTGCGGGTGCTGGTTTCAGATGGTTTCTTGAGCGGGCAGGACACCGGCGCTGCGATCACACTGCCAACCCACGCACCGGAAGTGCAGATCGTGCTGCCGGAGGCCGATCAGGTCTTCTTCCCCACCCAGCAGGTGGCGCTGCAAGGCGCGGCCTATGACCTGGAAGATGGCAGTCTGGAAGATGCCGCCTTCGTCTGGGAATCCAGCCTGGACGGTGTGTTGGGCAGCGGCGCGACGCTGAACACCTCCGAGCTGACCACCGGCGTGCACGTGCTGACTCTGACCGCTACCGACAGCAATCTGCAGAGCGGACAGGCGCAGCGCACCATTACCATCGCTGAGGAAAGCGCCCCCGAGCCTGGCATCCTGCAGGCCTCGCCCGGCAGCATCTACGTGATGGCTGGCTTCGGCGGACCCTCGATCTCCGAGCTGCTGACACTGCGCAGCGCCAACGAGACCGAGATCAACTGGACCGCCAGCGAGGACCTGCCCTGGCTGTCGCTGGACCTGGACGCCGGGCTGACCCCCTCCGACCTGAACCTGACCTTCGACCCCAGCGGGCTGATGGTGGGGGTGTACAGTGGGATGGTCACCCTGACTTCCGACCAGCCCGGCAGCAGCCCGCTCGAGCTGCTGGTGACGCTGCAGGTGACAGGCAACGCTATCTTCCTGCCGCTGCTGCAGCGCTGATACTTCTCGCTGAGTTTCAATCGCCTGGGACGGGGAAACCCGTCCCAGGCTTTTTCATGTAGGGCAAATATTCTCTAAACCACCAGACGCTTACTTGCCTTTGACGGTGCTGGCGATCTGGATGATGATGCTGCCTTCGATCAGGCGGGTGGTAGAGTCGGTATCGATCGGCGCGCCCATCTGGTTGTCGTAGATCCAGTACCCGGTCTCGGTTTCCCAGATGCGGATGCGGAAAGTGTCAAAATCGTAGGCGGTATGCACCTCGCCATCGATGGCGGTAATGTAGAAGCTGTAGCCGGGCACGTCGTTGACGGTGCCGGTGCCTTTGAAGGTGGCTTTGCCGCCTGCCAGCACCATGAAGTCATAGGTGAAGGACTTGAAGTACAGGTTGCCGGCGTGGAATTCGAACACCGTCTGGCCTTCAGGCACTATGGAACCCTTGCGATACTTCGAGATGAAGCCAAAGGTCGCCTGTCCGGTCAGCTCCAGATCGTAGGCATACGCGCCAACCGGCGAGTCGAAGTAGCCGCCGCCGGTCACAAAGCCCGCAGCCGGGTCGTAGATGACGATGTACTGGAAGACCTTCTCCACGTAGGACATGTAGTAGGATTCGGAGATCTTAAGCTTGAGCTCATAGATGCCAGCGATGAGGGGGTAGTCGTGAGCAGGGACGGTCACTGTGCCCACCACCTTGCCATCAACCAGCGACTCGGATACTGTCCCGGTGGAGGTGGTGCCGTCGCCCCAATCCCACTCGGCGGTGTGCTTGCCCAGGGTGAGCACATCCAGGTCGCTGAAGATCGCGCTGGCGCTGATGGGCGTGCCGATCAACTGCGGCGCTACCGGCGCAGTGATCTCGATGGGATGCCAGCCGTTGGGCTTCTTCCAGGGGAAATTATCCACGCCAGCCAGTTCGCCGTTCTGGTTGAGAAGCTGGTACGGGGCGTCGCAGATCAAATCCAGGTTGGCGTCGAAGCAGCCTTCCGGATCTTCTGTGTCATATCCGTGCCAGAAGTTGCCGAAGAGCGGCAAGCCTGTATTGACCGGTTGGTTGATATTTTTCGAATTCTGGAAGGCAGATTGGTATCCCAGGAAGTTGTTGTTGTAGGTGGAGTTTCTGAAACCGTTGCCATCCAAGGGGGCGATCGCATCGTTCACCGTGTTGCGGATGACTTTGTTGATGTCCGTATCAAGCTGAATGCCGACATCCGGGCCGATGATCCGGTTTCCGGTGATCTGGTTGTTGGACCCCTTCGAAACCCAGATTCCAACCGGGTGAACCCCCACGATGCTGTTACCACGGATGAAGTTTCCACCAGCGTTGAACAGGTAGATGCCGGCATTGTTGAACTCAAGAATGGTATTGCCGGCGATGGTGTTCCCCGCTGCCTGCACATCGAGAGAAATGCCTCTGTTCACGCCCTGGATAGTATTGTTGACGATCGTGTTGCTGTTTGTCTTCGTCCCAAGCCCGATGCCGTTGTTGAACCCCTGGATGCTCAAATTCTTAATCGTGATGCCGCTCAGGACGGCTGAGCCGCCTGGCTTCGGGATGAATACCCCGTTCGCCCGTAAGTTTCCTGGCAGATCATACCCCGATACGACATGCCCGGCGCCATCCAGTGTGAGGTTGCTGTTTGCGATCTGGATCGTATCGAACACGTCGGTAGTCAGGGTGCAGGTATTGGTGGCATCGTTCCAAACACCAATAGCCACACCAACAATGGGCTGGCAATCTCCGCCGGTTGTGTTATCGCGAATGTACTTCGTGCTGGGCACAAGCTGCAGAAAGATCACATGCGGCTCCAGCAGATCCTGGCTCCAGGCATAGGCGCCGCTTTCATCAGTGGTGAAAACCACCAGGTTTTCCAGGTCGTTATCATACTTGTAGTAGGTGGTGTTGGGCGCCAGGCCGCTCAAGGTCGCATCGGTGGCAAGCGCGCCATCGGCAGCCATCATAACAATCTCAACCACAGAAGGCGCCGATGAGAGTGAGGCTTCGATGAGTGCCGTGCTCTGCAGACTCACGTTGAGATAAGCGCTGTCGGTGAGCTGGAAGAAGGTGCCCACTCCTTGCACGATACCAGGGAATGGCGGCGGCACCCACAACTCCTCTTCTTCTGCTACCGCTGTTTGCATGCCTAAAGAACCGGCAAACAGCATCGTCACGAGCAAAACAGCCATCGTGATCCGAACCTTTGCCCCAAACATGGTTTTATTCCTTTCCCAGCTTCAGGCTGGCTTTGCTAAATTATCCCACTGCGAATCGCGGCTGCTCGAGCTTCGATGGCATTCCCTATGCACAGCCCTCCTAAAAAACATTCTAGATGCAGAACGTGAGGGGAATGTTATATTTGCGTGAAATGGGTGTGAAATGGGTCACTTGTTCGATAAAAAGGACACACCGGCGCAAAATCCGCCTGCAAAAATTGCAGCGCCTGGCATTTGGATGATTGCTGCAGGGGAAATTCAGCCCGCGGGGCTGCTCTTAAGGAATCTTAATCAGGCTACTTTATAATAGCCCCGATGAGACCCGCACGTATCCGGCTGTTAACCATTTTGCTGCTGCTTAGCGCCGCGCTGCTCGCCTGCCGGGCGGCAGCCTTCGTGATCCAGCCTGACGCTCCGGCTACGGCTGTCTTCCTGCCCTCGCCGGTTTTTACCAGCACGCCTGCTGCGACCCGCATCCCGGATGCGACCCGCACCCCTGCACCATCGATCACCCTTGCCCCGCGTCCGCAGGGCGGCGAACAGCACGCCGCCGCGCTCAAACGGGGCGACTTCTCGCTGCGCATCCATCCGGATGGGGGCTTGTACGCCGGGGATCAGGTCAGCCTGGAGGTGATCGCCCCGCAGGATGCCGAGATGGGCGATCGCACCCTCGCCGTCCGGGTGGAGGGCCAGCCCGATGCGATCCCGGGAACCTTTTCCTTCGAGCGGCGTGGTCTGGAAGGCAGGCTGCAGGCAACGCTGCGCTGGGCCTGGGACACCGGCGGGCTGCAAGCCGGCGATTACGAGCTGACCTTCACCATCCTGCCGGACAACCTCTCCTGGACGGAAACGGTCACCCTGCTGCCAGCCGCGCAGCTGCCGGAGGTCGAGCGCCAGGCGCGCTGGGCTCAGGTGGAGAGCGATTGCTGTTTTATCTACTATTTGACCGGCACGCAAGCCGAACGCGACCTGGACGGCTTGCCGGAGCGCATCGACGCCCAGGCACGCTCGGCGGCCTCCAAATTTGGCATCCAGCCGCAGGATAAGATCCCCTTGGTGCTGATTGCCCGCCTGCTGGGTCACGGTGGGTTTGCCTCGGATGAGCTGGCGATCTCTTACCTGGAGCGCAGCTATGCGGGCGATAACGTCGATCTGGTGCTGCACCACGAGATGGTGCACTGGTACGACAGCCGCCTGGGCGGCGACCTGCGACCATCCATCCTGGTGGAGGGGCTGGCAGTGTACCTGAGCGGGGGACACTTCAAGCCAGAGCCGCTGCTGCCGCGCGCCGCTGCCCTGCCGGAATTGGGGTGGTACCTGCCGCTGGAGGCGCTGGCAGATGATTTCTACCGCTCACAGCACGAGACCGGCTATCTGCAAGCCGGCGCGCTGGTCGCATATATGGTGGAGCGCTGGGGCTGGGAAGACTTCATGGCGTTTTATCGAGACATTCACCCGCTGAACGGCAGTGGAAGCCAGGCGCAGGCCATGGGGCGAGCGCTGCAGAACTATTTTGACCTGTCCCTGGCAGAGCTGGATGAGGATTTTCGCCTCTTTCTGGGGCAGCAGGCGTACACACCGGCGCAGCGCGAGGACGTGCGCCTGACGGTGCTTTTCTACGACACGCTGCGCCGCTACCAGCAGGCCCTGGATCCTTCGGCCTACTTCCTGACTGCCTGGCTGCCGGATACCGTGGCGGTGCGCGAGCAGGGCATTACCGCCGATTACCTGCGCCGCCCTGAGCAAGCCGCCAACCTGGCGTTGGAGCTGGCGCTGGTAGAAGCCAACCGGCTGCTGCTAGCAGGCGACTATCCGGGGGCGCAGGCGCTGCTGGACGGCATCAATGCCAGTCTGGCTGTGGCTGCGCCACAGGTGCAGCTTCCACTGCCAGGGGAACCGCCAACCGGCGAAAGCCCCGGCGGGAAATAAAACCGGATGCGGCCGCGGTGAAGCGCGGCGCACCCGGCGATGATCGATAAATTTTTTCTGGCCTGTGCCAGGCAGCCTGCCGTAAGCGCTCGGACGATTACCTAGCAGTCGAACAGCGCGTTGAAGGGCGGGACGCAGTACAGATCGAGGAAGTCGAATGCAAATGCACCCGCGACCAGCAGACAGGCCAGCACTGCCAGCACCACACAACCGGCGATGATCAGGCGGCGATTGTCGCGGCGCTCTTCCTGCACCGGCTCATAGTACGGTTCTGCCGGGCCCTGAGGCACCTGCCCGGTATAAACCGAGCGCGGCTGCACAACCGGTTGGGGCGCGGGCTGCACCACCTGCGCAGGCGGCTGGTACTGGGAGGCAGCGGGCTGCGGCGGGGTGTAGGTGGCAGCCGGGGGCGGCGCTCCGATCACGGTTGCGTCGGCGTCATATACCAGCTCGAACGCCAGGCTGACGTTCTCGCCGAACATGATCATCTCGCCTGGGCGCAGCACGTGCGGTCCCATCAGGCGCTGTCCGTTCACAAAACTGCCATTGGTGGATCCCAGGTCTTCCAGCAGGTACCCCCCGGCCTGGGCCAGCAGGCGAGCGTGCTTGCGGGAAACCTCGGCGTCGTTGATCACAATTTCGTTGTTGATGTCGCGCCCGATGTACATCTCGTTCTTGTTGAGGGCAAATACCTTGCCAGGATTTGGCCCGGTGCGCAATACCAGTTGGAAGCTTTGAGAAGCCATAGAATTCTCCTCGAATATGGATTATGAATAGTGTACTGATTTTTCGCCGACCTGTCAAACGTACCGGGGTGTGTATTTCCAGTTTGCTCTTCAGGCGGGCTGTATCTCAACCATTTGCAATCCGAATTCCGTACCGAAGGCAGCCAGCAGCGCTGCAATCACCTGTTCCATGGGGATGGGCCGTGCGAGCAGGTCTGCCAGGCAGGTCTGGCGTTCATCCACCAGCCCGCAGGCGATGATCCCCTGCCAGTAGGACATGTCTGGAGCGACATTCAGCGAAAACCCGTGGCGGGTGACGCCGCGCGCATCCACCTTAACCCCGATGGAGGCGATCTTGAGCTGCTCGGCGCCAGCCTGCACCCACACGCCGGTCATGCCCTCCCGCGGCTGCGCGGAAACGCCCAGCTCGGACAGCGCGTGAATTAACAGCTTCTCCAGCCGGCGCAGGTACTGGATGTAATCGGCCTGCGGCAGGCGCCCTGGCTCCCTGCCAGCCGTGACCGGCGCTAACTGCAGCAGAGGATAGCCAACCAATTGTCCGGGGCCGTGATAGGTGACATCACCGCCGCGATCCACCCACAGGGTTTGCACACCCCGCCGGGCAAGCTCCTCCCGGGACCATAGCAGGTTTTTCGCCCGCCCGCGCCGCCCAAAGGTGAAGATATGGGCGTGTTCCAGCAGCAGCAGGGTCTGCGGGTGGCTGCCGGAGGCGATCTGCTCCGCCAGCCGGTTTTGCAGCTCCCAGGCTTGCTGGTAGTCCATCATTCCCAGCCGCAGCACGTGACACACATCTGGCATGCGTTGATTTTACCGTATATATCGGTGATAGAATAATGCTCATTATTTCTCAGGAGGTAAAGGTATGATCCCGTTACGCGATGAAATTCCCACTCACCGTACGCCTCTCGTCACCTATGTATTGATCGCCCTGAATGTGCTGGTCTTCATCTTCCAGTATCTCTTCAGCGCCGGCGATCCGGAGCTGGTGTATTCATTTGCCATGGTTCCGGCGCTGGTAACCGGCAATTTCGGCCTGTGGCCCTACCTGACGATCTTCACCAGCATGTTCATGCACGGCGGGCTGGCGCATATCGGCGGCAACATGCTTTACCTGTGGATCTTCGGCGACAACGTGGAAGATGCCATGGGCAGCGGAAAATACCTGTTCTTCTATCTATTGGGGGGAACGCTGGCTTCCCTGGCCCACATTCTTACCAGCCCGAACTCGCAGGTCCCCACCGTGGGAGCCAGCGGCGCCATTGCCGCCGTGCTGGGCGCCTACCTGGTGCTGTACCCGCAGAGCCGGGTGGTGACGCTCATCCCGCTGGGATTCTTCATGCGTGTGACGCTGCTGCCGGCAGTGCTGGTCTTGGGGCTGTGGTTCGTGCTGCAGTTCTTCCAGGGGCTGCTGAGTCTGGGAGGCCCGGATGTGGGCGGGGTGGCTTTTTGGGCGCACATCGGCGGCTTTGCGGTGGGGGCTTTGCTGGCGAAACTGTTCGCCACGCGCCGCAGCCAGCAGTACGCCCAGCGCTGGTAGATCGCCGGCAGCGGCTACGGCGCCGCGGTGAGCGTACCCAGCACATCCGCCAGCACGCCGACTGCTTTTTGATATTCTTCCAGAGAAATGTGCTCGTTGGGCGTGTGGTCCAGCGCCGAGTCGCCCGGTCCGTAGACAGCCGCGGGACAGTTCCATACCGGCGCGACGATGTTCAAATCGGAGGTGCCGGTTTTCAGCACAAACCCGGGCTGCTCGCCGGCGCTGCGAATGGCAGACAGGAAAGCGCGCACCAGGGGGGTGTTCTTGTGCGCCTGGTAGGCCGGGATGGCAAACCCCAGCCGCTCCACCGTAAGCCCGAATTCACCAGGGTTGCTCAACTCATCTAAGCGCTGATACCAGGCATCCGGCGGCAGGTCCGCAGGCAGGCGCACGCCCACCCGCAGCTCAGCCCACTCTTCGAAACCGTCGTCGCCGGAAGACATGCCGCGCAGGCTGGGCAGCACCTGGTCGAAAGCCCGCTCC
>JBGSTO010000111.1:0-2858 GCA_041736465.1 Anaerolineales bacterium | reverse complement strand
ACCAGCATCAGCGAGACGATCAGGCCGGCGAGCAGGTCGCTGCCCAGGTCGGGGCGCCGGTAGGCGCGCAGCCAGCCCGGCAGCAGGTTCGCGACCGAGGCTCCGGAAGCCGAGGCTCCGGCGGCAGAGCGTATGCCGGCTGGTTTGGCAGGGCCGGGTGCAGGCTGAGAGGTCGGGGGCTGGTTCATGGCGGGTTAGTTCCTGGTGCAGGAGCTGGCAAGGCCGGGGCAAAAGGTTGGCCGGGGCAAAATTTAGCGCCGGCTCAGCCGGCGCTATGGGTAGTCATTGATATTGATATGGAGTGCAGCCTACGGGCCGGTAACGGTCTCGTAGCCGCTGGACTGCCAGTCGTTGATGCCGCCGGATACGCTGGTCACCTGGGTGAAGCCGGCGTTGGTGAGGATGTCACGCCCTTCCTGGCTGCGATTGCCGGAGCGGCACAGCACCACAATTTCCTTGTCTTTGGGCAGCTCACTGAGGCGGCTATCCAGCTCGCCCAGGGGGATGAGGGTGGAACCGGGCACGTGGACATCCACCCATTCTTCGGGCTGGCGCACGTCCAGGATGAAGGCGCCGTCCTGGCGCTTGGCGTAGGCTTCCTGCACGGAGATCTCTTTGGGGAGGGTGGCGGCGGCGGCAGTGTTCAATCCGCGGCCGTTCTGTAAGACCAGCACGCCGGCGGTCACGATCACGGCGAGCAGCGCCAGCCCGCCCAGGATCCAGTACAGGGTCTTGGAGGCGGGTTTGGATGCCGGCCTGGAAGCGGCTCGAGCGGCAGACCTGGAAGCGGCCTGAGAAGCGGGCTGCGAAGCGGATTGCGACGCGGGCTGCTTCGCGGATCTGGGAGCGGATCCGGAGACGGGTCTGGAATCGGCTTTCTTAAGATTGGTTTTGTGTTTTTTCTTGCTCATAGCGGTTCCTGTTATCAGATCTAAGCGTGGGATTATCTTTCGACGGGCAGGCCCTGCTGTACCCATCCCGTGGTGCCGTGGGTTACATTATAAATCTTCTTGAAGTTTTTCTGTCCCAACAGGGCGGCAGCCGATTGGCTGCGGTTGCCGGTGGCGCAAACCACTGCCACGGGGTGTTCGCTGTCCAGCTCGGTCAGGCGCCCGGCAAGCTGCCCGAGGGGGATGAGCACGGCTCCGGGGATATGCCCCTGGGCAAACTCCCACGGCTCGCGCACGTCCAGCACCACGGGGCGGCTGCCGTTGCCGTTGATGATCAAGTCGTGCAGCTCCACCGGGCTGATGTTGGCAATGTCGCCGCTGGCGACGGGCAGGCCCATGGCTTTCCAGCCGTCCAGTCCTTCGGAGAGGTAGCCGGTGACCTTATCGTAGCCGACGCGGGCCAGGCTGAATACTACCTGGCGGTAGTCGGCCTCGTTCTTGACGAGCAAGATCAAGGGCAGGTCGGGGGGCAGGATGAAGCCAACGCGGTTGCTGAGCTGGTCATCGGCTTCCAGGTGCACCGAGCCGGGGACGTGCAGGGCGACGAAGGCGTCTCTGGAGCGGGTGTCCAGCAGGGCGGCGCCGCGCTGAAAGTGGGGGATGGCTTCGTTGATGGTGAGCGGGCGGGGTTTCACTTCGCCCAATGGGTTGGGGCCGCGCCGGTTGAGGTCTTTGATGCGGCGGTGATTGCCGGGTTGTTCGGGCAGGTTGCCGGTGGCGAATTCGACGAATTCTTCCAGTGTGCGCTCTGCGAGAGCCGGGTTGTTGCGGCGCTCGAAGCCCAGGGTGGTGCTGCGCATGGAGCCGATGGATTTGCCGCACAAGGAGCCGGCGCCGTGACCGGGGAAGACGAGCAGGCTGTCGTTGAGAGGCAGGATCTGCTGGTTGAGGCTGGTGTACATGTCGGCTGCCAGCCGGCGAGCGCTGTCAGCGCCGACCAAATCGGGGCGACCGATGTCGCCGACGAACAGGGTGTCGCCGGTGAGCGCCAGCCAGGGTTCCTGGGCGCGGGTGGTATCGCTGACCAGCAGGGAGATGCTCTCGGGGGTATGTCCGGGCGTGTGGCGCACTTCCAGGCGAATGTTGCCCAGCCACAGCACGTCGCCGTTTTTGAGCGCCTGGTGGGGAAATTCCGCGCCAGAGTTTTCGTGGATGAAAATGGTAGCGCCGGTGCGCTTTGCCAGATCGGTGCTGCCGGAGACGTGATCGGCGTGCAGGTGGGTTTCGATGATGTGGGTAATGCGCAGGTTGCGACCGGCGGCAGCCTGGATATATTTCTGCACGTCGCGGTCAGGATCTACGATGGCGGCGACCCCATGCGATTCGCAGCCGATGATGTAAGAAGCACAGCCCAATCCTTCGATAAAGAACTGCTCGGAATACATTGGAACCTCCTCAAGAGAACCTCAGGGATGACCTGTTGAATGTTTACTAAACTGGTGGGAATAATAGTATTAATTGCTTGATTCAGCAACCCCCGAATCCTTTATAATAGGTATAAGCAAATCCTTATAGCGCGAGGTCCGTATGTTCAGCCTGTATAAGTTGGAGATCTTCAACACGGTGGCGATGGAAGGCAGCTTCAGTAAGGCAGCAGGACGCCTGAGGTTGACCCAGCCGGCGGTGAGCCAGCACGTGCGCGACCTGGAAGGTACGCTGGCGAAAACACTCTTCGAGCGGACTTCGCGGGGCGTGAAGCTGACAGCAGCTGGGGAGATCCTTCTGGATTACACACGCTGCATCTTGCGCCTGGTGACCGAAGCCGAGCAGGCTTTGTCCAGCCTGGACAGGTTGGAGCAAGGCAATATCGCTATCGGTGCGACGCCCTCGGCAAGCGTGTATTTGCTGCCCGGCTGGATCCAGGATTTTCACCAGCGCTTCCCCGGGTTGGGGATCCTGCTGCGCACG
>JBGSTO010000064.1:0-1881 GCA_041736465.1 Anaerolineales bacterium | reverse complement strand
CACACCAGGCGGCGCTGAACAGCGGCGGGCGCACACTGGCGGTGCTGGGCAGCGGGGTGGATCGCATCTACCCGCCGGAGCACCGCCGCCTGGCAGAAAGCATCCTGGAGCACGGAGCGGTGATCAGCGATTACCCGCCCGGTACGCCCCCGGATGGGGTGAATTTTCCGCCGCGCAACCGCATCATCTCGGGTCTTTCCCTGGCGGTGGTGATCATCGAAGCCGGCGAGCGCAGCGGCGCCCTGATTACTGCCGGATTCGCCGCCGACCAGGGCCGTGACGTGTTTGCCGTACCGGGCAGCATCCTTGCCCCGCAGAGCATCGGCACCAACCGCTTGATCCAGGAGGGCGCCAGACCGCTGCTGGACCCGAAAGAAATCCTGGAAGTATTGGATTTGACCCTGGGGCTGGAACGGCGCGAAGCGCGCCAGGTCCTGCCTTCTGATCCGACCGAAGCACGCTTAATGAACCTGCTGGGACGCGAACCGGTGCATGTGGACGATCTGCGCTCCCAGGCGGGCATGCCCATCGAACAGGTGATGGCAACGTTGACGATGATGGAATTGAAGGGCATGGTGAAGCAGGTCGGGAACATGCATTACGTGGCTGTGCGCGAAAGCGGCGCGGCTTATCTTACAGGCGAGTAAACGCGGATAACCAGATGAACGAACACTATTACGCAGTAATTATGGCTGGCGGAGGCGGCACTCGCCTATGGCCCCTGTCGCGCAAGGCGCGTCCCAAGCAGATGCTGCGCTTGCTGGAAGAACGCAGCCTGTTCCAGACCTCGGTGGAACGCCTGCTCGGCCTCTTCCCATACGAGCGCATCTTTGTGGTAACGATCCAGGAGCAAGCCGCCGAGCTGCGCGAACAGTGCCCCCAGATTCCTGCGGAGAACTTCGTCATCGAGCCGATGCCGCGCGGCACCGCTTCCGTGATCGGTCTGGCGGCGGTCGCCTTGCAGCACCGCGACTCGCAGGCGGTGATGGCAGTGCTGACCTCGGATCATTTCATCGGCAATGAAGAAAACTTCCGCCAGGTGCTGGGCGCAGCGCAGGACGTTGCCCAGGACGATTACCTGGTGACCCTGGGCATCCAGCCTGCCTATGCAGCTACCGGCTACGGTTACATCCAGCGCGGCGAGGCGCTGGGCTTCTACCGGGGAAAAGCGGTGTACCGCACCTTGCGCTTCAAAGAAAAACCCAGCGAAGCGCAGGCGCGGGAGATGCTGCAGCAGGGGGACCATACCTGGAATTCTGGGATGTTCGTGTGGAAATGCAGCCGCATCCTGGACGAAATGAGCGCTCAAATGCCTGATCTGCACCAGGGCCTGCAGCAGATTGCCGGCGCCTGGGGCAGCACAGGGCAAGCGCAGGTGGTCCAGCAAGTGTGGAAGGGTCTGGGTTCGGCGACGATCGATTACGGCATCATGGAAAAAGCTCGCCAGGTGGCGGTCATTCCAGCCGATGACCTGCGCTGGAGCGATGTGGGGAGCTGGGATTCGCTGTTCGATGTGCTGGAGAGCGACGAGCACGGCAATATCGTCATGGGGGGCGAGCACATCGGCGTGGACACCAGCCAATCGCTGGTGTACGTCAACCAGGATCACCGCCTGATTGTGACCATCGGCGTTGAAGATTTGGTGGTGGTGGATACCGGCGACGTGCTGCTGGTATGCCGGAAAGATCAGGCCCAGAAAGTCCGCCTGGTCGTCGACCAGCTCAGGAAAAAGGGCGAAGAGTATATCTAGCCGGCTGAAGCCGGTTTTTAGAGGAGACCGACGTGGAAGCATACTGCGTCAAGTGCAAGACCAAGCGGGAGATCAGCAATCCCGAAGCTATTTACAACAATGCTGGAGCGCCTGCCACACGGGGCATCTGC
>JBGSTO010000062.1:0-16628 GCA_041736465.1 Anaerolineales bacterium | reverse complement strand
GGCTTGCCGGCAGTGATGGTCTCCTTCAGTCCGTGGGCGCCGTAGCGCACGCTGGTCAGCCAGTGCTCGAGCGGGATGGTGAAGCCGGCATAGTTCATCACCCCATCCCACTGGTCGCCCTGGAGCTGCGGGGTGGCGTCGAAGAAGTTTTCGCCGATCAGGTAGGACTGCGGGTTGGCGTCTTTGACCGCCTGGCGGATGCCGCGGGCGATGCGCCGCCCCTGCTGGAATTCTCCCTGGCGGGCGAGCATATTGGCGACGTCCACCCGCCAGCCATCGGCGGAGAAGGGCGGCTGCAGCCAGCGGCGGAAGATGGCATCGGGGGCCTCGTACATGCGCTGGCGCAGCTCGGCGCTGGAGTAATTGAGCTTGGGCAGCGACCATACGCCCAGCCAGGAGGCGTATTGGTCCGGATGGCGCTGGAAGGTGAAAAAGCCGGCCTCCGGGGAGGAGGCGTCGCGCTGCGCCGCCTGGAACCATTGGCTGGAGTAGCCGCAGTGATTGGGGACGATATCGAGGATGTAGCGCATGCCGCGTTCGTGCAGGCTGCGGCTGAGCTCGACCAGCGCCTGATCGCCTCCCAGGGAAGGGTCGACTTGCGTGTAGTCAACAACATCGTAGCGGTGGTTCGAGCGGGCAGTGAAGACCGGATTCAGATAGAGCGCATCCACGCCCAAAGCCTGCAGGTAGTCCAGATGTTGGGTAATGCCCGGCAAGTCACCGCCGTAGAACACCATGGGGAAGGGCATGCCTGCTTCAGGCGGCTGACCCCAGGCGAAGGTGCGCGGGCGGCTGCCGCGCACTTCCCAGTCCTGCGGGCGCAGGTCGGTGCTG
The DNA here is from genome assembly GCA_041736465.1 of Anaerolineales bacterium. Lineage (GTDB taxonomy): Bacteria > Chloroflexota > Anaerolineae > Anaerolineales > UBA4823 > JAJUJL01. The sequence goes on along the minus strand of JBGSTO010000062.1, from coordinate 15,794 downwards.
GGATCGCCGTTGGCGAAGCGATCCGGAAAGATCTGGTAGAAGACTGAGCGCTGCACCCAGGTGGGGGGTGTATAGCCGGCGAGCAGCCGAAATGCGACCGAGTCCAGCGGATCAGACTGACTGGCGCCAGCGGCGCTGTAGTGCCACAGACCATCGCCGGTGACGAGTGCGAAGCGGTAGTGCACCTGCGGTTCGCTGATGATGAGCGGCGCTTGCCACCAGCGCGCCGCGCCAGACTCGCCAGCCGGCGACATGCGGGTGAAGGCCTGCTCTCCATCCGGCGAGGTGCGCAGATAGACCGATTGAACCGGCGCGCCGGGGTGATGGCGCAGGCGAATGGTGACCGTCTCCCCCAGGGCAGGGTAGGGGTTGGAGACGAACAGCGGCGATCCATCGTGCTGGATCGAGGGCAGCCAGGAGGCTATTGGGTTGTGGTCTGGCATGGGCGCGGCTGTAACGGCTGCCTGCCGGTCATGCGAACAAGGGCTGGTACTGCCCGGCAGCGACGATGGCGTCTTCCTGCTGCTCCGCCGTCATCGGATGGTAGTTTTCGCAAGCTTGCAGCATCAGCGGCAGCACGTTTGTATCGCCGGCGGTGCACAGTCCGGTGACGCCTGGCTGCGACAGGGCAAAGTCCACCGCCCGCTGAATCAGCTCCGGTTGGTCGAAGGGCTGGTACCAGGTGGTATGGCTCCTGGGCAGATCTCCCCACGGGCCGCGGGTGATGGATTTGATGATCATGACGCCGGTTTGCCTCTCACGGCACATGCGCAGCAGCTCCTGAGCGCCCTGGCGGAAATCCGGGTTAGCATACTGCACGAAGTTGAGCGGGAAGAGCACCGAATCAAAATTGAAGCGGCGCAGCGCTTCCTGGAATATCTGCGGGCTGGAAACGCCGTGCCCGGTGATGCCGATGAAGCGGGTCAGCCCGGCTTGTTGGGCTTCCAGGATGGCATCCAGGGCGCCGTCAGGGCGGGTGGCGGCATCCAGCTCGTCCATGGTGGTGATGGCGTGAATTTGATACAGGTCGAAGTAATCGGTTTGCAGGCGCTCCAGCGAACGCTGCATCTCCGCCAGGGCGCCGGCTTTGCTGCGCTCCATCGTCTTGCAGCCCAGGAAGAAACGCTGGCGTTCTTTCGCCATCCAGGGACCGATGCGTTCCTCGGCGATGCCGTAGGAGGGGGCGACATCGATGTGGTTGATGCCATGTTCGATGACCAGATGCATGGTCTGGTCGGCTTCGGCCTGGCTGACCGACCAGAAGGCTGCGGCGCCGAAGATGGCGACCGTGCTTTGGTGACCTGTGCGACCAAAAGTGCGTTTATCCACTGGCAGCTCCTTCCTGTGGGCTAATCTGTACCGGGAATATCCTAATATTCAGCGCTGTGTGAGTCATGGTTTTAATATTATAATGTAGTCGATCTCTCCCTGGCAGAGTAATGCAAATGTTCTCCTCGTGGCTGCATGGGCTGTTCCATAAGAAACCGTCCGGATTCATTACAATTGTCTCCGGGCTGCCGCGTTCCGGCACGTCGATGATGATGACTATGCTGGCAGCGGGCGGCATCCCAGCGCTTACCGATGGGCAGCGCAGCGCCGACGAGAGCAACCCGCGCGGTTATTATGAGTTCGAGCGGGTGAAGAAGCTGCCCGAGGGGGATACCATCTGGCTGCAGCAGGCTCAGGGCAAGGCGGTCAAGGTGATATCGGCCCTGCTGGAATACCTGCCGGCAGGCTATCCATACCGGCTGATCTTCATGCAGCGCAAGATGGCAGAAGTGCTGGCCTCCCAGCGGCGTATGCTGAACAGAGCCGGCAAAGCCGACGACATCCAGGATGCTGAGCTGGAGGCGCTGTACCAGGCGCACCTGCACCAGGTACAGCAGATGCTGCACGGCCGGGCGGATATCCCGATGCTGTATGTGAGCTACAACGAGCTGTTATTCAACCCACAACCTGGGCTGCAGCGCTTGAATGCTTTCCTGGATGGAGCGCTGGAGCTAGAAGCCATGCGCGCGGTAGTGGACAAAACCTTATATCGTGAACGTACTACAGAAAAGGAGCACAGTTAAGTACATGGCCGAGTCATATCTTATTACCGGTGGCGCCGGATTCATTGGGTCCCATTTGTGTGACAGCCTGGTGCGCCAGGGTCATCATGTGGTTGCCATTGACGACCTATCCACGGGGCGGCTGGAAAACCTCCAGCATCTGAAACCGCTGCCGAATTTTCAATTCATCCGCGAGACGATTACCAACTTGCAGGTATTAGACCGCCTGACCAGCCAGGCGACCATCGTGGTGCACCTGGCGGCAGCAGTGGGTGTGAAATTGATCGTGGAAGACCCGGTGCGCACCATCGAAACCAATATCATGGGCACCGAAGCAGTGCTGACTACCGCTAACCGCTACGGCTGCAAGGTGCTGCTGGCCTCGACCTCGGAAGTGTACGGCAAAGGGGTCAAGGTGCCGTTCAGCGAGGAAGATGATCGCCTGATGGGCTCCACTACCCACAGCAGGTGGGCTTACGCCACTTCCAAGGCAGTGGACGAGTTCATGGGTTTGGCTTACCACCGCCAGTTTGGACTTCCAGTGGTGATCACGCGCTTCTTCAACACCGTCGGACCACGCCAGACAGGTCAATACGGCATGGTGGTGCCGCGCTTCGTGCAGCGGGCTTTGCGCAATGATCCCATCGAGATCTACGGCGATGGCAACCAGTCACGCTGTTTTGCGGATGTAGCCGATGTGGTCGGCGCGGTGGTCAAGCTCTCCCAGAACGACCAGGCGATCGGCGAGGTGTACAACGTCGGCAATACCGAAGAAGTGACCATCCGCGAGCTGGCAGAGCGGGTGATTCAATTGACCGGAAGCCAATCCGAAGTGAAGTACATCTCCTACGACCAGGCGTATGCGCCCGGGTTCGAGGATATGCAGCGCCGCGTGCCGAATCTGGATAAGATCCGGCGGCTGATCGGCTACCAGACACGCTACAAGCTGGATGATATCCTGCGGCGGGTGGTCGCATTCGAACGCGAAAAGATGGAAGCCCAACAAGCCGGCGGAGAATATTCGGCCGCGTATTAAGCACATGGATGATTACCGCCATCCCCAGGCGATTGTCGAGAGTGAACAGATCGGAGGCGGGACAAGGATATGGGCATTTGCCCATATCCTTCCCGGCGCGGTGATCGGCGCTGACTGCAATATCTGCGACCACACCTTCATCGAGAACGACGTGGTTATCGGCGACCGGGTGACGATCAAGTCGGGGGTGCAGCTTTGGGACAGCATTACGGTGGAGGACGACGTCTTCATTGGCCCAAACGCCAGCTTCAGCAACGATCCCTTCCCGCGCAGCAAGCAGCACCTGGGGCAATATCCGCGTACCATCCTGCGCAAAGGCGCATCGATCGGCGCCAATGCCACCATTCTGCCGGGGGTCATCGTGGGACGCAACGCCATGGTGGGAGCCGGCGCAGTGGTGACGCACAACGTGCCGCCCAACGCGGTTGTTTCCGGCAACCCGGCGCGCATCCGGGGGTATGACGCCAGCGACGTGGCTACCGCAGCAGCAGCGCACACCGTGGCTGTGTCTGAGGCCGGTGTGCAAGACCTGGGTGTGGGCGGGGCGATGCTGTACCACCAGCCGTTCGTAGAAGATTTGCGCGGCAACCTGAGCTTCGGGCAGGCGCCGGAGTCTCTGCCCTTCACTCCGCAGCGCTACTATGTGGTTTTTGATGTGCCCAGCAAAGAAGTGCGCGGCGAGAATGCCCACCGCAGACTGCAGCAGTTCCTGGTGTGCGTGCGCGGCAATGTGCACCTGGTGCTGGATGATGGGCAGAAACGCGCCGCGCTGGTGCTGAACCAGCCCAACCTGGGGGTGTATATCCCAGCGCTGGTGTGGAGCGTGATGTACCAGTTCTCGCCTGATGCTGCCCTGCTGGTGCTGGCGTCTGAGCGCTACGCGGCGGAGGACTACATCCGGGATTACGAAGAATTCATTCGCGAGCGGGCAAAGGGATAAGTGGCGCTGATCTCGATCGTCGTGCCGGTATATTACAACGCCGCCAGCCTGGAAGCGCTGCAGCAGCGATTGGCTGCGCTGGCGGAACGCCACCCAGCGCAGAGGTTTGAGTTCATTTACGTGGACGATGGCTCCGGCGACAGCTCCTTCGAAGTGCTGCGCCGCATGGCAGAGAAGGATGAGCGCCTGGTGGTGGTCAGGCTGAGCCGCAACTTTGGCTCGCAGAGCGCCATCATGGCGGGCATCAGCCAGGCGCGCGGGCAGGCGGTGGGCTTCATCGCTGCCGACCTGCAGGACCCACCCGAGACGCTGGACGAGATGATCGCAGCCTGGCAGCAGGGGCGGCGAGTGGTGCTGGCAGTGCGCCGGGACCGCAAGGGGGATCCGTGGACGACGCGCCTGTTCTCCAACCTGTTCAACGCCTTGTTTCAAAAGCTGGTTTTCTCCGGCTTTTCGCCCCAGGGGATTGGATTTTTCCTGCTGGATCGCAAGGTCGCAGATGTGCTGCTGCGCTGCGAGGAAAAGAATCCCCACCTGGTGGGGCTGATCTACTGGACCGGATTTCCGGTACATACGGTGCAGTATGACCGGGTCGAGCGCAGCAGCGGCAGGTCACGCTGGACGTTTGGCAAGAAGCTCAAATATTTCATCGATGCCTTCGTGGCATTCTCATACCTGCCGCTGCGGGCGGCTTCGGTGCTCGGCATCCTGCTGGCGCTGGCAGGCGGGCTGTATGCAGCCACGCTGATCACGCTGCGCATCCTGGGTGTGGTGGACGTGCAGGGTTGGACGGCTTTGATGGTGGTGGTGCTGCTGCTCTCGGGCGTGCAGCTCATCATGCTGGGTGTGATCGGCGAGTATTTATGGCGCAACTTCGACGCCTCCCGGCGCAGACCGGTATTCATCATCGACGAAATCCTGGGGGCAGCGCAGGATAGGCCGGGGTATAATCCCGGCATGTATTCAGAACAGCGAGGGAACCAGACGTGATCGCCAGCCTGAACGGGATACTGCAGGAAGTGACCCAGGACGGGGTAGTGGTGGAAGTGGGCGGCATCGGCCTGCACGTTTTCACCCCTGCGCCGCTGCGCGACGGGCTGCGCCCCGGCGAGCGCCTGACCCTGTTTACGCAGCTTATCGTACGCCAGGATCTGCTGGCGCTGTACGGCTTCGAGTCGCGTGAAGCGCGGCAGTATTTCAACCTGCTGCTGGGCGTGGATGGCATTGGGCCGCGCCTGGCGCTGGCGGTGCTGTCTACTTTGAGCATCGACGCCATCCGCCGGGCGGTGTTTCACGAGCAAGCCGAAGTGTTCAACCGGGTTTCCGGTGTGGGCAAGCGTACGGCGCAGAAGATCTTGCTGTATCTGCAGGATCGCATCCCGGGAGAGGCAGGTCTGGAACGCGTGGCGGCTATCTCGGATGCGGACGGCGAAGTGATCGCGGCGCTGACGGCATTGGGTTACAGCGTGGTGGAGGCGCAGTCGGCGCTGCAAGGGCTGCCTAAGGATGCGCCGGATGAGGTCGAAGAGAGACTCAGATTGGCGCTTCAGTACATCGGGCGTTGATCGACAGCGGGTGGAGGCGGATAGATCATGTTCGATGACAAGAAGATTGCCTTCATTGGCCCTGGCGTGATGGCGGAAGCGATGATCGGTGGGTTGATCCGGCAGCAGGTAGCACCGGCATCCGCGCTGACGGCGGCAGGCCCGCGCCTGGAGCGGCTGGATGAGCTGCATGCGCATTACGGCATCGCAGGCAGCCTGGATAACGCCGAAGCGGCGCGCCATGCAGATGTGGTGGTGCTGTCGGTCAAGCCACAGCGCCTGGATCAGGTGATGGATGAGCTGCGCGGCGCGGTCGCTAAAGACGCCCTGGTGCTTTCGATCATTGCCGGCGCCTCGATCCGCAAGATCTCGAATGGATTGAAGCACGAGGTGATCGTGCGCTCGATGCCCAACACACCGGCGCAGATCGGCGAAGGGATCACGGTGTGGACGCCGGCGCCGGCAGTGAGCGCCGACCAGCGCGAGATGGCAAAGCGCATCCTTGGGGCATTTGGGGAAGAGATCTTCGTCGAAGATGAAAACTACCTGGATATGGCGACAGCTTTATCCGGCACCGGCCCGGCATACGTGTTCATCTTTATGGAAGCGCTGGTGGATGCCGGCGTGCACATGGGTTTCCCGCGGCGCATCGCCGAGCAGCTGGTAGCGTCCACCGTGCGCGGCTCGGTGGACTTCTACCGCACGCACGAGGATCAGATCCACCTGGCGCGGCTGCGCAACCAGGTGACTTCGCCGGGCGGCACGACGGCGGCGGCGCTGTATTTCCTGGAGAAGGCGGGCTTCAGGACGGCGCTGAGCCGGGCGGTGTGGGCGGCTTACGAGCGCTCTCAGGAGCTGGGCAAGGGTGGGGAGGCGCATACGCCGCAGGAGAAGTAAGGATCACTGATAACACTGAGGGGAAACTGAGAGCGCTGAAAAAATAGCCAGCCTATGGCTCTTCGCTGGAAGGTGCCAACACCCGCATTCCAGAGTGTCGAGAATCAAGATTGTCTCACGGGCAGGTCTTTTCCGGCATTGCTGCCTCACCTGCCATCTTGTTACCCTGCGGAGAATAGCTGCCCGCTGTCTCGAAGACCTGCCCCTACATAAAACGGCGCTGGCATCACGAACCGGTCAGCACGGAAGCGATAAAGCTCTGTTATGAGGGTGCTATGGATGCCGATTCTTTACCTTGGGGAGGAACATTCCGGTCTTCGCCCGATATTGCCTGTACTGATCTCCAAATATCTTTAGCATCATTTTCTCTTCCCTTGGCACTCGGATTAACCAAATCAAGGTGACGGCAAGGATTCCACTGCCACCAACGAGCCAATTGTGAAGGAGAAATGGTTGAGCTGCGGCCCAGACCACCAAGGAGGTGTATATCGGGTGTCTGAGATATGCGTATATTCCATCTGTTACGAGCAGGTGTCCATCTTTGGTTTCGACCGTGTGAGACCATTGTCCCCCGAGCGACCGGTGGGCTGCCCAGCGGATGAATAAGTTTGGAACGAAAATCATAGCCGCAAGATATGTGGCCTGCTCAGGGAGCATATAGTCGAATTGTTCGATCCAGTCTGTGAATACATAGATTGCCGGCAGCGCCCAGATACCTGATATCACTGCAATTAGAACCGGGATTTCCCACAAACGCGCTAGTCCATTTCCAGAATGCCAATTATTTTGCGATTGGATGCGTTTTGCGCGATAGGGGAAACGCAGGCTTTCAGCGAACAATAGTCCGAAGAAATAGATAACAGCGCCAATTGCTTTGTCTATTCCCAGGTTCATGACTTAGGCAGTTCCGGATTCCTGTCGTGTAAACCGTGCCCGCCGACCGGGCTGGTTTCGTAGCGCTCGCCGAAACCAGCGATCAAAGACCTGCCGCGGGATAAGGCCTGCTGCACCGTGGGCAGTGACAGCGACGCCTGGTGGCTTGATTGGCTGTCCCAGACTTCAGTGATCCAGATGGCGTTGGCGCTGGTTGGATCTTCGGCGACGATATAGCTCAGGCAGCCCTGCATGGCGGTGGAGCCTTCCAGCAGGATTGAAATTAGCAGCTCTCGCTGACCATCGACGGCGATCAGCTTTCCGATAAGACCGTACATATAACTTCCTCCAATTACTTCACCACCTGTCTTACGCTGGCGGAGATCCGCTCGACGTTGGGCAGAACCTGGTCTTCCAGATGGCGGGCATACGGGATGGTGGTCTGGGTGCAGGTACGCGCATACTTGAAGGAAATCCCCGCTTCCAACACGATTGCCGCCAGTTCTCCCGATAGGCCAAAGCCTTCATAATCTTCATCCACAACCACCAGGCGCCCGGTTTGGGCGACTGTCTCACAAACCGCCTCTTTATCCAATGGAGAGATGGTTCTCAAATCCAGCACACCGGCTGATATCCCCTCGGGCTCCAGGGCTCTGGCGGCTTCAAGCGAGCGGTGGACTCCCACGCCTGCACTGACGATGGTTACGTCGCTCCCGGGGCGGCGAAGAACAGCCTTGCCAATCGGAATGGGTTCCCACCTTGGCGGCACGGTGCCTTTTGCACCCTGTGCGGGGACGTCATAGCTGACGGTTTGCCGGGCTCCTGAACCAAGGAATTCGAGCCAGGTTTCCGATAGCAGCTTGTGCTCGAGGAAGATGACCGGGCCATCATGCTGAAGGGCGGAGAGCATCAGACCGCCTGCATCGGACGGCGTGGATGGCACCAGCACCGCCAGCCCAGGGATGTGCGCCAGCCAGCCCCACAGCGACTGCTCATGCTGCCCGCCATCGCCGTAGCCGCCGCCGCATGGGGCGCGCACCACGAGCGGCGCAGTCCATCTGCCGCCGGAAAATGCTTCGACTTTGGCGGCATGGTTGAGCAGGGCGTCCATGCACACTCCGAGAAAATCCACCATGTATATTTCCACCACCGGGCGTAAGCCTGCCATGGCAGCAGCCACGCCTGCTCCTAAGAAGGCGCTCTCGCTGATGGGAGTTCCCCGCACCCGACCGGGGCCAAACCTGACCAGCAGATCGCGCCGCAGCAGTGGCGTATCTTCGCCAATGATGATAATGCGCGGGTCGTCTGCCATGGCTTGAGCGAGCGAATCATCGATTGCCTGGGTGAGGTACATGCTTCTCATGGCAGCGCCTCCGGCATGGAAGATGAGACCAGCAGGGATATCTCTTGCGCGATGTGGGTTTCCAGCGCGTGCAATTTTTCCGAGTCCGATAAAAGGGTCTTGCGGGTTCTGCGCAGCGGATCGTTTGCCGGGTTCCGGCGTGGATCGCGCGCTGTCGAGAGCATCGAACCCAGGACGGCTTTCAAGCCTGCCACGCGCTGGCGCAAGGCAGCTCCGCGCAGCCTCAGTACCGATTTCGTGAGAGGCAGGGAAATCTTAGGCATCTCTTTGAGAGGGCGGCGTACAACTCGGATCAATTGATAGCCCAAGAAGTGGCCTTCTAGATGCACGCAGCGGGCGTGCAAGAAAGTGGGTCCTTGACCGGAGCGGGCGCGTTCAATCGCAGATTGGGAAGCCTGCCACACATCAGCTACCTCACGACCGTCCACCACACCCGCGTGGAGGCCCAGGCCGCGTGCTCGTTCTTCCAGATGTGCGGCATCGATATTTCCGGTTTCGGTGGTTATCGCCCAGCCGTCGTCTTTGCAAACAAACACCACCGGTAAATTCCAGGCTGAAGCCAGGATCATCGATTCCATCAGCATTCCCTGGTTCATTGCACCTTCTCCGAAAAAAGCCACGGCAATCGCACCGGGATGCAGCACCTGCGCTGCCAGTGCAAAGCCGGCGGCGGCTGGACCAGAGGCGCCGACGATGCCGGAAGAAGCCGCCAGGTGCTCTTTAGAAAATAAGTGCATATGCCCGCCCATACCACCGCACAAGCCGTCTGGGCAGCCAAGCAGCTCGCGCAGGATGAGGATCGGATCCACACCGCGCATGAGAAGGGCGGCGGTACCGCGGTGATCCAGCGCCATGGCATCGCCCTGGCGCAGTTGGGGCACAATGCCAGCGATGATCGCTTCTTCCCCCGTTCCGAGATGCATCTCTCCCGAAATCAAGCCGTCGCGCCACAGCCGGGCGACGGCCTCTTCGAACAGGCGGGTGCGCAGCATGTGCGAATAAAGTGCCCATAAATCCGGGGACATATTCACCTCCCAGTTGCTTACTTTACGGCGCCGCGTCTCCAATGCTGGCAATTTCCCGCCCTGCTTTGACATACTCCAGATATTTGTTCACAATCTGGAAGCCAACCGATTCATACAAGCGGATGGCGGGCGTGTTCGAAACGCCGGTGGACACGCACACGCGCTGCATGCCGTGTTTTTTCATGCGGTGCAAAGCTTCGAGCAGCACTGCGCGGGTCAGGCCCTGGCGGCGGTATTCTGCCACTGCGCCGACCGGGCCGAAATCGCCGGTGCAGTCGAGGGGATCGATCCAGCCGTTGACGTAAGCGGCGATGGCGCCATCTGGAGCGACAGCGACCACGTCGAGGTCGCGTAGGTAGCCCGGCAGACGCATGAAGCTGGCGTAGTCTTCGTCGCTGACATTGCCTACCGTCCATGGGCGCCACACTGCGCGCTGGGCATGCGCTCGCCGGGAGATTTCCGCCGCATCTTCCGCAACGCTGCGCACCTGAAATCCAGCGGGCAGCGCGGGCTCGGGGATGGGGACGTCCAGGGAGCGCAGCATGTTCACTTCGGGGAACTGCCCGCCCAGGCGGAAGCCGTGCTGCTTCAGAAAGGCGATGCGCTGCGGGTTGTCCTGGCGAGAGCCGGTGACCATGGCTCCGCCCCAGGCCTGAGCGTCGCTGCGACAAAGCTCGACCACCAGCGCTTCGGCCCAGGAAAGCGCTTCATCTTCGATACCGCTCCATTCGTACTCGGGCAGCACCTGGACGTCGAAGGAAGGGTCTTCGCCTAAAAGCGCATAGCCGACAAGCCTGCCGTCCGCATCGTGCCACAGGTGGATGTGCTGGCAAGGATCCAGGTGGCAGGCGATCATGAAGAAGTTGAACAGCAGCTCGCCAGAGTGCGGGTAGCGCCAGTCGCTGGTGCGCGACCGGGCTTGGATTAGCAGCTCAAGCATGTGCAGAAGGTCGGTTTCGTCCTGATAGAGCCGGGAAGTCAAAATTACTCCTTCGTTCACCTGTCATCCTGAACGGAGTGAAGGATCTTGCGCTGGTGATACGAGATGTTTCGCTGCGCTCAACATGACATGCAGATCAGTCATCCTGAACGCAGTGAAGGATCTCTGCGGCTGTCATTTGAGATGTTTCGCTGCGCTCAACATGACATGCGGGTCAGTCATCCTGAACGCAGTGAAGGATCTCTATGACTGTCATGCGAGATGTTTCGCTGCGCTCAACATGACAGACGGCCGGCATTCGTTTTTGATGGAATAATTATATGCCCGATCCGCTCCGGGCGCTTGGGACAGAACAGCAAAGATTTACCCCAGAGACAGCCTGCTCATTCGGGGCAGGCATTTCTCGTTCGCTGCGCATAGTCAATTGTTTTGCATGGATTCGATGAAGGATTCGATGCGGCGATCAGGGATCAGCCAGATCAGCGCTACGAGCACGTACAGCGTCAGCGAAAGCCAGTGCTGCCAGAAGGCTGCCGGGATTGCCAGGGCGTACAGCAGCGGCGAGAGTTTTCCCTTCCAATCGCCGCCTAGCGCTCGCTTCAGGATCGAGCCTGTGCCCTGGGAGGCGATGATGCGCTGCTGGAGGAGGTAGTAGGCAACGGCTGCCATGAGCAAGATGACGCCGTAGAGTGCGGTAGGCAGCGCGGCGAAATGGTTTTCCCCCAGCCAGCCGGTGGCAAATGGGACGAGAGACAACCAGAACAACAAATGCAGGTTTGCCCAGAGGATCGACCCGCTGACCTTCTTGCACATGTGCAGCATGTGGTGGTGGTTGTTCCAGTAGATGCCGAGGTAGACAAAGCTCAACACGTAGCTCAGGAATACCGGAATCAACGGCGAGAGCGCATCGAACTGCGCGCCGTGCGGTACTGCCAGTTCCAGCACCATGATGGTGATGAGGATGGCGATCACGCCATCGCTGAATGCTTCGAGCCTGTTTTTACCCATCTTTTTTGGGATCGCCCATTGACATTCGTTTTCCTCCTGATCCTGGGTCTCGTGCTGTTATTTACAGGTGCTAGAACTGCTCGTTTTCTTCCACCCTGATCTTTACCATTTGGCCGATCATCTCATAGGGTATGGGTTTATCCAGGGGGAAGTGGACGGAGCCCTTGGTGCCTTGATACGCGGATAACCCATCGATGAGCGCATCCATCTCGGCGGTGCGTGGGTAAAATCCGATATGCTTCTTCCAAACGGCAAAGGACACCAGAAAGCCGTCCAGGTAGAAAGCGGGCATATCGTAGCTCATTTTTTCCGTGGCTTCGGGGGCGGCTTCTATGATGACCGACCGGATCCTGTTCAGAATCTGCTGCACATCATCGGGGAATTGGGCAATGTATTCATCGATGGCATTTAAATCGCTGGCTTTCTGATCCATGATCTCTCCTGATTCCATAGAATTTGGCTCACAGCATAATCCGAAGATTCCCCTGGGCGGCGGAAGTGCATATCTTTGGTGGGATATGCATAGTAATATAGATAATTATAATCATATTCATCAATTATAGTGATTGGAATCTCGGGAATTGGCAGACCGCCAGTACCAGAGGGACGGCGTATTCTAGACGATGACAGCCGTTGTGAATAACTGGACAAGCGCCCAGCTTTCAGGTATCATTTGACCACTTTCTACAGGAAGGAATTGATGCGCGCATGGATTCGATCCAGCAGCTTTTAAAAGAGCTGACCGAGGCGTATGGCGTGCCCGGATATGAAGCCCCGATCCGGGCCGTTGTTCGCAAGTACCTGGAACCACTGGGAGAGATCTCTCAAGATAAAATTGGCAGCCTGATTTGCCGCAAGGCTGGCGCCGCCGAAGCCCCCCGGGTGATGATTGCCGGACACATGGATGAAATCGGCTTCATGGTCAAGCACATCACCAAGGAGGGCTTTCTTCGTTTTCTCCCATTGGGCGGGTGGTTCGACCAGGTGATGCTGGGTCACCGCGTGGTGATCCAGACCCGGCAGGGCGAGGTGGTTGGCGTGATTGGCGCAAAGCCGCCGCACATGCTATCTCCAGAAGATCGTAAGAAGGTGGTTGAGAAGAAGGATATGTATATCGACATCGGCGCTTCCAGCCAGGAAGAAGTTGAGGCTGCCGGCGTGCGTCCGGGCGATCCGGTGATCCCGCGCGCCGATTTTGTGCCGCTGGCGAACGGTAAGACCTATCTTTCGAAGGCTTTCGACGATCGCGTCGGCGTGGCGCTGGTGATCTCGGCGCTGCAGGCGCTGCAGGGTAAGGCGCACCCCAATACGGTGTACGGCGTCTCTACGGTGATGGAAGAAGTGGGTGTGCGCGGGGCAACGACCAGCGTGCGCGCTATCAATCCGGACGTTGCCATCGTACTGGAATCGGACATCGCCGGCGACGTGCCCGGGATCAAGGCAGAAGAATCTTCGGTCAGGCTGGGCGGCGGACCGACGGTGCTGATCTATGACGCTCGCATGATCCCCAACCTGATGCTGCGTGATCTGGTGCGCGATACCGCCGAAGATATAGGCGTGCCGCTGCAGATCTCCTACGTCGAGGGCGGCGCCACCGATGGCGCAGCCATCCATTTACACGACACAGGTGTGCCCACGGTGGTCATCGGTGTAGCTGCCCGGCACATTCATTCGCATTCTGCCATCCTGCACCGCGACGATTACGACCACGCGGTGCGCCTACTGGAAGCGCTGCTGATGCGCCTGGATGCCGGTACGGTGGCGGCATTAACTCGCTAACCCTGCGCCTGCCAGAACATAGGCAGACCCGACTTTATTTATAAGCAATCTTAGGCGACAATCTCCGGAGGAAAAATGACCGACTTGATCTCTCAAATTACCGCCGACCTTCAAAAGCAAATCGATGCCTTCAAACCTGAATATGAAGTCCGCGATGTCGGCAACGTAACCGATGCCGGCGATGGTATTGCCCGCGTGCGCGGCCTTTCGGACGTGCGCGCCCAGGAGCTGGTGCAGTTTTCCAACGGCGTTTTGGGCGTGGCTTTCAACCTGGAAGCCGAGTCGGTGGGCGTGATCATCATGGGCGATTACACGGAGATCGAAGAAGGCATGACGGTGCGCTCAACCGGACGCATCGCTTCGGTGCCGGTGGGCGATGGCATGATCGGACGCGTGGTAAACGCCTTGGGCCAGCCGATCGACGGCAAGGGCCCGATCCAGTTCGATCACTACCGGCCTATCGAGCGCATTGCGCCCGGCGTTGTGCTGCGCAAAGATGTGGATACACCGGTGCAGACTGGCGTCAAAGCCATCGACGCCATGATCCCCATCGGGCGAGGGCAGCGTGAGCTGATCATCGGCGACCGCCAGACGGGCAAGACCGCCCTGGCGATCGACACGATCATCAACCAGAAAGGCAAAGACCTGCTGTGCATCTACGTGGCGGTGGGGCAGAAAAAAGCCGCCATCGCACGCACCGTGGGGACGCTGGAGCGTTTTGGCGCCATGGAATACACCACTGTGGTAGTCGCCGCGGCGGACGAGCCGGCGGCGCTGCAGTACTTTGCGCCATATTCCGGCTGCACCATCGGCGAAGAGTTCATGGAGACCGGGCGCGACGCGCTGGTGGTGTATGATGACCTTTCCAAGCACGCCTGGGCGTACCGGCAGGTTTCATTGCTGCTGCGCCGTCCCCCCGGGCGAGAAGCATACCCCGGCGACGTTTTCTACCTGCACTCCCGCCTTCTGGAGCGCGCCGCCCGCCTGGCAATCGAATACGTGATTGTGCCGGCTTCTTTTGGCGGCAGCGAAGCAGAGGCTGGTGAAGCGGCTGACCAGAAGGTATACGGCGGTCCGCTGGCGCAGCACGATGCCGAGCAGGCGCTCAAGGCGATGGACGGTGACTTCAAGATCGTCAAGCGCAAAGGCTCGGGCGGATCGCTGACGGCGCTGCCGATCATCGAGACGCTGCTGGGCGACGTTTCGGCGTACATCCCCACCAACGTGATTTCGATCACCGATGGGCAGATTTACCTGGAAAGCAACCTGTTCTACGCCGGCATCCGCCCGGCAGTGAACGTGGGTCTATCGGTTTCACGGGTAGGCGGCGACGCCCAGACCAAAGCGATGAAGCAGGTTGCCGGGCGCCTGCGCCTGGATATGGCCTCTTTCCGTGAGCTGGCTGCATTTGCCCAGTTCGGTTCTGAGCTGGATAAAGCCACCCAGCAGCAGCTCAACCGGGGCCAGCACCTGCAGGAAATTCTCAAGCAGCCGCAGTACGAGCCGGCCTCACTGGAGCACGAAGTGATCGTGATCTATGCCGGCACGCGCGGTTTTGCCGATAAAGTGCCGCTCGAGCAGATGCGCCGCTGGGAGCTGGAGCTGGTGCGTTTTATGGAAAGCTCTTATCCCGAGATCGGTAAAGACATTACCGAGAAGAAGCGCATTTCGGAAGAGAATGAAGCCAGGCTGCGCGCCGCGCTGGATGCATTTACTGGCTCGTGGCAGTAGCCTGGGCATCAGCCAGGGCAGTAGCTGTCTAGCCCCCGACCGCGACCAGGAAGTGTTTGGTGATTTCGTCACGGTAACAGCAATCACGAGGGAATATGCCATCAGCTAGAGAAGCACGAGTACGCATCCGCAGTGTTAAAAATATTGCCCAGCTCACGCGTGCCCTACAGGCGGTGAGCGCCAGCAAGGTACGCAAAGCCATGCAGGCGATGATGAACACGCGCCCCTACGCAACCAAAGCCTGGCAGGTGCTGACACACGTCGCCGGGCAGCCGGGCAGGAACTCTCTGCACCCGCTGCTGACCAAGCGCGATCAGGTGAACAACCGGTTGGTAGTGTTGATCACCGGAGATCGCGGCCTGGCAGGCGCGTACAATACCAACATCGTGCGCTTCGCCACCCAGCACTTCGAGAACAGCGATACGCCGGTGAAGTTCATCACAGTCGGACGCAAGGGGCGCGACCAGATGCTGCGCCGCCGCAAGCACATCCTGGCGGAGTTCAGCAATCTGCCTCCGGCGCCGTCTTTTGGCGATGTTTCTGCTATCGGACGCATGGCGGTGGATGAATTTCTAAACGGCAGCACGGATGAGGTTTACCTGGTGTA
>JBGSTO010000017.1:0-3302 GCA_041736465.1 Anaerolineales bacterium | reverse complement strand
GGATTGTGGTTTATACGTTCACGATACCCGCACTGCTGAAAATCAGAAGATCATTGCCCTCTCCCAGGGCGCCTCGAACTTTGTGTGGAGTCCAGATGGAGAAGAGGTCGGCGTGTTGGGCGCGAACGAATCGTTTTTCATTGTCCGCCTGAGCGATGGGGAGCTAACCTATAAAGGTCCGTATGATAGCTACATGCGCGCCATTCCTCCGGATTCGCCCACTTATGCCTGGGGAATTAAATATCCGCCCCTGCAGACCGGGCTGGATGGCTGCGTGCTGCCGCCTGCCGGCTACGCAAAGTAATCAATGTGGAGGAATGCAGTATAATTTGCTCACTCGAGTATCGGATAGCTGACAGTTTAACGAGGTGATGAGCATGCCAAACCATGTGCGCGACTGGATGAGCAGCCCGGTGATTGTGGTCGACCAGGACAGTAGTGTCTCTTATGCCCTGACGCTGATGCGGCGGCGGAACATTCACAGCCTGGTGATCAACTGCCCAGGACGCAGTTACTATGGGATCATCACTACCACCGACATCCGGGATAAAATCATCGCCACCGAGCGCAATCCGGCTGAAACCACGGTGGGAGAGATCATGACCGCTCCCGTGGTGACTGCCAACCCGGATTGGGATTTGAAGACATGCTCGCTAGAGATGGCAAAGCGCGGCATTCACCATATGCCGGTAGCAGATGAGCAGGGCACGCTCATCGGTTTAATCTCGGTTACCGATATCTTCCGGGCGGCAGAAGAAATAGGATGGGGGGGGCCGGCGTAAAGCCAGCCGGGTTCGGGGTGTAGAGGCCGCGTCTGATGACCAACCAGCGCGGTTCTAATCTGGATATCTGGTATAATTTTGGTCTAGATTTTGCCAAGCTAATTGTGGCAAAATGCACCTTAGAACGGGAAAAGGATAACGCCGGGGTGCGCCCGGTGTTATTTCGCGTAAAAATATAAATAAACGAAAGGCTAGCATAATGAAAAAAGAGGAGCACCTGGATTTATATAATCAGATGGTGCTGATCCGCCTGGTGGAAGAGCAAGCCGCCCAGCTTTACCAGCAAGGTAAAATTGGCGGGTTTTTGCATCTGTATATCGGCCAGGAAGCGGTCAGCACCGGATTGATTTCCGCCCGATTGCCGCAAGATCGCGCGATCACTGCCTATCGCGATCACGGCGTGGCGATCAACTGCGGCTTGAGCGCGCGGGAGATATTGGCCGAACTTATGGGAAAGGTAACCGGCTGCAGCCAGGGTAAGGGCGGCTCGATGCACATGGCCGATGTGACCAAAAACTTTTGGGGCGGGCACGCCATCGTCGGCGCTCACCTGCCGCTGGCTGCGGGCCTGGCATTGGGCGATCTGTACCAGAAGAACGACGGCGTCACCATCTGCATGTTCGGCGATGGCGCTACCAATATCGGCTACTTCCACGAGGCGCTCAATCTCTCCAAAGTATGGAATCTGCCCGTGTTGTGGGTGTGTGAGAACAACCAGTATGGTATGGGCACTGCTGTGGAGCGCGCTTCAGCGGTCTCGGAAATTCGCCAAAAAGCAGAAGCCTATGCCATCCCCAACAGCCGGGTGGATGGCATGGATGTGCTGGCGGTGCGTAAAGCTGCTGAAGAGGCAATCGCCAGCGTACGTGGCGGCGGCGGTCCCTACTTCCTGGAGATCGTCACCTACCGCTTCCGCGGGCACTCGATGGGCGATCCGGAACGCTACCGCAAGCCCGAGGAAGTGCGCCAGTGGCAGGAAAACGACCCTATCGGCATCTACCGGCGCTATCTGGTGGATCACGGCGTTGCCACCGAACAGGAGCTGAACACCCTCGATGCGCAAGCAAACGAGACGACGCTGGACGCGGTGCAGTTTGCCGAGAGCAGCCCAGAGCCGCCTGCGGAGATGTTGTTCCAGCACATCTATGCCGATGCAGACTGATCTGTGGCTGTTGTGCACAGATTTGGAAATAACCTTGCGGTCAAGATCAAAGTAATTATCTACTGAGGAAAAAATTATGGCTCGAATTACGATGCGCGAAGCCATTTCCCAGGCTCTCTGGGAAGAAATGGAACGCGATCCAAAAGTATTCATCATGGGGGAAGAGGTCGGAGTTTGGGGCGGAACCTATGCGGTAACCAAGGGATTCTACGATCATTTTGGTCCGGACCGTGTTCGCGATACGCCCATCGCTGAAGCTGCGATCATCGGCGGCGCGATTGGGGCTGCTCTGACTGGCACCCGCCCGGTCGCCGAGCTGATGACGATCAACTTTGCCTTTTCAGCCATGGACCATATCGTCAATGAGGCTGCCAAGCTGCATTATATGTTCGCCGGGCAGTTTGTGATGCCGATGGTGATCCGGGCTGTGGGCGGCGGAGGCCGGCAGTTGGGCGCGACCCATTCCCAGACCCCCGATGCGGTCTTTGCGCATTTCCCCGGCTTGAAAGTCGTCGCTCCTGGCACGCCCGAAGACGCAAAAGGCTTGTTGAAATCGGCCATTCGCTCGAATGACCCGGTATTGTTCATCGAACACGCCACCCTGTACCAAGTGCGCGGTGAAGTGCCGGAAGGCGACTACACCATTCCGATCGGAAAATCGAAGGTACAGCGCCCTGGCAGCGACGTGACTATCGTCACCTACAGCAAGATGCTGGAGCTATCCACCAAAGCAGCCGATCAGCTTGCCAAAGAAGGCATCGAGGTGGAGATCGTCGACCTGCGCAGTCTGCGCCCGCTGGATATGGATCCGGTCATCGAATCGTTCAAGAAAACCAACCGCGCCGTCATCGTCGAAGAGGGCTGGCGCTCCTTCGGGGTGGGCTCCGAGGTGGCAGCGCGCATTTATGAAGAAGCTTTCGACTACGTGGATGCCCCGATCCAACGCGTGGCCCAGAAAGAAGTACCCCTGCCTTACAACCGCACCCTGGAACAAATGGCCCTGCCTCAGGTGGAAGATATCATCAAGGCAGTCAAGGAGGTGATTTGATGGCTGAAATCGTTACCATGCCGAAGCTGGGTTTCGACATGGCTGAAGGTACGCTGGTACGCTGGGTGATTGCAGAAGGGGAGGCAGTCTCCAAGGGGAACGTACTGGCCGAAATCGAGACCGATAAGGCCACCGTCGAAGTCGAGTCGACCTATGAGGGTGTCATCCTGCGCCACCTGGTGAAGGAAGGCGACATTGTACCGGTGAACGAGCCGATCGCGGTGGTGGGGGCGCCGGGAGAAGAAGTCAAGCTGGGTGACTTGCCGGGCGCGGCGCCGCAGGAAGCAATGGTGCCCGCAGCGGCGGCGCC
>JBGSTO010000010.1:0-35241 GCA_041736465.1 Anaerolineales bacterium | reverse complement strand
TGAAGCGGCTGCGGCGATCGGTGGTCGCCAGGCGTACTTTCTCGCCCGGCAGCAGGGTGGTGGAGTAGACGATATCGCCCAGCGCCAACGGTCCGGGGCAGCGGGTGAAACGGGTGTGCAGGATGACCTCCACCTGTACGATCTGCCCCTGCTCGGTGCGCACGCGGGTGGGGAAGATCAGGTGGCGGCGGAAATCGAGCACGTCGCAAGAATCGGTGGTTTTCAAATCGGGGCAGCAGGGAATATCTTGATATCGGGTCAAGCCGGGTGTTGCATCCATTCAATTGTCTCCTTGGGTTAAGCGGATAAAATAGATAATTATTATAGTATTTGAATAATGGAGTTAAGTCAATCAGCACTTTGGTACTCTCTATCAGGCAAGATCTAGTAGGGGTCGCCCGCCCGCGTCGCCATTCCGGACTCGCGCTCGAGCAAAGCATCCGGCTGGAGGTTGGTGCGTTGTGAGCAGGCCGGCTGTGCCGGATGCTGTTGCCCCTACGATGCGCGCTCCTAGAGAATGCCCTCGGGCATGATCTCGTAGGGGTAAAGCATTTGCCAATCCCCTCCGGCCTGGAGACGCGCTGCTCCTGGCAAATGCTTTACCCGCCCGCGCCGCCATACCGGACTCGCGCTCGGGCAAAGCATCCGGCTGGAGATTGTTGGGATGTGAGCTGGCCGGCTGTGCCGGATGCTGTTGCCCCTACGATGCTTTTTCCCAACGATCACTCTTATGGCAATGTGGGGTAAAATGCGTTTAATGTTCGCTCAGCAAATCACACATATCGCTCCAATCCAGACTAACCCCGAACCGCTGTCGGCGGTTGATCTTCCCATCCCCGAACCCGGCGCAGGGGAGGTGCTGCTGCGCGTGCGCGCCTGCGGTGTGTGCCACACCGAGCTGGACGAGATCGAAGGGCGCACCGCGCCGCCGAACTTGCCGGTGACGCCCGGACACCAGGTGGTGGGGGAGGTGGTGGCTTTAGGGCAGTCTTGCCGCACCCTGCGCATAGGCGACAGAGTGGGCGTGGGATGGATCTACTCGGCCTGCGGTCATTGCATGTGGTGCCGCGCCGGTCAGGAGAACCTGTGCCCCGAATTCACCGCCACCGGGCGCGACGCCAACGGCGGCTATGCCGAGTACATGCTGGTAGGCGAACATTTCGCCATCCCCATCCCGCAGGCGCTCAGCGATCTGCAGGCTGCACCGCTGCTGTGCGCCGGGGCGGTGGGCTACCGTTCCTTGCGGCTGGCGAATCTGCCCCCGCAAGGGCGCCTGGGGCTGACCGGTTTTGGCGCTTCCGGGCACCTGGTGCTCAAAGCCTATCTGGGGCTGCACCCGCGGGCGCAGGTATACGTCTTCAGCCGCAGCCCGGCGGAGCGCCGTTTCGCCCTGGAATTGGGCGCTGCCTGGGCGGGTGAGATCGGCGAGCGTTCTCCTGAGAAGCTGCATGCCATCATTGACACCACCCCGGTGTGGAAGCCGGTCGTCGAAGCCATGTCCGACCTGCTTCCCGGCGGCAGGTTGGTGATCAACGCCATTCGCAAAGAGACCATCGACCAGGAATATTTGCTCCGGTTGGATTATGCCACCCAATTGTGGATGGAGCGCGAGATCAAGTCGGTCGCCAACGTCACCCGCGCGGATATTCGTGAGTTCCTGGAGCTGGCAGCGCGGCTGGGCTTCGCACCCGAAGTGCAGGCATATTCCCTGCAGCAGGCCAACCAGGCGCTGCGTGAAGTGCGCCAGGGGCAGATCCGCGGCGCCAAGGTGCTGCGAATGGCGTGAGCAGGAAAAACCTCGCAGGTTTCCGACACCTTTGGGATTTTGACCCCTGGAATTGGGCTGAAGTTCTGTTGGTTATTCTACTGGAGGTATCTAATGAAAATACGCGCCCTACTCGAAAACAGCCTGGACACCAACCGGGTGACCCTCACCACCAACGACAGCTCGCATTCGATCCAGGTTGCGCCCAAATCTAGCGGCTACGGTTCCCGCGCCAACGGCGGCGAGCTGCTCTTCCTGGCATTGGCAGCCTGCTACTGCAACGACATTTATCGCGAGGCAGAAAAGCAGGGCGTCCGCGTTGCCAGTGTGGAGGTGGAGGTCAGCGGCGATTTCGGCGCTCCCGGCGAGCCGGGGACACACCTGACCTACCGTACCAAGGTAGCCGCCCATGCCACCCGGGAGGTGATCGAAGCCTTGATCGCCCACACGGACCAGCTAGCCGAGATCCACAACACCTTGAGAGTTGGAACGCCAGTCGCCCTGACAGGTGCTGAGGCGGTGCCTTTGTAGGGACATTCAGCAGGGGCACGGTATCTGAGCGGGCTTCGACCAGTTCCAGGCTTAGAAAAATACCCCATCTGGCTGTACCCCTTATCCCCCGAACGCACCATCTGCCCGGGGGTATTTTGTGTATACTCATGATTGGAACATTTTTCACAATCCTGGCGTCATTACCCTGGGCAGATCCCATTGGGAGGGGCCTGTAAGGAGCGCTCCATGTCACCGAATCGCTTTTCTCGCATTCTCGGGGGGCTGCTTTGCGCGCTGGTCATCGCCGGGCTGGCGGCGCCGGCTCAATTGGTTCGCGCCGATATCGGCTGGCCACCACTGAACCCGGGCGGGGCTTCGCCGGGCCTGCAGGCAGGCGTGAATACCAATGTGCGCATGGTTTCTGAAGAAGTCAACCTGAGCATCGAGCCGTTCGAGCGGCCTGCACCCAATGAATGGGAGGATTCTCCCGCCTACTACATGCGCGCCCAGGTAGATGCTGTCTTCCTGATGCGCAACCTGGGGCAGGCGGACGAGTCCTTCGACGTGTGGTTTCCGCTGGCGGCATCGCTGCGCTACAAGGGCCTGCTGCCGTATTTCCCAGACACTTATTTGCGGGATTTCCAGCTGTGGATCGACGGCGAACCAACCCGCTATGAGCAGGTGAAAGCTCCGGATGTGGGCGATCCGGCGCAGGAGAGCATGTGGGCGCGCTTCCCTATGTCGTTTCCCGCGGGAAAAGATGTCATCGTGCGCCTGAGCTACACCCTGTACCCCACCGGGCGGCGGCCTTTCGGCGGCTTCGAGTACATCTTGCAGACCGGCGCCGGCTGGAAAGATACCATCGGCCAGGCCACCGTCGCCGTGTACCTGCCCGATACCGTCACGCCCGAGAACGTATCTCTTTCCGGCAAATCGATCGAAGGCCTTCCCCTGGAGCCGCAGCCGTCCGGCTATGTGATCGAGAACAACACCATTACCTGGCAGTTCACCGACCTTGAGCCAACTGAGGAGCACAATATCTTCGTAGATGTGCTCGAGCCGCTGCGCTACCGGGAGCTGGTTAAGGCGCGCGGCGCTGCGGAAAACGCGCCAAATTCACCCGACGCTCAGATCGCCCTGGCACGCGCCACGCGCGATGCCGTGATGGTGGTGAAATCGGTGGGCCAGCACGGTGGGGGTCGGGCATTGGGCGAGCAGGTGAACGCTGCCTACCGCCGCGCCATCGAGCTGGCGCCAAACCGCGTCAAGCTGGTGCGCGAATACGCCGACTGGCTGATGCGCACCGTCGGATGGGGTAACTTGCAGCGTGCCGTTTGCTATCCGGAACTGTGTGAGCTGATAGAGAAAGGACTGCAGGATTTTCCCGGCGACCCGGAGCTGACCAAGCTGGATGAGGACATTCGCCGGCAAATCGAGGAGAACGCCCCCTATGCCACCCAATGGGCGCTCACCCAAACTGCCACCCAGCAGGCGCTGGACGCTCAGGCAACCGCCACTGGGGCGGCTGCCACCGAGGCGGCTGCGCGGGCTTCCCAGGCTGCAGCGACACAGGCAGCCCGGCAGGCGACCAGCCAGTCGCTGCCCTCGCCAACCTCCATCATCCCGACAACCAAAGCATCAGCTACGCCTGAGCCGGTCGTACAGCCCTCCCTGGGGCCGCCTACCCAGGCACTGCCAACCGAAACTGTGCCACAATCCCCGCGCATAGAGTGCCTGTCGATCGCTTTGCCCCTGGTAGGACTTTCGGGCATGCTGTTGGTCGCCCGGCGGCGGCGAGAGTAGCTACTTCGATGAAAATACGAATAACTCGAAGGTTGAGGCCGCACAGATCATAGAATTTATCCGCAGATTGTCGCACAGATGCGGGCGCAGATGAACGCAGATAATACATAAAAAAAATCGTTTCCACTCAGCATGCTGCCTCTTGCGGGCCTTGATGATCCTTGCCGGAAGCGCCTGTTCCGGTTGTCGTAAAAAGTTCAGAACCTCTGAGAAAGTGAGCCAGAAAACATCATCGATACTCGGAAGAATCCCTGCGGTTTGAAGCCAGGCAGACGCAGCCAACACAGCACGGCGGAGCTGTCCCAGGCCGACCTGTTCGATGTGATGATTATGGATTTCCACAACTGACTGTACCCGCCGGGCAAAGCGAAGTTGTTATTGGAAGTTTTCGACAATCTGCGGATCCGGGCAGTGCACACATAACGCATGCACCTCTGCATCCACCAACTCACGCGATTCTTTTCGCAGTTGATCGGGTGATTTTACATTTGCGTCGAGAAACTGCGCGGCCAATTGTACGGCCAGAAGAGGGTGATCGCGCCAGGTGGGGGTGGTGAGGAGGGCATCAAAACGATAGCCACCCCCAATCCGGTCACCAAATTCAACAAGAAAAGTCTTGAACTGCGAGAGCCAATTTTCAGCGCCCTGTGCTCCGATTGGATACCCAATGAGCCCATCCGCCGCCTGTCCGGTCGCTCCACTGGCAATGCCGCGCATCCAACCGGCAACCTCCGGTAGATTTCGCGCTTTCTCAGCCAGATCGTATCTGCCGGAATTGAACCATCGACGATGCCAGCATCCAATCCCAAGGCAGCATTGATCACTAAACGGCCAGAAAGAGGGTGGACCGGATCCACCGAAAAGCATACCCCAGCCGCTTCCGCGTTGATAACTGGCTGGATCAGGACACCCATGCCGCCAGGGGAATCGTCGGCGTGGTGCGGCGTGCCAGAAAAAGGAGTTCTCAACATCAACGCAGATGGGCTGGTATAGGACCGCCAGACTGTCTCCACCGCGGTGGCGATATCCGCCGGTTTTGTAACGTCGATCACGCTCTGGTAAATCCCGGCATAGCTGGCGGCAGGCAAGTCTTCAGCCGTTGCAGAGGATCGCACTGCCAGGGATCGACTGATTTGCCAGAACCGATCCGCGCCGGCGTGTAAAGCTGACTCCAGGGGTGGCAAGACCTTGAGATCCGGGCCAGCCTGATGAAATGCCTGGGTGGACAGGCAAATTCCTGCTGGTATGGGAAACCCGCGCCCCCCACAATTCGCCCAACAGGCTGGCTTTTCTTCCCCAGCGCTGGGTGACTGTTTGACGGATATGCTCGAGTTCGATCAGGCCGGACGATGGATCCATATATGGACAATAATTGTCTGGATCAATGTAACATACCGGCCGCCAGAGTTTGACCTAGTGGTAATTCATGCCTGGCAGGAAAGAAGGTAATGGAAACAGCGCCGGAATCACTTCTGCCAGTGCGCCGGGGAGACTGATGGGCCCGGCTTCGACATCAGTTTTCCCTAAAATCAGTTGGGTCATTGTCGCGCCATCCAATTCGAGGCGATCAGAGCCGTGGGTGATCGTATACCAATCAGCCCCAAGTCCGCCGAGCAGCGGCCCGCTCTGTTCAAAGCGCAAGCCGCGAAACAGATTTGGATCCAGCCGGGCCCGCAGGATTGGACGCAAATCAGCCATGAATCCGGGGAAGTTGATAATACGCAGGGTATGACCATCCAAAGGCGCTGCGGCGTGGTTATACCCGCCATCTTGCAGCAACCGAATCAGCTCCATATCCTGCCAGGCAACTGGCCAGGATAATTCCTTATACCCACCCGTCAGGAAGATTGTGCTGATAGCGTCTGCCAGCGCCAATCGACTGCCAGCATATTCGCTTACCTGGCGAATACCTGCTTCCAATGCCACCCCCCACGGGCTGCCCACGAACAGGTATGCCACCGCTTGACCAGCGTGCTCGATGATCCATTGGTCGGCATGAATGTAGGTGTTGCTCATCGGATTCTGCAGCACAGTAGAGAAATCGGATTTCTGGCGAACGAAGTGAACAGGTTCGGCTTGGTACAGCATACTGCATGGCAGCGCATCGGCGCTGGTTGCTCTGCGCACAACGAAGCCCGCCGGCGCTGAGCGCTGTTGATTCCTTTGCTCCGGGGTGATGGAAAAGTAAAGGTACTGACCTTGGGGGACATTACCCAGGCGGGTATATACCCCGTGATCACCGGAAATCAGCATGAGACTTGCCCCCCCGTCAAACAATTTCTGTGTGCAGTATCTCAACAGATGACTCGCCAATTGTTTGCCGCGATAATCTGGGTGAGTGCAAACGCCGCCAATGCTGCCCGCCCGGATATGGCCATCGTACAGCTTGATACGGTCATGGAAAGTCCAAATCTGTGAAACGGGTTTGCCCTGGTAGGCCAAAATATAAATTCCCCCGCGTTTTGGTGGAACGAAATTGGCAAGGGTTTCCGCCTCATTATCGAGTTCCACACCCCCAAAGCAAAGACGCGACAGCTTTTCAGAAGCGAGCAATTCCTCCTGTCGTACCAGGCGTGGGCCATCGAATTGAGAAAATGATGTGGTCATGCATGTCTCCTTCTTGATGGGTGGCTATCGTCTGCGTCGGCTGCTGGACGCGGTTGTTTACGGTTTTATCCACTGCCGAAACTTGCAAAACGTCCACCACACTTTATCGGGGTAAATTGGTCTTCCCAGCTTCGAGTAAGACATCACCTGATCTTTTGACCTCATGTTATGGAGAGCCAGCCAACATGCTGAGTAGGGAGAGACCAAGTCATTTTAGAAACTCCAGCACTATACTTGATAAAGCCCGAAACTTGAAAAGAAACTGCGAGGGTTATGACGTTTTCCGCAACAGGGCAATTCCTGTCACGAGTGGCATGAATCGAATGAGCAACCGCCACAATAGCTTTCTTTTGCCCTCTGCGGCCAGCCAGACGGTGGTATTGAGCAGACAGATAGGTGTTCTTCATGTGAGCGACTGCGTGGGCTGCCTGATTGAGGGCTACGCCAAGCGCTTTGTTGCCTCGTCTGGTTTTTCCTGAAAGACGTTTTCCAGCACTTTCGTTGTTTCCAGGGGCAAGTCCAGCCCAGGCAGCCAGATGATCAGCAGTTTCAAATTTGCTCATATCGACGCCAATTTCAGATACAATCACCTCAGCGGTTTGACGAGCTACTCCAGGTATTGTATCAAGCAGATCGACAATTTCTCAAAAGGGCGGCAGTAGTCCAAAATTTGTTCGTCAAAACGTGCTATCGTTTCATCCAAGCTGTCGATTTGGCAGAGTAATTCCGTCAGAACAAATCTGTGGTGGGCTTTGACCTGACCTTCTAATGCCTTGGCCAACTCGCTGCGTTTCTCACGTAATCGTCCTTTCGAAAGCTCCGCCATTTGTATTGGTGTTGCTTTGCCTTCAATGATTGCAGCCAGCATCGCCCGTCCAGAAACTCCTACAACATTCGAAGCCACGCTTGCCAGCTTGATATTCGCACCTTCCAATACTTTTTGGATCCGATTGACCAGTGGCTTTTTCCTTTACAAATGTACTGCGATAGCGAGTTCATTCTCGTAGTTCGCGTTACCCGGCAGGTGGAATGAAACTGGCTTTCAACAATCCATGACGCAATAAATCTGCAATCCATTCTGCATCCTTGAGATCTGTTTTACGCCCAGGAACAGCCTTGATGTGTTGGGCATTTACAACAATAGCGCAAAATTATCCTCCAGAATGTTAAACACTGGTTTCCAGTATTCCCCTGTGCTTTCCATTGCCACATGGGTTACATCCTCCGCCGTTAACCAACCCGAGATGGCAAGCAAATCAACGGTCATGGTTTCAAACGATCGAGTCTCTTTCCTTCCCAGAACGATAATGGAGGCCACTACTGTCTTTTGGACAAACGGTGAGCGAGGGAACCATCGTGGAAGCATGCAACGAAACCGCCCAACAGGTAGAGCCGATCTACGAACTCATCAAGGCTGAACCAACCGACACGACAGACACTGGACATTTCGATGAAACCGGCTGTCGGATTGAAGTCAAGTTGTGGTGGCTGCATGTGGTCTGCACCGCTCTCGTGACGTATTATGCGCCGCACCGGAAACGTGGCTGCGAAGCACTGGATGCGATTGGCATCTTCCCGGTATTCAAAGGCAAGGCAATGCACGATAGCTACCGCTCATACTTTCAGTATGCAGCAATCCTCAATGCGCTGTGTAATGCTCATGATCTGCGGGATTTGATCTTCGTTCGAGATCAATATCAGCAAACCTGGGCGGCTGAGATGATTAATCTGCTGCTTGAAATCAAAAGCGCCGTTGAAGCATCGCCACCGGAGCGGCAAAGCCTGCTGCTGGATCAGTTGACCGACTTTGAAGCCCGTTATGATGCTATCCTTGCTTCTGGCTTGCGAACTTGTCCGGTATTGGAACCGGCGGAACCCTTGCCCAAGAAACGCGGCAAGCCCAAATAACATCCGGTCAAGAACCTCCTGGATCATCTCATGCTTCACAAAACCGAAACACTGGCTTTTATGTGTGATTTTAAGGTGCCGTTTGATAACAACCAGGCGGAACGCGATCTACGCATGGTCAAACTGAGGCAGAAAATCTCTGGCTGTTTTCGTTCAGAAGGCGGCGCCCAAGTCTTTTGTCGCATCCGCAGTTACATCTCAACTGCCCGCAAAAATGGGCAGCGCGTCTTGGATGTCTTGCAGATGGCTGTATCAGGATCGCCTTTTGTTCCTCCTACTCTTCAGGCTCGGCTGGGTTCACCAGCCTGAGTAGTTACAAAAAATCTGCAAATCTGCGCAATCTGCGGAGGGCTTTTTTGTCTAATAATTGGCGAACAGCAGCCGTGAGGGGGGAGTTGCGCCCACATTTACGAATATTTTCTTGCGAAAATCGGCACTATCGAATAAGATTGGGCAAACCTTATGCCACCTGTACCATCCCATCCAGAAAAGGGCAAATTGCCGGTCTACGGCGGCGCCGCGATCGCCATGTGGTTCTCGATATTTACGTTGGCGTTGGCTTTGCTGTTGGATTATTTTCTTTGGCGGGCGTTGAAGCAGGACCCTCTGGTTGCCTGGCTGACTGGGATCAACCTGATGACGCTGCTGACCTATTTCCTGGATGATCAGTATCGCAGAGCCGGGTATCCCTTGATGCCGGTGAGTGTTTTTTTGGTGCAGGCCATTGCAGGCGGCGCATTTGGTATCTGGTCGGGCATGGTAATATTTAATCACACCGCCTCGCGAGAGGTGTTCAAGCGCTACCTGATCTGGATTATCATGGGGCAGCTCATCCTGGTTGCAATCTACCTGACCTTTTTCTAGCCTTTTTTCCCAATCTACTTTCAAGCACATCCGGATCGAGGTAGTTGGCAGACCTTGCTTGCCGGCTCTTTTTGCATTTCCACCACCGTGGAAGCTAACAAGATTGTCATGTGAATAATTACAATAATGTAAAGAAAAATATCGTTAGCGCCATTAAAATTGGGATGTGCCGTTAACATCTGTAGGGAGATCTTCGCCCGGCACCTGACACATCAAAAGAGGATCAGGGTGAAATTGTCAGATCGAAAGGGAAGCGTTTATCAGCATGTCTGAGCAAGCATTGATCACCGAGGCGTTTACCGAGATGGCGCCCAGCTACTTGAGCACCATGGATCGGGAACTATCCGAATATTGGGGTGTTGGCTACAGTGCCTTCGTCGATAAGCTGTTGGCTGCAGCCCAGGTGAAGCCGGGTGAGCGGGTGCTGGATATTGCTACCGGCACCGCAGTGATCCCTCAGAAACTGCAAGCGGGAGCGCCATGGGGGCAGCCGGTCACCGGACTGGATATCACCCCGGCAATGCTGCGCTCTGGCAGAGAAGATATCCGCCAGCGAATGCCTGGAGGGCTGATCGAGCTGGTATGCGCCTCTTCCATGGCAATGCCGTTCACCAGCCAGGTCTTTGATGTTGCCATCTGCGCACTCGGTACGCACCACATGGACGTCCCCCTGATGCTGGCGGAGGTGCGCCGGGTATTGGTGGACGGTGGGCGGCTGATCATCTCCGATGTCGGCGCGACACCGTTTTGGCGCTCGGTGTTTGGCAAGCTGCTGCTCTGGCTGCTGCTGGCGCAGTATGGCCTTGCTAACCGCTCGGCGCGCTCTCAAGCCGAAGTCGAAGCCTTCAAGAATGTGCGCACTGCCAGCGAATGGAAGCAGCTCTTAGCCAGTATCGGCTTTAAAAATATCAAAATCGATGAGATCAAGCCGCGTTACCCCTGGTATCCGTCCGGGCTGACGCTGGCAGCAGAAATATAAAAAAAGGATTTATCCAGGAATAACAGCAGGTAGAGGATGATGCACGATGGCAACAGCGGCTGAACTACTACGTCAGGGCTTACGCGAGGAAGTGTGGAGGAAGTACTGCGGCTTCCTTGATCTGAAGATGGATCGATTCATGGAGATCCAGGAGCGATTGCTCATGGAGCAAATTGATCTGCTGGGTAAGTGCGAGATCGGCCGGCATTTCATGGCAGGCTGCCAGCCGCGTTCCATTGCGGAGTTTCGCCAGTGCGTGCCGCTGACCAGTCACACCGATTACCTGCCTTTTTTCTTGATGAATCCCAAAGTTGAAGCAGGCGTGCTGCCGGCTGAGCCGGTGCATTGGGCGCGCACTTCGGGCCGTTCGTCGGAATATGGTTTCAAGTGGGCGCCGTATTCGAAGGAAATGACCAAGAAGGTTGGCGAATTTGTCGTCACTACCTTTTTGCTGGCCTCCTGTTCTGGGCGTGGCGACGTGCGCCTCGAGCCCGGGGATGTCACCCTGCTGACCCTGGCGCCGGCGCCGTATTTCACCGGAGGAGTGATTGCCCGCGGCTTCGAGCAGGAGCTGGAACCCCTTTTCATCCCCTCCCTGGAGGCCGGCGACCAGATGGAATTCGAAGCTCGCATGAAAGAAGGCTTTCGCCTGGGCTTGCGTCATGGCGTCGACCTGTTTTACGGGCTTGCCAGTGTGCTGGTCGCCATAGGCGAACAGTTCGAGCGCGGATCCGGCAGTATGAAGTTCTCGATGGAGATGCTTCACCCCACGATCATCTCCCGCCTGGTAAAAGGTCTGGCGAAAAGCAAGCTGCAGCGCCGTCCGCTGCTGCCCAGGGATTTGTGGAATGTGAAAGGCATCATCGCAGGTGGTATGGATACCGCCTTTTACCGCGATAAAATCGAAGCTTACTGGGGGGTCAAGCCGCTGGAGGGCTACGGAGGCACAGAGGTGGGCGGCGTAGCGGTGCAGGCCTGGAACCATGCCGGGATGACTTTCTTGCCAGATTGTAATTTCCTGGAGTTTATCCCCGAAGCCGATTACTACCGCAACGCCGAAGACCCATCCTTTACCCCTCGGGCATACACGCTGGATGAGGTCAAGCCGGGTATCTACGAGCTGGTGATCACCAATTTCCATGGCAATGCCTTCGTGCGCTATCGAACCGGCGACTTCATTGAAATCGTTGGCCTGCGTGACGCCGAACTGGGCATCGAGATCCCGCAGATGGTGTTCCATGCCCGCGTGGACGGTATTATCGACATCTCTGGTTTTACGCGACTGACCGAGAAATCAATTTACAAAGCCGTCGAGGAGTCCGGCATCCCTTACGTGGGCTGGACAGCGCGTAAAGAATACCAGCTAGATAAACCCATCGTACACCTGTATGTGGAATCTACCAATGGCTATCATGCCGAAGAAGTCAGCCAGGCAGTGCATGCCCGCCTGAAACAGGAAGATGCCGGTTATGCCGACCTGGAAAGCATGCTGGGCATCTATCCGCTGCAGGTGACCATGCTGCCTCACGGTGCTTTCTCCCGCTACATCGAAAACAAGCGGCAGGCAGGGGCGGACCTGGCGCATCTCAAACCGCCGCGGGTCAATCCTAAAGATGAGGTCGTATTGCTGCTGACACACGGTGGCTGACGACTAAAGAGAGGACACCCGGATGATCCTTGCAAAGATCATCTCGTTGGTAGCTCTGGCTGGCTACCTGGCGTTGATGTTCATCACGCTGCGCCAGAATGGACGGCGGCGCGTCAACCAGGCGTTTGTTCTATACCTGGCGGCAATGGCTTTCTGGCAGCTGGCTGCTGTGATGGTCAGCTTTCAGTCGCAACCGGAGCCGGCCCTGTTCTGGTACCGCCTGATGACGGCTGGCATGGGCGGGCAGTTTATTTTTTACTCGTTCTTCATCCTGGTGTTCCTGGAAAATAAAGGGCAGCAAGGCTTTTTCGCAGTTGGATGGCTGACCTTCATCGCTTTGATCCTGTCTTTCCGCACCAATCTGATCATCAGCGATGTGGTGCAAAGCCCTGTCACCGGTTTATACGTGCCTACCTTCGGGAATCTTGTGCCGCTGCTGGGAGGTGTGGTTTTTATCTTCCTGGGCTACACCGTTTACCAGATGGTGCAGGCATACCGGCAGACGCGCCACCACCAGCAGCGTAATCGCTTGCGCTACCTGTTCATCGGTACGGTGATCATTACGATCGGGTCGTATTCGAACCTGTATCCCCATTTCCAGTCATTTCCTATCGACGTTACAGCCAATGTGCTCAATGCGCTCATTATCACCACCGCCATTGGCAGGCACCGGCTGCTGGATATCTCGATCGTGGTGCGCAAGGGCTTGCTGTATTCGATCCCCACAGTCATCGTTGCTACCGGCTACTTTCTCATTATCAGCCTGGCGACGAACATTTTCCATACCTCCGGCGATACCCAGATCTATATCTCGCTCTCCCTGGCAGTATTGGCGGCATTGATTGCCCAGCCTCTGTACAGCCGCGCCCAAAACTGGGTCGATCGCATGTTCTTCCGTGAAAAGTACGACTCCAGCCTGATGTTGCAGCGGGTGAGCCGCACATCTGCTTCTATGTTGAACCTGGAAGACTTGCTGGAGATGATCTTACGGGAGGTAACTGGCGCAATTCATGTCTCTCGGGCGGCTTTCTTCCTCAAGCACGAAAAGAGCGGTGACCTGCTGCTGGCTGCGCATTATGAGCTTGACCGGGAGAAAGCTTCAGCACTGCGTAAAGACCATCCTCTTGTAGACTGGCTCTCGCGCAATCAGAAGGCGCTGACCCGCGCAGAGATGGATATGCTGCCGCAGTTCAAGGCTCTGTGGGGGCGAGAGTGGCAGCAGTTAGACGATATGGGTGCAGATTTATTTGTGCCGGTGATGGTTAAAGATGAACTGGTAGGTGTCTTTATCCTCGGAAGAAAACTTTCCGAAGAGCAGTACTCACTGGATGATATTCTTACCCTGACGACGCTGGCAAACCAGACGGCAGTTGCCATCGAAAACGCACGCCTGTACTGGCACCTGGAAAATACCCTGGATGCGCTGCGCAAGGCGCATGACGAGCTGGAGCATCGTGTTCAAGAGCGCACTTCCGACCTGGCGCTCGCCAACCAGGCGCTGCAGCAGGAAGTGAGCGAGCGTAAGCGCGCCGAAGAAGCCATCCAGCGCTACGCCAAAGAGCTGGAGCGTTCGAACCAGGAGCTGCAGCAGTTTGCTTATGTGGCTTCCCACGACCTTCAAGAGCCGCTGCGCATGGTTTCCAGCTACCTTCAGCTTTTGGAGCGTCGCTATCGCGACCATCTGGATCAGGACGCCAAGGAGTTCATCGCCTTTGCCGTGGATGGCGCCAAACGCATGCAGTCTCTGATCAACGATTTGCTGGCATATTCCCGCGTGGGTACGCGCGGCAAAGAGTTCGAGCTGGTTCATCTGGATGAGATCCTGGGACAGGCGCAGAAAAACCTGAAGATCGCCATACAAGAACAGAACGCCAGCATCTCTTCCAGCGACTCTCTGCCTTGTGTGAAGGGCGACGACACTCAGCTCACTCAACTTTTCCAGAATCTGATCGGAAATGCCATCAAATTCCACGGCGATCATGCCCCGCAAATTCAAATTCACAAACAGCGGCACAATGGGCACTGGCAGATTTCGGTGAGCGACAACGGCATCGGCATCGACTCGCAGTACGCCGAGCGCATCTTTTTGATCTTTCAGCGTTTGCACAACCGGGATGAATACCCCGGCACGGGCATTGGTCTGGCGATCTGTAAACGTATTGTGGAACGCCACGGCGGACGCATCTGGGTTGAATCGCAGGTTGGGGATGGATCCACATTTCACTTCACACTCCCGGTTGTCGAAAAGGATGAATTATGAGTAAGGCAGGCGTTTTGCGGGCCATCACGATTTTGTTGGTAGAGGATAATCCGGGGGATGTGCGCCTGGTGCAGGAGATTTTCCGGGAGGGGAAGGTATGCAACAGCCTGGAGATCGTGCGCGATGGCGAGCAGGCCATGCAGTTCCTGCGGCAGCAAGGTGTGTATGCGAACGCGCCGCGCCCGGATTTGATTTTGTTAGACCTCAACTTGCCCAAGAAAAACGGCTCGGAAGTGCTGGTCGAGATTAAAGAAGATACCCGGCTGCGGCGCATCCCGGTAGTGGTGCTCACCGCCTCCCAGGCCGAAGAAGATATCGCCCGCGCCTACAATCACCATGCCAACTGCTACCTGACCAAACCAATCGATCTGGATCAATTCATCAACGTCGTTCAGGCGATCAAGTCATTCTGGCTGAGTATCGTGCAGCTGCCTGAGGAGTAGACTGATGACCGATCACCGTGTGCGTGCGCTGCTAATCGAGGACAACCCCGGCGACGCGCGCTTGATTCAGGAGACGCTGCGCGATGCGGATGGGTTTGACTGCAGCCTGCAGACAGCAGATCGACTCGCCGCTGGTCTGGAACTTCTTCAGCCGGGGAAATTCGATGTGGTGGTGTTAGACCTGTCGCTCCCTGACAGCAGCGGTTATGAGACATACCTGCGCTTGCACAGTTATGCGCCGCATATCCCTGTGGTGCTGCTTACCGGTCTGGATGACGAAGAGCTGGGTGCGCGTGCGGTTCGAGATGGCGCTCAGGACTATCTGGTGAAAGGCAGCCTGGATAGCAGCATGCTGGCGCGCGCCTTGCGCTACGCGGTGGAGCGAAAGCGCTTTGCTGATGCCCTGCGGCAGTCGGAGCTGCTCTTCGAGAAGATGTTTTCGAGCCTGATGGACGCGGTATTTCTGGTGGAGACGCGCAGCAGCAAGATCCTGAACTGCAACCCGGCTGTAGTGGTGACCTTCGGCTTCCAGCCGTCAGAGCTGATCGGTAAGCCCAGCAATGTGGTTTTTTGCCCAAACGGGCAGCCACGTGATGATACCATGTGCAGCTTTGGCAAGAATGGTCATAAACCCGGCAGCCTGCACGAAAGCGTTGCCTATCGAAAAGATGGCAGCAGCTTCCATGCGGAATACAGCTACGTGCAGTTGAGCGACGAGATCAGCCAGGCGAGCATCTGGGTGGTGATCGTGCGCGATATCAGCGCTCGAAAACAGGCTGAAGAAACGCTGCGCGAGAGCCAGGAGCGCTACGAACTGGCGATGCGCGGGGCCAACGATGGGCTGTGGGATTGGAATATCAAGACGGATCAGGTTTTCTACTCGCCGCGCTGGAAGCGCATGTTGGGCTACGCCGAGCATGAGATTGGTTCTTCACCGGATGAGTGGTTTGGGCGCATCCCGCCAGACGAGCGGGAAATTGTGCGTGTGGCTCTCACGGCGCACTTGAATGGACATTCGCCGCACTTCGAGCTTGAGCACCGCATGCTGCACCGGGATGGCAGCCAGCGTTGGGTGCTGGTGCGCGGCCTGGCGGTGCGCGATTCCAGTAATATCGCCTACCGCATGGCAGGCTCGCAAACCGACATCACCGCTCGCAAAAACGCTGAAGCGCAGCTGGTGCACGATGCCTTCCACGACCAGCTCACCGGGCTGCCCAACCGGGCCTTGTTTATGGATCGCCTGGGACGCACCATCGAACACACCCGCCGGCGAGATAAATACCTGTTTGCTGTATTGTTCCTCGACCTGGATCGCTTCAAAATCATTAACGACAGCCTGGGACATCGCGTGGGAGACAGGCTGCTGGTTGAGATCGCCCGTTCGCTGCAAACCTGCCTGCGAGCTGGCGATACCGTCGCTCGCCTGGGCGGGGACGAGTTTGTCATCCTTTTAGAAGATATCTCCGATGTCAACGATGCCACTCGCATCGCCAAACGTATCCAGAAGACGCTCTCCCAGCCTTTTCAGGTTGACCAGCATATGGTGTTCACCTCCGCCAGCATCGGTGTAGTGCTCAGCACGGTAGGATATGAGACCCAGGAAGATGTGCTGCGCGATGCCGATATTGCCATGTACCAGGCAAAGCTGATGGGCAAAGCCCAGTATGTCGTCTTCGACACCGCCATGCGCAGCCGGGCGATTGCCCGCCTGGAGCTGGAGAATGAGCTGCGGCATGCTTTGGTGCGCCGCGAATTAGAGCTGCATTACCAGCCGATTGTCTCGCTGAAGGATGAAAAAATCATCGGGTTCGAGGCGCTGCTGCGCTGGCAGCACCCGGCGCGCGGCTATATCCCCCCGCTGGAATTCATCCCGA
Organism: Anaerolineales bacterium; assembly: GCA_041736465.1. Lineage (GTDB taxonomy): Bacteria > Chloroflexota > Anaerolineae > Anaerolineales > UBA4823 > JAJUJL01. The sequence goes on along the minus strand of JBGSTO010000010.1, from coordinate 18,598 downwards.
TTGCTGAAGAGACTGGCTTGATCTTTGAAATCGGCGCCTGGATTTTGCGCGAAGCCTGCACACAGATGCGCCGCTGGCAGCAAAGCTGCCCGGGCTGCATGCCGATCAAGATCAATGTCAATATCTCTCAGCGCCAGTTTAATCAGACGGAGCTGGTTGCGTTGGTCAGGCAGGTTTTGGATGAGACCGGCCTGGATCCTTCCAGCTTGAACCTGGAGATCACCGAAAACATGCTGATGGACAACGCCGAAGCCATGATTGCCCGGTTGGAGCAGCTGCGCGCGCTGGGCGTCGGTCTGCACATCGACGATTTCGGTACCGGATATTCCTCGCTCAGCTATCTGCAGCGTTTCCCCATCGATACCCTGAAGATTGATTATTCCTTCATTAAACGTATCGGCACCAACGGTGACGGGGCGGAGATCGTGCGCACCATCCTGCTGCTGGCGCGCGAGCTGGGCATCGATGCCATCGCCGAAGGGGTGGAAACAAAGAACCAGATGGAGCAGCTGCGCTTGCTGGAGTGCGACTACGGGCAGGGCTATTTTATCGCCGAGCCGATGCAGTCTCGCCTGGTTACCGGGCTGCTGCGCAGCCACCAGGAGCAGCGCATCCAGGCAGCCGCGCCGGATGAGATCGACACGATTCAGGCGGACATGCTCATAAACAGCGATACCGAGAAGCTGCAGCTGCCACCCTGCTGCTAATTGAGCCGGAAAAGGCCATCTTTCGGTTAAAATATATCTACTGCCTGAGATGGATCGCCCGCATTGAAGCCTGGCGCTCCTGCGCCTCATCGACAAGCCATCTGCCTGTTGGCTTATGTTGATCTCGAGGACACAATGAAAACCCACGAATTTGCACACAGACCACCGGAAGAAGTGTTCAACCAGCCTGCTGCGCTGGAAGACTACAACCTGTTCGAGCACGACACTCCGCTGCGTGAGGCACTGCACCGCGAGGGCGGGGGCTGGGCGGAGGGGCAGGTTTTCCTCTACGGGGCTTTGTTGGGAAAACCTGAAAACCTGCTCCTGGGAGTACTGGCTAATCGCAACCTGCCCGAGCTGCATAGCCACGATCGCTCCGGAAACCGCATCGACGAGGTGGAATACCACCCGGCGTACCACGCGCTGATGCGCCTGGGCATCGAGCGCGGCCTGCACGCCATGCCCTGGAAACACCCACAGAGCGAGGCGCATGTGGTTCGCGGGGCGTTGATGATGATGCGCCACCAGTTAGATGAAGGCACGAGCTGCCCGCTGACCATGACCTTCGCGGTCATTCCCTCGCTGCGCCTGCAGCCCGAGCTGGCAGCCGAGTGGGAGCAGCGCGTGCTGTCCACAGAGTATGATCCGCGCTCCATCCCTGCACCCTACAAGAACGGCGTGCTGTTTGGCATGGCGATGACTGAGCGCCAGGGCGGCAGCGACGTGCAGGGCAATACTACCCGCGCCGCAGCTTTGGGACGCGAGGGGCCGGGTGAAGAATATGCCCTCACCGGGCACAAGTGGTTCTGCTCGGCGCCGATGTGCGATGCCTTCCTGGCGCTGGCGCGCACCGAGAAAGGCCTGACCTGCTTCCTGCTTCCCCGCTGGACGCCGGATGGAAAACGCAATGCCTTCCATATCATGCGACTGAAAGACAAACTCGGCAATCGTTCCAACGCCTCTGCCGAGGTCGAATTCCACGCGGCCTGGGCGCGTATGCTGGGTGAAGAAGGGCGCGGCGTATCCACCATCATCGAGATGGTGCGCCACACCCGCCTGGACTGCGCCCTGGGCAGCGCCGCCTCCTTGCGCAGGGCGCTTGCCGAAACCCTGCACCATACCAGCCAGCGCCGCGCCTTTGGCGAGCGCCTGATCGACCAGCCGCTGATGAAGAATGTACTGGCTGACCTGTGCCTGGAATCCGAGGCTGCCACCGCCCTGGCGCTGCGCCTGGCGCGCTCCTTCGATGAATCTGCCGGCAGCGAGAGCGCCCGCCAGTTCTCGCGCATCGCTACCGCCACCGGCAAATACTGGATCACCAAGCGCGCCTCGGCGGTGGTGGTCGAAGCGCTGGAATGCCTGGGCGGCAGCGGCTATGTCGAGGAATCGCCCATGGCGCGCCTGTATCGCGACATCCCGATCAATTCGATCTGGGAAGGCTCTGGCAATGTGCAGTGCCTGGATGTGCTGCGCACGCTGCACAAAGAGCCCGATGCGCTGGAGGTGGTGCTGGACGAGCTGCGGGCGGCGCGCGGCGGCAATCTGGATTACGACAGCGTCCTGGAGCGGTTCGAATGGGAGATCCGCGACCCCGCCGATCTTGAGCTGCGCGCCCGGCGGGTGATCGACCACCTGGCGCTGCTGCTGCAGGCATCCATTTTAGTGCAGCACGCCCCGGCAGCAGTCAGCGAGGCCTTCTGCGCCTCACGCCTGGCAGGGGATATGGGCAGCATGTTCGGCACGCTGCCCGCCGGTGTGGATTTCGATGCCATTATCGCCCGCTCCTGGCCGAGGTAAAGAGCCTGAAACACGAAGAACACAAAGGAGGGCACAAAGCTCACAAAGTTTAATTATCATCACAAACTTTGTGTTCTTGGTGAAAACCGGGGTGCTGCTCGGCGAAATTACCCTACCAGCAAGTTTTTGAGCGCTTTCATCAGTGAATCTGGAGCTGCCTGCGCTTCCCCACCTACGCGGCTGATTAATCCCCAATCCAGGATGCAGCTTGCGATGGAGGCCTCGTCTGATGCGCGGGTCATGCCAACCCAAAGTGAGCCTCCGCTTTCATCCAGCATAAGCGAGCAGACGCTCAGATTCAGCGTGTCCCCCCACACTGCAGGCATATGATATTGGATGTGCACCCGGCGAACAATCCTTGCCAAATCATGGCTTCTTAGCTGGGCGGGCGACCATCCGGACGCGGCAAACAAGCTCGTCACCGCTTCTTCTGCATAGGCAATGTAGACGGCATTGTTGACCATGTCCAGGAGGTCCAGATCCTGCCAGGCTGTCTTAATTTGAAAGGGGGGAGTCTTCTCGGGTAAGACGGGCATTTTGGGAAAGCGCTGCGCAGGCATCTCCTGCGGTTCATCCAGGCGGAAGTTATTGATGATCTCCTGCGGCGGGCTGACGGGTCGCTGGGTCTTGCTGTCCATGCAGGCGATTTGTTGTACGCCCTGGGCAATCGTCACCCCGGTCGGCTTATGCGTCACAACAAAAGCGCGTGTTCCACGAACTCGTTTCCAGTCGAGCATCCAGATCGTGAAGTCAAATTCTTCCATGAAGTGCAGGGATCCTAAAATTTGGATCTCTGTCTCGCGGATCACCCAATAAAGGCCGAGTTCTTCCGAAACCTTATCGCCCAGGCCCAGGTTTTCACCCCATTCATAGGCGGTATCAATAATATAGCGTGCGTAGTCGGCAGGCGCCAGCCGGCCATCAGCATTTACGTCGCAATAACGAGTACGATACGTGCGAGTGAATATTTTTGACATGCCATTCTCCAGCGGATCAATTATTTGGGCAGCAAGAAATCCAGCGGGATATGGACGCGCTTTCGCCAGGCGGCTTCATTGTGATCGGCGCCCTCGAACTTGCGCGTGATCCAGTCCTCCCCCTCGTGGTAGCCTGCCTGCCGCAGCAGTGCATCCATGATTCGCTGAAACGGCTCATACCCGGCGTCCAGCCCCAGCGTGCCGAAGTCGAAGTACAGGCGGCGCCCATCCGGCGGCGGCAGGTGAGCGCCCATGTAGCGCACCATCGGCTCGCCGCCCGCCGTCCAGTGGGTGGATAAGCACCCCGCCGCGCCGAAGACCTGCGGGTACTGGCTGATGGCGTACAGCGAGGCCAGCCCGCCCATGCTGGAGCCCATTACCAGCGTATTGGGTTGATCGGGCAGCGTGCGGTAGTGCGCATCGATGAACGGCTTGACTTCTTCTACCAGAAAGCGCTGGTAGCTGTCGCCAACTGGCTCGCCGCCCAACTGCAGCACGAACTGCTGGCGCAGCTCCTGGTTCTCGACCGCCTCCAGCGCCTTTTGGGGGATATACTCACGCCAGCGGAGGGAGGTGTTCCATACGCCTACGATGATAGCGCCAGGCGAGCGGCCGCGTGCGATCAGCTCCAGCATGGCCTCGCGCACGCCCCAATCCACGCCGCCGTAGGCGTAGCCGGTTTCGAACAGGTTTTGCCCGTCGTGCATGTAGATCACCGGCAGGCGCAGGGACGGGCCGTCCTCATAGCCGGGCGGGGTCCACACGTCGATGTTGCGGGAGGCGACGTAGCGGGAGGGAAAATCGGCGTGGCGCGTGACCGTGCCGAGTGGGGTGGCAGCGCCAAGGGGAATGGCGGGCATGGCTGGCTCCTGGGGAGGGGATGAATTTCCCCAAGTATAATGCCTGTAGGGCAAGCTGTCAGCTTGCCCGGTTTTGGACCGGCTAACAGCCGGTCGAACAATTACTCTGCCGTCAGCCGCATCCAATCGATGCCCACATCCGTTGGGTATCTGCCGCCGGGATAGCCGACCGACTGCGACAGACCCAGGCGAAAGCCCTTCGGGAAGGCGCCCAGGTTGCTGCCCACCAGCAGCGAAACCAGCTCTTTCGTCCCGCTGTCGTCGAGCACCGCTGCCTTGATGGTCTGGTTGGGCGAGCCGGTGATCACCAGCCGGTACCACTTGTTGTCTTCGAAGCCAAAGCCGCGTTCTTCGCCCTTGCTGATCAAGGTATTGGTGTAGGCGAACAGGCGGTTGGCGCCAAAGCCGTCGCTGAACACCGTGACGCGAATGTGTTTGTGCTGGTTATCGGCATCCAGCAGCCACACTTCCAGAAGCTGGTCGATGCCCATGTCGCGCGACTGCGTGCGGGTGTTGAAGCGCAGCTCCAGGCGGAAAACCCGGCTGCCCGGATTGAATACCTGTGAAGTGCGCCAGCCCTTGCGCTGGGTGTCATTTAAGTTGCTGAACATGCGCAGGTATTTTGCCCCGCCGCCCCAGGTGTCGAAGGAATACATTGGCGCGCCATCGTAGATGGCTCTGCCGTCGCTGTTGGGGCGGAAGGCAGCGTCAGGCAGGCCTTCCTGGAATACCGGGTTCAGGTTTGGGCCGTTGAATTCTTCGGAGAACAGGGACTCAGGCGCTCGTACTCGGGTAGAGCTTGGCGCTGGGGCGCGGGCGGGGAGCGGTGCCGGTGGTCTGGGGGGCACGCTATAGGACCAGCGCACACCGGCGTCCGCAAGGCAACGCGTAACCAGATTCTTATCGCGATATGCTTCTGTGCCGAGTCTGTAGTAATAGCGCGCGTAGCTGAGCGTCGTCCTGAGGTGTGTGAGCTCTGTCCGGGTTTTTGCGCTGAGCGCCTGGCCCGCATCCAGCTTGCCCAGGTAGGCAGATTGATAGATCAATGATTGTTCCCACTCCGCATTTTCTTCGGCTTCGATTGCCAGGTCGTACAGCTCATCGGCGCTGTACTCGACCAGATTGGGAATAGCTCCTGGTAAGACGGCGATTGGGTTTGCCCTGGCGTTGGTCGCCTGGCCTATTCCCAACACAAGCAAGTGGCTGGCAACAAGTAGGGCGATCCACCCTGCGGATCGCAATAAGGTCTTTGATGAATTGGGTCGCATGGGATAATCCTTGTGTTTATCTCGAACGTTACGGGCTGTTGCCACGCGGTGTCCGGGTTGGACTGGCTTCCGGTATGCTTGTTTTCACTCGCGTGGGCAATGGAGAGGGTGGAAGCGGCGCGATTTCTGCGCCAGCCGCCGAGCTGCTGCTGAAATATACCGGCATGTCGGTTACCCCACCGCTGTCCTTGTCGATGATCGTAGCGAACATCAGCACCACACCCAACACCACCAGGATGATGCCCGGCGAGGCGGTGCGCAGCGAGATATCCATGCCCGAAAACTTGCCTTCCAGGTTGGTCAGCGGCTCGCGCAGCTTGCCAAGCACAAAGGATGCCCCCACCAGCGCCAGGATCATGCCGGTGACGAAGCCCAGGTAGCGCACCCACAGACCGGACATCATTGCCACGCTGGCGATGTGGTAGCGGCGTTCGATCAAGTTGGCTTCCAGGCGGCTTTCGATATCCAGCCGGCGGGCTCGCATGAGCTGTTCGAAGTCCAGCGCCTGCCCGGCGGGATCAGCTCCTGCAGCGGGTTCCAGATTCACCTGCGGGGCGCGGGCAATATTCCAGTGCAGGTAAATGAGTTGGATGAAGCTGGCAGTAAAGAAAAACACCGTCAGCCCGATCAGCAGACCGGACATCAGCGGCAGCAGGCGTTCCTGCCAGCGCGGCGAGACGGGTGAGCTGCGCCGGGGGGCTTCGGGGGGTGGTCGCTGCGCAGGCGAAGCTGCATCGACAGGTAGTGGTGAATCGCTCATAAATCCCTCCCATGTGCTGCTGTTGGACCGGCGCGCAGTGTGTGCGGCAGTGTGCTTCCCCCGGAGATTGTCCCAGAAATTAAAAGCCGAACGGATCGTCTGGGGCGTCCAGTTCGGCGCAGGGCATCATGTCGGCTGGTATGTGAATATTACTGTAGCATATTTCCAATTGAATTTCAATCTTGAGTTTTTAAAATTATGCCAGGCAAATCCATTGACAGCCCATTCTGTTAAGTGTAAAATGAGATAATTCTTATCTAATTGCACCTATTAGACGGGAGCGAGTACGATAGAAGTCTTCGCAATAAATCCGGGTCGCGCATTTTTCAATAATCTATTCTCCCCCATTCCCGCTGATCTTCAATCTCCGCCGCCAGGGAAAACCCGGGCGGCTTTAATTTAACCGCGTGCCTGGCTTACAGACTGCTGCGGCAGCTTCGCTTTGAAGGGAGGTGTATGCTGAAGTTGAATCCGGTGAAACGTTAACCCTCTTGACCACCACTCAAGACCCGTCAAGAAGGATCAAGTCTTACACCATCTTTTACCCGCCAATCAGGAGGCATATCCGTGAAAAAGAACAGGTTTCTACCCTGGGCCGTGACCCTCGCCCTGCTTGCAGCCATCGTCTGGGTGATTGCGAGCAGCGCCGGCAGCCAGGCGGCGACGGCTGAGGCTCGTCCCGCAGGCGGCGTCGTCGCCAGCCTGCAGCACTTTACCCTGGGCGAGATGGTCGCCAATGCCGATAAAATTTTCCGCGGCACGGTCATCGATTTCACCCCCACAACCGTGGCAGCCGGCGGCGCCGAGCTGCCGGCGGTCACCTACCGCCTGCGCGTGGAACAGAGCTTCAAAGGTGAGTTCCCCACAAAGGACGACGTGCAGTATCTGGATATCACCATGGTAGGTAGTATCAAAGGCACTGCCGTTCAGGGCAGCCTGCAGCAGCTATCCAACCTGCCCACACCCCCACGGCTGATCGTTGGCAGCGATTACCTGCTGCTGACCACCGCCGAAAGCGCCATCGGCCTCTCGACCACTGTCGGCCTGGGCCAGGGCAGTTTTGAGATCTACACCCTGGACAAACAAGAGTGGGCGAAGAATGAATTCAACAACGCAGGTCTCTTCGACGGCCCCGTTGCTTACGATGAACTGGCTGCTCAAATCCAGCAGCAGTTAGGGGAATAGGTGACGTCATGAAGAAACTCAATCTCTTCCTCGTACTGGTCCTGCTGGCGCTGATGGTCGGAAAATTCGCTTCCCCCAGCGTTGCCGGCGGCCCGTTGTATAACTGCGGCGTTGGCGTTCCTTATCTGTGGCCCAATGGCGGCGCAAATATCCCCTTCAACCCCGATCAGGGCGATCTGGGGCCGCTGACCAACGCCAATGCCGTTGCGCTCGTGCAGCAGGCATTCGGTGTTTGGGATGCCGTACCCTCTTCGACGGTCAGCTATGTCAATGCCGGACAGCTTCCGGTAGACGTTGATTTCAGCAACTACGGTCCATACCTCAATGCGGTTGCGCCGGACGGTTTATCTGCCATCGTCTTTGACCATACCGGCCAAATCTTCGACTCCTTGTTCGGGCCAGGCTCCGGTGTTTTAGGATTTGCCGGTCCAGAATGGGGCGACGCCATCAACTGCACAATCCTGGAAGGCTACTCCTTCCTCAACGGCCCGGCTTTCACCGACCCGACCTACGCCCTGGATGTGATGGTGCACGAATTCGGGCACTACACCAACCTGGCGCACACCGTGGTCAACGGGCAGGTGCTGGGCTTCGCCGATGGCAGCGGCCCTTCGCCGTTCAATACGTTTACACCCATTCCGGGCGTTGGCGATAACGTCATCGAAACGATGTTTCCGTTCTACTTTGGTCCCGGATCGGGCACCAACAGCCTTCACGCGGATGACGTCGCCTCGCTCTCCACGCTCTACCCGGCGGCAAACTTCGCCAGCAGCACCGGCAGCATCAGCGGCGTCATCTTTGCACCCAACGGCGCCACCAAGCTCACCGGCGTGAATGTGATCGCCCGCAATGTCGCCGATCCGTTCAACGATGCCGTGTCTGCCATCTCCAGCGACTTCACTGACGGCACCGCCCAGTCCGACCCGGTGGTGGGCACCTATAAGATCGAGGGCCTGACGCCCGGCGCCAGCTATGCCGTTTTCGTAGACGAGATTATCGATGGCGGATTCAGCACCACACCGTTGGTGCCCCTGCCAGGCCCGGAAGAATTCTACAACGGCGCCGGAGAATCGAGTGATGGCACCACAGATGACCCCTCCCAGTACACCCCGGTTGCCGTCAGCGCGGGCAGCGATGTATCCGGCGTGAACATCATCTTCAACGCACCCCCACCGGGAGTCATCCCGCTCACCGATGACGGCTTCGCCGAGATCTTCCTGCCCTTCAGCTACGAGATCTGCGGGCAGCCCTTCAGCTCGGTGTTTGTCAATGCCAACGGCAACCTGACCTTCGGCGCACCCAGCAGCGACTTCTCTGAGTCAGCCGCCGAGATGCTCTCCGGCCCGCCGCGCATCACCGGGCTGTGGGATGATCTCAATCCCGGGGCAGGTGGAACCGTCTCCTACAGCGTGAACAAGAATACATTTACCGTGCGTTATGATGGTGTGCCGGAGTTCTCCAACACCGGCGCCAATACCTTCGCCATCACGCTCAAGCGTTCTTCCAACCACGTCGATATCGCCTACGGGGCAGTTTCGGCGCTGGACGGGCTGGGCGGCGTGAGCTGCGGCGGGGCGATCACCTCGCGCTTCGAAACCCCGGTCGACCTGACCTCCTTCGGCAGCAGCCGCATCAACCTGCACAACCAGCCTGCCATGTTCGAAGTGTGGACTGTCGCCAACCCGACCGACATCGCCAACCGCACCGTGCGCTTCAACGGCACAACCACCTATGATGACCAGTGGGCTGGGCCGAACGATTCGTTCGATAAAGCGCGCGCCATCTCACTGCCGTTTGACTCCATAGATATTACCCGCTTCACCGAGATCGAGCCGGTGGGCGGCGATGTGGATTTCTTCCGCTTCAACCTGGAAGCAGATACCACGCTGGTGGCAGAGATCAAGACCGGGAACATGGACTCGTTCATCGGTCTGTTCGATGCCGGCGGCAACCTGGTAGCGGTGGATGACGACGGCGGCGCCGGACTGCTTTCGAAGCTCGTTTACCCGGTGGTGAGCAGCGGTGAATATGCACTGGCGGTGACCTCTTTCGCCGATGCCGATTTCACCGGTGACGGCGGCAGCGGCGGTCGCTACGTGATGGATCTGTTTGCTATCGACGGTCTGCTGCTTAACCTGGGCGATGACAACTCGCTGGAGCTGGCCCTGGGCTTCACCTTCCCCTTCCAGGGACAGAGCTACACCAGTGTGTTCGTCAACTCCAACGGCAACCTGACCTTCGGCTCAGGCGATACTGACTTCAGCGAATCGGTGGCTGAGATGCTCAACGACCAGCCGCGCATCGCCCTGCTGTGGGACGATCTCAGTCCCAACAACGGCGGGCAGGTGATCGCCGATCTGAACGCCGGCAGCGCCACGGTCACTTTCAACAACGTACCGGAGTTCTCCAACACCGGCGCCAACACCTTCAGCGTGACGCTGTTCGACGACGGGCGCATCGAAGTCGTTTACGGGGCGCTCTCGGCGGTGGATGGGTTGGCGGGCGTCAGCCCCGGCGGCGGGGCAGCCAACCCGGGTGCCAGCGATCTCTCGGCTGGGATCACTTTTCCGGCATCTGGCGTAACCTATGAGCTGTTCAACGCCGGCAATCCGAACGATCTGGATAACCTGACGCTGAACTACACGCCGTAATATTAAATTCCAGGGGGTCTGCTCTGACCTATCCCCTGGCTCTCCCTTCACTTCAGTGAGTGGGGAGCAGGGGATAGGTTTTGTTAATCAATTTCCCCCCATCGCAAACCCGAACTGCCTATTGACTCGCTGAATGATCGCGTCTATAATATAACTAACTTCATTCACTGAATAAAGAAACTATGACAAATCCTCCGCTTGCCAACCGTGACCTGATGCGGGCAATCAACCGCTCCATCGTCTTGAATCAAATCAAGACCTTTGGCCCAATCGCCAGAGCCGATCTTGCCCGGCGAACGCATCTAAGCCCTGCCACCATCACCGCCATCGCCGCCGAGCTGATCCGGGAGGGGCTGGTGTATGAAAAAGAAATCGGCGACTCCAGCGGCGGGCGGCGCCCGATCCGATTGGCGGTTAACCCGCGCGGCGGTTTCGTCATCGGTGCAAAGCTCATGGAAGATCACGTTGTTGGCGCACTTACCGACCTGGAAGCCACGCTGCTGGCCAGGCACTCCCTCCGGCTGGACGAAAAAACTCCTTCTGCGGTAGCGCTGGCACTCGGCCGATTGGTGCAGGAACTGCTCGCGCAGCTCTCTGCTTTAGATGATCTATCCGGCGGCTCACACGATGGGTTATCCCGTCCGCCCAGGCTGATGGGGATGGGCATTGGCCTGGCAGGCATCGTGGACGCCGGGCAGGGGATGGTCCGCCAGTCGCCATTTTTTGGCTGGAAGAATATCGCCCTACGAGACCTGATCCAGGAGCAGGTGCAGATGCCGGTGTACCTGGATAACGATGTCAATGCCCTGGCGTATGCTGAGAAATGGTTTGGCGCCGGGCAGGGCATCAATGATTTCCTGGTGGTCACCGTCGGTCGCGGCATTGGCATGGGGATTGTCGTCAATGGACAGCTTTATCACGGCGCGCACGGCGGCGCTGGCGAGTTTGGTCACACCGTCGTTTACCCAGGCGGCATGACTTGCACATGCGGTAAGCAAGGATGCCTGGAAGCTTATGCCGGCGAGCCAGCGCTGTTGCTCCAGGCTGAAGCGGCTTTCCAGCGCGGCATGCTGTCGCGCAGCCCGCAGACGCCCGATGATTTGGTGGCAATGGCTCAGGATGGCGAGCTGGCGGCGCAGGAGATCTTCGCCCGGGCTGGCACGCTGCTGGGACTGGCGATCGCCAACCTGGTCAATGTATTCAACCCCGAACGTATTCTGGTGAACGGCGAAGGCGTCCGGGCCAGCCGCTGGCTGTTTGATCCCATGCGTGTTGCCATTAACGAGCACACCATGCCTGGCCTGCGGGAAGATGTCTCCATACGTATTGAAGGATTTGGAGACGACGATTGGGCGCGCGGCGCCGCCAGCCTGGTGCTGCATGAGTTGTTCGAATCGCCCATCAAGCGCCCCTGGGAAGCAGAAGCAGCGTAGAGGCCGGTCAGGCAAGCTGCCTGATCGCGCCTGTCGAAGGAGACTGTTCTCCAATGGTAATCCGTCAAAAGAACCTCCAGAAATCTTTATGGGCCGGTTTCTTTCTCTTCCCCAGCCTGGCAGGCCTGCTGGTATTCATGGTCGTCCCGATGGTATCTTCGCTGGCTCTCACCTTCTACGAATGGGATCCGTTGATTCCAACCCGTTTCCACTTTCTGGGACTGCAAAACTACATCAGCCTGGTGAATGACGCCAATTTCTGGGCTGCATTGCGCCATACTTTATATTACATCTCCGGGTACATTCCGCTGGTGATGGTCGCCGGGTTGGGCGTTGCGCTGCTAATGAACCAGAAGCTGGCCGGACGGACATTCTTCCGAGGCGCCTTCTTTATGCCCGTCATCTCTGCCTGGGTGGCTGTGGCGCTGATGTGGAGCTGGATCTTCAATCCCAAATTTGGCATCGTCAACTACCTGTTGAGCCTGATCGGCATCACCGGGCCGACCTGGCTGTTTGACCCCAACTGGGCCATGCCAGCCATCATCCTGACCAGCGTGTGGAAAGATATCGGCTTCATCATGGTGTTGTTCTTAACCGGTTTACAGAATATTCCCCAGGAGTATTACGAAGCGGCTTCGATCGATGGGGCGAAAGCCTGGCCCAAGTTTCTGTTCATCACCCTTCCGCTGCTATCCCCCACTGCATTTTTCGCAATGATCATCTCGCTGATCAATTCGTTCCAGGTTTTTGATCAGGTGTGGGTGATGACCCAGGGCGGTCCGGCTGGCTCTACCTCAGTGCTGGTGGAGCAGATTGTGAACAATTCCTTCCGCTATGGGCGCATGGGCTATGCCGCCACGCTTTCGTGGGTGCTGTTCTTGATGGTTTTTCTTGTCACAATTTTCCAGACCCGCCTGCAGAAGAATTGGGTGACTTATGAGTGAGATTTCCCCCACCTCAAGCGCACGCTCGCTGGGACAGGTCGCTCGTCCGCCCTCCTTCCACCTGAGCCGCCTGTTCGGAAAAGCTGTTCTATACCTGCTGCTGGTGTTGGGGGCGCTGGTGATGATCGTCCCATTTGTCTGGATGATCTCTACCTCGCTCAAGACCGGGCAGTTCGTGTTAACCATGCCGCCCCAGCTCATCCCCAATCCAATCACGTTGGAAAGCTACCGCCGGCTCTTTGAGCTGTACCCGATCGGACGCATGCTGTTCAACAGCCTGGTGGTCGCTGGATTGACCACCCTGGGCCAGCTTGTGACCTGCTCGATGGCTGCCTATGCCTTTGCCCGCCTCAAGTTCCGCGGCCACAACGTGGTCTTCCTGCTCTACCTGGCGACTTTGATGGTCCCCTTCCAGGTAACCATCACACCGCTGTTCATCCTGATGCGCATCTTCGGCTGGATCAACACTTACCAGGGGCTGATCCTGCCCGGAGTATTCAGCGCCTTCGGCACCTTCATGCTGCGCCAGGCTTTCATCACCATCCCGGTTGAATACGAAGAGTCGGCTCACATGGACGGCGCTTCTCCCCTGACGATCTTCTTGCGCATCATCCTGCCGCTCTCGAAGCCAGCCCTGGCGACCCTGACGGTATTTGCCTTCATGGGCTCGTGGAATGCTTTCCTGTGGCCATTGTTCATCGTACGCGAGCAGACGCTGATGACCCTGCCGGTTGGTCTGGCAACCCTGCAAGGGCGCTGGCTGACCGAGTGGAACCTGGTTATGGCTGGCACGGTGATCACCGTGCTGCCGATGCTGGTGCTGTACTTATTGGCACAAAAGTACCTGGTACAGGGCTTCGTGATGAGTGGATTGAAAGGATAAGGAGGTGCTGCTCGACCCAACCCAGTAATTATTAGCATGGCGCACAGTGCAACTGTGGAGTGCCCATCGATAGTATCTACCCAAGTAGCTATATAGAGGAGAAACACATGTCTACCAAATCATCTTTCGTGCGTTTGATTGCTTCGCTGCTGTTCCTTTCGCTGCTTTTGGCAGCCTGCGCACCCGCGCCCACCCCGGAAACGGTTATTCAGACCCAGGTGGTCGAGAAAACCGTTAAAGAAACCGTGATCGTCAACAACGAGGTTGTCATCACCCCTACCCCGGAGCCCACCCAGCCCGTTGAACCGGTTGAAATCACCTACTATACCTTTTCGGCAGCTCCCGACCACCTGGAAGACCTCGATCAGATGATCCAGCTCTTCCAGGCCGAGTATCCCAACATTAAAGTAAAGGTTGAGACTGCTCCCTTCAACGATTACTTCATCAAGCTGCAGACTCTGATCGCGGGCGGCACCGCCCCTGACGTGTTCGAGCTGAACTACGAGAACTTCGTCACTTACGCCGAAAAGGGCTTGCTGCTTGACCTGTCGCCAGCGATGAATATCGACAGCAGCCTCGATCCCACCATCTATTACCCGCGCGCCATGCAGGCCTTCAGCTTCAACGGCATGCAGCTCGGCCTGCCCGCCACCTTCTCGACAGTTGTAATGTACTACAACAAAGACCTTTTCGATAAAGCCGGCGTGGCTTATCCCTCTGCAGATTGGACCTGGGCGGACGCAGTCGAAGCTGGCAAGAAGCTGAACGATCCCGCCAACGGTGTGTGGGGGCTCTACTCGGGTGTTCAATTCTGGGAGTTCTATAAGAAAGCAGCTCAGAACAACTGCAAGTTCTTCAATGAAGACAAGACCGAGGTGCTGATCAATTCGCCGGAATGCGTCCAGGCGCTGGAGACGATGGCGAACATGGTCAAGACGGACAAGGTTGTGCCCAGCGCAGCTGAGATGGGCGGGCTGTCTGATGGCGACCTGTTCACCCAGGGAAAGCTGGCAATGGATGTGACCGGCATCTGGATGTTCTCAGCGTATAAAGACGCCCCCTTCCAGTGGGACATCACCGTCGAGCCTGGTATGGCTACCCATGCCAGCCACTTCTTTGCCAATGCTGCCAGCGTTTTTGCCGCAACCAGGCACCCGCAGGAAGCCTACCAGTGGATCAAGTTCTTCACATCCAACCCCGAGATGGCTCGCATCCGCGTTGCCTCCGGCTGGGAGCTGCCAGCCCTGAACAATCCCGACTACTTCACGGACTATCTCAGTCAAACCCCGCCTGCCAACCGCCAGGCAGTCTTCGACTCGCTGGAGTTCGCCGTGGTGCCTCCGGTTATCGGACGCCAGAGCGAGATGCAGGACGGCGTGAACAGCCTGCTCGAGCAGGTGATGCTCGACCAGCTCACTCCGCAGGAAGCGCTCGACCAGGCCAAGGCGCTGATTGAGTCGCTGCTAAAGTAACTTTCGGGCTAATCCCGTCAGGACAGGCGCAATCAGACCTGTCCTGACGGGTAAAGGATTATCCGCCTATGGACACCAGCACGCTGAGGCTGTCGCACCGTCCCTCAGGAATAGAGCACCCGTACCATCAGGAACCCGACGAGCGTTTTCCGCGCCGCCCTCTGGCGGGGCAGCCGGTTTCGCTGGGTGTGCGCACCTGGCCTCCGGGCGCAGCCCAGCGGGTCTGGGCTACCTGGATGGATGAGCGGGAGCAGATAGAGCACACCAGCGAAGCTTCGCTCGTTGACCGCAGCAGTGAGGCGGTGGAAACGATGATCTTTGCCACTTCGGTGGTGCGTCAGGGTGGAGGGCCGCCCGGCGACACCTGGCGGGTAGACCTGCCTCCCTTTGCGATGGGGCAGCGTGTGACTTACCGCTTGCACGCTGCCAGCACCGCCGGGCAGGTCGACAGCCCGGAATACTCGTTTCTTGTGCCGGCGTGGTCGAGCGCCGCCCAGCTGCGAAGCTGCCGCCTGACCTCTGCCAGCGCAGAAATCCAATTTATTGCCTCCGGTGGTATGAAAGCGAGCCTGGTCATCCGGCTGGTGGATGGCGAGCAGGTCGAGTTCGAGCTTGCGGAGATTCGCTCAGATGAGCCGCAGCACGGGGTGCAAGGTGAGCAGCCGCTTGTGCTGCTGAACGGGCTGCTGCGCCTGGAGCTGAACCTGGATCCCTACCTTCTGCGCCTGAGCCGGGCAGGCAAAGTGCTGCTGACCAGCAGCGCGCCGCCCGAATGGCTGGTAAGCGGCGATGGCGAACCCCCACAGGCGGTGCGCCTGACCTTCGATTCTCCTCCCGGCGAAGGCTTTTACGGCCTTGGCGAGCGTTTCCATGCCTTCAGCCAGCGCGGTACAGCTCCTGACGTCTGGTTGTATGAGCAGTACAAGAATCAGGGGATCCACACATACATCCCGGTGCCATTTTTCCTCTCTTCGCGCGGCTACGCATTCCACCTGGAGACGGCGCGCTATTCCAACTTTGACCTGGCGGCTGCTTATCCTGACCGCTGGAGCTGTACTGCCGAGCTGGGGCCGGAAGCGCGCCTTGCCTGGCGCCTGTACTGCGACGCTGGACCGCTGGAGAACCTCCGCCTCTTCAGCCGCCGGGTGGGTTTGCCCAAGCTGCCACCGGATTGGGCTTTCGGCCCGTGGATGAGCAGCAACGAATGGAACAGTCAGGCGATTGTGATGGAGCAGGTGCGCCTGGCTCAGGCGTACGACATCCCCGCTACCGTGCTGGTGATTGAAGCCTGGAGCGACGAAAACACTTTTTATATCTGGAATGACGCCCGCTACAACCCCAGACCTGGCGGTGAAATCTTGACCCTGCAAGATTTCACTTTCCCATCTGAAGGCAAGTGGCCTGATCCCAAAGCCATGATCGATGCGCTGCACCGCCAGGGCATACGCCTGCTCCTGTGGCAGATCCCGATCTTGAAATATTTAGGTGGCGAGCGGCATGCCCAGAATGAGCTTGATGAAGAATACATGCTGCGCAAGGGGTACCATTTGCGCTGGGAGAATGGAACACCCTACCGGGTGCGACCGTTCTGGTTCCACGATTCGCTGCTGCTGGATGCCTCCAACCCCGCGGCTGTTGATTGGTGGATGGCGAAGCGGGCTTACCTGCTGGACGAGATGGGTGTGGATGGCTTTAAAACCGATGGCGGCGAGCACCTTTGGGGCCGGGAGGTGGTCTTTTTCAACGGCATGCACGGCGACGAGGGACAGAACTTGTATGCGAATCTGTATGTCGGGGCTTATCACCGCTTTGCCTCGCAGAAGCGCAATGGCGATGCGCTGACCTTCAGCCGGGCAGGTTTCACCGGCGCTCAGGCGTTCCCTTGCCATTGGGCTGGCGACGAGAACTCCACCTGGGAGGCTTTCCGTGCCTCGCTGAACGCCGGGTTGAGCGCCGGGCTGTCGGGGATTCCGTTCTGGGGATGGGATATCGCCGGCTTCAGTGGTGAGATCCCAGATGCTGATCTGTATCTGCGCGCGGCTGGAATGGCTGCATTCTGTCCTGTGATGCAGTACCACTCTGAATTTAATGAACACCGCCGCCCGCTGCGTGACCGGACTCCCTGGAACATCGCCGAGCGCACCGGACACCCGGAAGTGATCGATGTCTACCGCAAGTATGCTCTCCTACGCATGCGTTTGCTGCCGTACATTACCGCCGAAGCCCGGCACTGTGCTGAATCCGGCGAGCCGTTGATGCGCCCATTGTTTCTGGATTGGCCGGACGACCCGCATGCCTGGCAGACTTCCGACCAATACTGCTTTGGCCGGGCGCTGCTGGTAGCGCCTGTGCTCGATCCCGGCGCAGTCGAGCGCAGCCTTTACCTGCCAGCCGGGCAGTGGGTTGACTTTTGGGATGGAAAGCCGGTTTCCGGCGGGCAAACGCTCATCGTGGCAGCCCCGTGGGACCGCATACCGGTTTTCCGCCGCCTGGATCAAGCATGGCCCGAACAGAATTGAGCAATCCCGGCGAGTGGCTGGCCGCGCGCAGCCTGGAAGTGATCCTGGGCAACCAGGCTCCCAGCGGCAGCTACATCGCCAGCCCCAATTTTCCTACCTACAGCTACGCCTGGTTTCGCGATGGCGCCTTCTGCGCCTATGCCATGGACCTGGCGGGCGAGCATGAGAGCGCCCGGCGTTTCCATGAGTGGGCTGCCGGCGTGGTGAATGCCCGGCGGGCGCGCGTAGTAAGTGCTCTGGAGAAAACGCAGCGTGGCGCGGCCTTGCAAGAAGCCGACATCCTGCACACCCGCTTCACCCTGGATGGCGCCGAAGCGCCCACGCAGGAGCGTGAGGGCGAGTGGCCGAATTTTCAGCTCGACGGCTTCGGCACCTGGCTGTGGGCGTTGGAACAGCATCAGCGTCTGGCGCGGCAGCCCCTGCCCGATACCTGGCTGCAGGCTGCCGGGCTTGTATCGCAGTATCTTACTGCGCTGTGGCAGCACCCATGCTACGACTGCTGGGAAGAGTTCCCCGAGCAGGTGCACACGCACACCCTGGCGGCGATTTACGGCGGGCTGCAGGCGTATGCAGCGCTGACCGGAAGCGACCAATCTGCCACGCTCACCGCCATCCGCGGCTGGGTGTTCGAGCACTGCCTCACGGAGGCGAGCTTCTTCGTCAAGCACCCCGGCAGCAGCCAGGTGGATGCCAGCCTGGTGGGGTTGGCGACTCCTTACCGCCTGGTCGCGCCGGACGACCCGCGCTTCCTCGCCACCCTGGAACGCATCGAGCAGACCCTGGTTTGCGGCGGCGGCGTGCACCGCTATCCCAGCGACAGCTACTACGGCGGTGGGGAATGGGTGCTGCTGGCGGGCTGGCTGGGATGGGCCTGGATCGAAGCGGGCAACCCGAACCGCGCCCGCGAGCTGCTGCGCTGGATGGAAGCTCAAGCTGGCGCCAACGGCAGCCTGCCGGAACAGGTGCCGGCGAGCTTGATCCACCCGGAGCGGCTTGAAGAATGGCAGCGCCGCTGGGGGCCGAGCGCCAATCCCCTGCTCTGGTCGCATGCCAAGTACCTGATCCTGGATGTGAGATTGGGGAAGAAAATACAAAGAACTTGAAACACAAAGAACTTGAAACACAAAGAACTTGAAATACAA
>JBGSTO010000671.1:0-4814 GCA_041736465.1 Anaerolineales bacterium | reverse complement strand
GCGGCGTCGAAGTCCAGTTCACCTACGCCGGGTCGCAGCAGCTTGCCGGACAGCTCATCCAGGGCGCTCAGGCGGATGTATTCGCCGGCGCCAACCTGTCGCAGATGCAGCTCGTCGTCGAGCAGGGGCTGGTCGTTTCTGAAACGGTGCAGGTCTTCGCCGGCAACCTGCTGGCAGTCGTGCTGGCGCCGGGCAACCCCGGCGGCATCCTGGACCTGGCTTATCTCTCCCAACCGGGCATGCGCCTGGTGCTGGCTGAGCCGGAGTCTCCCGCGGGCATCTACTCCCAGGAGATTTTACTGCGCCTGGCAGGCTACCCCACCTTCGGCCCGTGGTTTCGCGAAGCCGTGCTGGATAACGTGGTTTCGTACGAGCCGGACGTCAAAGCCGTGCTGGCAAAAGTGCTGCAGGGTGAAGTGGATGCCGGCATCGTGTACGCCAGCGACCTCAGCGGCAAAGATGCGCCCGATGTGGAAAGCTTCGTGGTTTCACCGGACGTCAACCCGCGCATCCGCTACCCCATCGCCCCGCTGGTGAACGCCGTCCAACCCGAGCTGGCGCAAGCCTTTATCGCATTCGTGCTCTCCGAACAGGGGCAGGAAATCCTGGTCGAGCACGGACTGCTGCCCGCGCCGGCGCCGTAGGCATTTACTGCCGCGCGCTGCGCACAACCGGGGTGCATTTCATCTTTAAGGGCTAAGCCCCTGGCAGCGGATGAGCAGGGGCAGCGGCAGCCTCCATCTCCTGCAGCAGCCTGGCGATGCTGCGGATCGCCGAGCGCCTGGTGCGGTTGAACGTGCCTTCAGAGATATACAGCTGCGCCATGATCTCGCGATTGGACGTCCCGTTGAGATACGCTTCACGCAGAATGATATGCGGATACCAATCCCGGCGGGGTACACCCCCAACTCGCACAGGTTCCGCCCTATCTCCCGGATGCAGTTTTTCCAGAGCCTCACTCAACAGCGTGTGGACAGCTTCACCCACCTCGAGGTGCGTCGGTTTGGATGTCAGGCGCTGGCGAACCAGGTTCAAGTTTGCCAGCGGCAGCTCCGAAAGCTGAGCATAGTCGTGGATTCTGCGAAGCCCCAGCTCCACGATGGCGGTTGAAATCGAAGGCGATAACTCGCTGGGAAGCGCTGCAGCCGCAAGCAGGGTGTCGTTCAGCAGCTCCTGCGATTGTTCGAACAGGATCAAGTGTTCCAACCGCCCAGCCAGGTAATCATTACAATCCATCAAATTTTCCAGGTCGATCGGGGAATAGGCGCTGCCATGCTCGGCTTCTCCCAGCACGAGTGCGCCCACCTGCCGGTCGCTAAAATAAACCGGCAGTAAAACCGCAGCATTTTCGAGCGGGGCAGGCAGCGCGCCGGGTTTGAGCACACTCAAGTCATCGACGTCTCCGCAGCGGAGGGGCAGGTTTACCGGCGGCTGCTCCCATCGATACCCGGCGATTGGTTTGTATTCACCAGCCTCGCGCTTCAATAATATGGCATAGCAGGCTTGCAGCGGTGCACAGATGGACACCAGTGCCCGTGACAGATTGTTGAGGATTTCATTTTCTCCGGAGGGGTGGGCGAGGCTGCGCAAGCGCTCGCGCTGCAGGCGGTTTTCTTTCTGAAAATGCCGGAAGTCGAACTTCTGGCGGGCAGCATCCACCAAAGAAAATAAAACGACAGCCAGGCCGCTGGTGGTGATGTATAAAAATGGCGGCAGCTCGTATGCCCGATCAAAAGTCCAAACCACTGCCAGGCAGAGCAGGATCGCCGAGCCAACCGAGAACGCAGAAAAAGAGAAATCTTTTAGAAAGACGCGATGCTCCATCAATGCGTTGTAGCGCGCCACATCATAGCTGGTCAGGAGCAACCCTGCAGCGACCAGCAGCGCGATCGAAAACATCGGCACCGGGATGTTGAGGAAAGCGGCAGCCATGCCCACGGGTCCTGACAGCCCCGCAATCGTGGTCACGGCGATCAGCAGCCTCAGCTTGCGCTGAGGGTGGTCGCGCGGCTCATCTCGGGCGAGCAGCAGCAGATTGCGCACGCTCAAGGCGCAAAAAAGCAGCATGACACTGAGATACAGCCCGTACAGCCAGGAGCCGTGCAGCGAGTTCAGGAAGAGCGGATCGCCGGAGACGGTCTTATACGTCTCTGGCAGCAGCACCTGGATGGCAACCCCGCCTGCCGCCACGAGGTAAGCGCCGGCGACAGCCAGCCTGCGCCCGGCATTCATTTTTCCGGGTCGCATCACCATCGTGGCATGAAACCAGAAGACAGAAGCCGGCGTGGCCGTCCAGCCCTGCAGCCAGGCGGCTGGATCTTGTTCCAGGATGCCCCTGGGCCAGAAAAGAAGGCCGAGGTTCAGCCAGGGATGTAATTGAGAAGGCATGCTGGGTGGAACGAGCGAAAAGAGATTGTTGATAAACAAACCGCCAAGAGACCAGGCGGTCAGCGCCGCGAGCCATGCTTCAGCCTTACGCACACTGCGCGTGACCAGGTAAATCCCCAGCCAGATAGCCATGAGCAGTGCGACCAGCTCAACGACGATCGAAATGGTAAGCAGCATGGCAAGCCTGTTCCCCTTCCCGGGGAACGGAAAGCCGTGCGCGAAATTTCCCCGGCTCAAGACTATGATTGCATGGCTTACTTAGATTATAAGGATTGTTGGGCGCGCGTCAAATTAATAAATTGCGTGTTAAAGCTAAAAATTCGGGGTGATGCAGGCGGACCGACCGCCCGCATCACCCACAAAACAACAAAGGCTTATTTGTTCAAAGTAAGTTGGTCCAGGTAGCGAACGTCGATCCCCGGATAGAGAAAGCCGCTGATCTTCGGACTCACCAGAAAATAGGTGCGTGAATGCAGGAGTGGTACGGAGAAAAACTCCTCCAACAGGCGCTGCTCGGCATCATGGTACAGGCTGAGACGCTGATCATGATCGAGCAAGCTGCGTGCTTGAGCCAATTGTCCACGGATACCCGAATTCTGAAGGTCGAAGCCGTTATAGTCACTCTCGCCGGCAAACAAGATATCGAGAAAATTGGCTGGGTCCGGATAATCGGCGCACCAACCGCTCAGGATCAAATGGTAGCTTTCGTTCATTTCGTTTTCAGTCAGCTCAACCTCGTATGACTCATCTACGCTGACCTTTACCCCCAATGTTTCCTCCCACATGGATGCCAGCAAGCTGGCATAATATTCATCCAAATCGTTGAGCATCCGGATCTCAGGCAGATGATCTGCATAGGGCGAGGCTGCCAGGGCGCTGGCAGCAGCTTCGGGATCAAATGCCGCTTGCGCGGCTTGCCCTTCGGCAAGCATCTCGCTGTAGCCCGGCATACCCGGCGGCAGTATTGTGAAAGCTGGCAAATCCAGACTGGCGTATAGCTCTTCATTCAGCCGGTCACGATCGATCGCCAGCGCGAAAGCCTTTCGAACATTGATGTCATCAAATGGCGGCAAGTTCGGATTCAAATCGAGAAGATCAGTGCATTGGTCCGCACCGGTAACCAGGCTGTCGCGTCCTGGGTGGTCTGCTTGGAGTATCTCAACGATTTCATCCTCATCGAGCAGAACAGCCAGATCAAAATCTTCATGTTCGAAATAGCTGTACAGCATGGAAGTATCCAGGTCGTGGTAATAACTGTACTCAATAACATCGATCGCTGCAGGTGTGTGGTAAGACTCGTTGCGCATGAGCATCATCGAATCATCGTCATAAGCATAGATCGAGTATGGCCCGCTTGCATTTGGTTGAAACCAATCCCCATTTCTAACCGTTTCTTGGTCTACCACAAAGGCAGTGGGATAAGTCAGCTTGAATAAGAAATCGGGATGCGGGCCATCCAGTGTGACGCGCAGTCTTCTCTCATCGATCGCTTCCAGCCCGCTGATGTGACCGGCTTTTCCATCCAGATTATCATTAACCCCCTGGATATCTCCCAGATAGGTGCGCGCAGTAGTAGATCCCCAATCCGGGTCGGCAGCCCTTTCCCAGGAATAAACGATATCTGCGGTAGTGAGCGGTTTTCCATTTTCAAAAGCCAACCCATCGCGAAGTGTGAAGGTGAACTGAGCGCCACTAGAGCTGATATCCCATTTTTCAGCCAGGTCGGGTACGACCTTCATCTCCGGCGACAGGCGGACCAGCCCGGCGTAAATCGCCCCAACGTAATCGTCGGCTGATCCAGTTTGCCAGGCGGGATCCAGGTCATAGGGTTCAGGTGCGAAGCTGAGCACACGCAGCGCCTCAGGAGGTGCTTGGGTAGCAAAGGGGCGCAGGGAGTCTGGGGCAGCGTAAAAGACGATGGATTTCAGCGCGCTTTCAAGCCGCCCTTCGAGTTGATCAAATGTGCTGGCTGTGGTCATCAACAGAACGAAGTAAGCATGCCCCTGGGTCTCGAAGCCGATGAAACCAGTTCGCGTGCGAAAATCCCCAGCACCATGCTCAAAAATGCCGCCCGAACCGATTATGCCTGCAGTGGTCGTGAAATTCCCTTCGCTTAAGATCTGCGGGTCATACTCAAAACCGTTCATATAATCTTGAAAGGTGAACATCAACGGCTCGCCCAGTGCGATCACGGCAATTGCCACCATTTCAAGATTTTCTTTAGCGGCCTCCAAATACTCAGGATGAAAGACAAATAAATCGAAAGTTCCATTGCTTTCTAAGCGCTGCATGATCTCTTCAGGCAGCCTGTCCGTGTTTAGAGAGGGAGGGATTAATATTTCATACATTAATTTGGCGTCGTAGTCTTGATCGCGCCAGTAAATATCCCTCCACTCTGCCATGCCATCCGGCAGTTGGATGGAATA
>JBGSTO010000572.1:0-3780 GCA_041736465.1 Anaerolineales bacterium | reverse complement strand
GGTGCGCGGCCGGCTGGGTCGCGACCCGGTGATGCTGCCGGGCGGAAACTGGCCTTTGGGGACGCGGGTAAAGAAGCTGCCCGATTTTGCCTGGCGCATCGACATGGTGCGCGACGAGCGCCCCGACTCTGAGCGTATATTATTCAGCCCGAGCGGCACTCCGCCGGAATTCGACGTTAACGACATTCACGGCTCCTACCGCCTGATCGCCGCCCGGCATGCCGCTCAGATTGCCAAGGTGCGCTTCAGCCGTGGTGTGGTTTACCAGGTCAACCTGGGGTTGGTGCGTTTCGAACGCGACGGCGAGGTACTGGTGGCGTGCCACGATTTATACACCCATCGCCTCGGCAAAGACCAGAAGGAGCTGATCAACACTTACCGCGTCCCGCTGCAGCGTTTCGACGAAGCACGCCCGCAGCTCAGATACGACCTCTCTGAGGAGCTGGGCTAGATGGGCGCTAAAAGTCTCTTCAAAGGTTTGCTGCGCTTCTTCCGAGGTGTCATCGACGAGATCAAGGAGATGGTCGAGGAAGCTACCTCCGACCCGGTGGTGCTGGCGGCGCTCGAAGCCGACCTGGGCGTGCCACCGGGCGGACTTGGAGGGCTCAAGGGCAAGCCGCCGCCGGACAGCTCCGGCATCGACCAGTACATCAGCGCCGTCAAGCCCGACGCCGAGCAGTTCGTGGTGGCGGTCGAGTTCATCCAGGCTTACGTCGGCTTTTGGAAGAGCATCTTCGAGGGGGCGCTGCAGGAGGACCCTTCTCTGGACGTGGACGAGCTGGTGGAGCGCCTGTTTCAGGTCGCCACGGTCAACCTGATCAAATTCCGCTACCCGGGCGTTTACTACTGGATGCGTCTGTTCGGGGTGATCCTGCAGGACCTGCGCCAGAGCGTCGAGGAGGCCTTCGCTCCGGATCTTCCGTCTAACCTGTTCAAGCGCGAGTACTGGGCTAACCTGGGCCCATCCTACAAAAAAGGCTACCTGAGATTCCGCCTCGACCAGGCTGCCGACTTGCTGCTGGAGCCTGATCCAAACAATCCGCCTACGCCGGAAGAGCTGACGCGCCTGCGCCAGACCGGCTTCGAGGTGTTCGGCTGGTCTGACCTGATCTTTCTGGTAGGGCTTTATTCGGGGTTCGAGTGGGGTCTGAAATCGCTGCTGAAAAAGATCGACCTGGAGGTCGACCAGATCTACGGCTGGGAGCTTCCACCCGGCGAGGATATCCCGCTGTCGGAGCGCATCGCCAGCCGGGGATATTCGCTCAAGCTAACCTCGCCTGCCGGACCGCCGCAAAGCTCTTCTGCTACCCTGACGCAGTTCTTCCTGATCGAAGCCGACGGGCGCATCGGCTGGTACCTGTCGCTGCGCGGGGCGGTCGTTTTCACCGAGACCGCCGGCAGCAAAGAACGCCCCTTGAAGATCTCGATCACCGTCAATACGCCCGACGGGCTGGACGCGGTGGTGCATTTCACGGGGGAGGATAAATTCGGCTTCACCGGGGCGCCGTCTGGAGGCATGAAGCTAGCGATCGAGCCGCAGCAGCCGGCGACGGTGGGTCCGGCAATCAGCCTACCCGAGACGACCGGCACCCGGTTGGAGATCGGCGACTTTTCCTTCAAGGTGGAGATAGCTAACACAGGTTTCAAGATCAAAGCTGCTACCCAGAAGAGCGCCCTGGTGATCGTCCCGGATGAAGCCGACAGCTTCGTCGCCGATACGATGAAATCGAAGGAAGTGCGCGTCAATTTTGACCTGGGGATCGCCGCCGACCAGGACAACGGTATCTATGTGGAGGGAGGCGGGCGGTTTTCGACCACCATCCCCATTAACCAGTCCATCGGCGGGCTGCGCATCCAATCGGTGCAGCTTGCGCTGGAGCCGGTCAGCGGCGAGGACAGCTCCGAGCTGCGCTTTATGGCTGCCACCAGCTTCAATCTCAAGCTTGGACCGCTGCAGATCAGCGTCGAGCAGATCGGGTTCACGTTGAACGCAGGCTCGACCGGTGGGGAGCCGCCGTCCGACGCGCTGCGGCTGATGCCGCCGTTCCTGTACATGCGCAACCTGGGCTTCAAGCCGCCGAGCGGGCTGGGCATCGTGGTGGACAGCGATGCAGTAACCGGCGGGGGGTTCCTCTACTTCGATCGCGAGAAGGAGGAGTATGCCGGTGTGCTGGAGCTGACCATCAAAGAGCGGCTCTCGCTCAAAGCGGTGGGGCTGCTCACCACGCGCCTGCCGGATGGCTCGAAGGGCTTCTCGCTGCTGATCATCATCTCGGTCGAGTTCAACCCGCCCATCCAGCTCGTCCTCGGCTTCACCTTGGGCGGTGTGGGCGGGCTGCTCGGCATCCACCGTACGGTCGATACCAACGTGCTGCGCGAGGGGCTGCACAACCGCACGCTGGACGCTATCCTGTTCCCCAAGGATCCGGTCGCCAACGCCGGGCGCCTGCTGAGCACATTGCGCAGCGTCTTCCCCCCGGCGCGTGACCGCCACCTGTTTGGATTGGCGCTGATCCTCAACTGGGGCACCCCGACCCTCATTTCTGCCGAGCTGGCGCTGATCATCGAGTTTGGCGAGCAGCGGAGGCGCATCCTGTTGGGGCAGCTGCACATCATTGCGCCGCGCGTCGGCAAGCCCATTCTGGCGGTCCACCTGGACGCGGTAGGCATCTGGGACCTCGAACGGAAAGAGTTCTCGCTGGATGCCCGCCTGTACGACTCGTATATCGCCTTCGTCACCCTGAGCGGCGACATGGCGCTGCGCATCCGCGAGGGCGATGACCCCTTCTTCCTGCTCTCCATTGGCGGCTACCACCCGGAGTTCGCCGTCCCGCCGACGTTTCCGCGGCTGGAACGGGTGATGGTGAAATTCGCCGACAGCAAGAACCTGCGCCTGATCCTGAGCGGCTACTTCGCCATCTCCTCGAATACGCGCCAGGCGGGCGGCAAATTCGACTTCTTCGCCGGGTTTAGCGGTTTCAGCATCGAGGGTTTTATTCAAATTGACGTGCTGTGGCAGCCGGACGTGCGTTTCCTTGCCGATTTCGACATCAAGGTGGCTTTGAAATACAAGGGGCGCACCCTACTCGGGGCGCACGCGGTGGGTCAGTTCTCCGGACCGGAACCCAAACGCATCAAGGGCGAGGTCAGCATCGACCTGTGGCTGTTCTCGGTCTCGAAATCGTTCGACAAGACCTTCGGCGACGACCGCCCACCGGCCTCTCTGCCGCAGGTGGACCCGCTGGCGGACCTGGTAGCGGCGCTGCAGCAGCCGCAAAGCTGGGGCGCCAATCTTCCTGCAGGCGCCAGTATGCTGGTCAGTTTGCGCAAGCGCAGTGCAGGCGGGATTGCCCTGCATCCCCTGGGCGAGCTGAGTGTACGCCAGCAGGTGCTGCCGCTGGGTATCACCATCGACCGCTACGGTGGGGGAGCGCCCTCCGGGGCGCACTTCACCATCACGCGTGTCTTCCTCGGCGCTGACCCCGTGCCCGAGCTGCGCCCGGTGAGGGAGTTCTTCGCCCCGGCGGAATTCATCGAGATGACCGACGATCAGAGAATCGCCCGCCCATCCTTTGAGTCGCTGCAAGCCGGGGTGGTGCTGCAGCCCCAAGGACTGGTATTCGGCGGTCAGGATTCTGCTACCGCCAATCAGGCAGCCGTCTCCGAGATGGATTTCGATGAGGTGATCATCGATGCCAACGGGAATACTGTGACGACTGCAAGCGGGAGCCCCGGCTTGGTACGCGGCGACCTGGCCGTGCTGGCAGCCAGCTTTGGCGC
>JBGSTO010000515.1:0-6109 GCA_041736465.1 Anaerolineales bacterium | reverse complement strand
GCATCACCGGTGCCGGGCGGCAGGTCCACAACCAGGTAATCCAGCTCACCCCAGTTCACATCGGTTAAGAACTGGCGGATGGCCGAATGCAGCATCGGGCCGCGCCAGATCAGCGGCTGGTTGGGCTTTACCAGGAACCCGATCGACATGATCTTGACACCATACGCCTCTGCCGGCATAAGCTTATTGTTCTGCGGCGAGGGCAGGTGATCGACTCCCATCATCGTGGGCACGTTCGGCCCGTAGATATCCGCATCCAGGAGACCCACCCGGGCGCCATCTTTAGCCAGCACCGTGGCGACGTTCACCGCTACGGTGCTCTTTCCCACGCCGCCTTTGCCGGAGGCAACGGCAATGGCATTGCGGATCGGTAGCTCCAACAGGCCACGCGGCCTACCGTCGCTGGGCACGTTGGCATCCAGCTTGACATCCACTGCACTGACGCCCGGCACAGCCATCACTGCCTGGCGCGACTCGCGTTCGATCTGCGATTTGAGCGGGCAGGCCGGGGTGGTCAACATGACTGTAAAGCTCACCCGGTCGCCTTTTATGCTGATATCACGAATCATATTCAGCGTAACCAGATCTTTATGCAGCTCTGGTTCCTGCACTTTTCCAAGCGCGGCCAGAACCTGCTGTTCACTTACAACCGTTTTTCCCATTTGTACCTTTCAGGCCTGAGCGAATTCGCCCTCGGCACGTGTTGATAAGAAATGAATCACTTCTTGATAAGCCTGCTGGTAAGCCTTGAGCAGCTCTTCATCGCTGCCGCGGTAGCGGCGCAGCGACTGTCTGGCGCAGACTTCACATCCCTGCAGGGCGCGAAAAGAGTTGGCATGGCAGGTATTGCAGCCGCTCAAGCGTACCATCATGAGCACAAGCGCGGCGCGTTCCAGGCTGGCGCTGGATGTATCCTGCACCCTTTCGATCAAACCACGCCAGTCTGCCCCGCGCTCCCCGGCTAATTCCGGTATACAGCGTGGGGGGAACAGCACTTCAATGTTAATCGTATCCAGCATCTCTGCACCACCAATCAGCCGCCTGTACCGGCGTTATCTTGCAGCTTTGCGGGCTGCCTTTGCCGCTGCCTCCGCTGCGCGCGCCGTCTCCTCGCGGGCATAGTTCGCCGGTCGGATTGATGCGTAGTAGGAAACAGGTTTCGACAGCTTTTCCTTGTCAAAGATATTCTTGGCGTGGCGATCATATACCGACAGCTCGAAATCGTGATCCATCTTGATCGCATCGAACGGGCAGTACTCTGCGCAGAAACCACAGTTCATACAGATATCTACATCGATGTAAAACTCAGCCGGCTCCGGAACCGGTCGCCCGGTGTTGGGATCGTTCGTGCGCACAATCCAGATGCACTGCGGCGGGCATACTTTGGCGCAAATGCCGCAGGACGTGCAGCGATCCTGTTTTTCGCCATTGGGTCCTTCTTCGTACAGCAGGAAGGGAATATAGCGAAATTCTTCGGGGATAATCAGCTTCTCTTCCGGATACTGCACCGTGAAGATGCCGCGCGTCTTGGCGCTGCTGCGATGCGCCACGCCTTCCTGCGTGTAATAACGCTTACCCCACCAGCGGATATCTTCCAGATAAGTGTCCACAAAGCGCTTGAGTGTGACACCCATTCCTTTGATGATGCCTAATCCATCCATTTTCCTGCTCCCCGTTACCGGTCTGTCTCGCCCAGCACGATATCAATCGAGCCCAGGATTGCCACCGCATCGGCGATCTTGTCGCCTACAGCCATCGTTTCCATGGCGGTCAGATTGATGAACGATGGGGCACGCACATGGTAGCGCCAGGGATTGGCCTTACCGTTGGAGATTACATAATAGCCCAGCTCGCCTTTTGGCCCTTCCACCCGCCCGTAGGACTCGCCAGCCGGAACGCGCACCTGATACTGCGGCTTGCCTTCCTGGATGGAGCCTTCGGGCATGTCGCGTACTGCCTGCTGCAAGATGCGCAGGCTCTGCCGCATTTCATCCATACGGATCAGATAGCGGTCATACACATCGCCGTGGTAGCGCACCGCAACGTCGAACTCAAAGCGTTCGTAGATGCTGTACGGGTCTGCACGGCGCACGTCGTATGGAACGCCAGAAGCGCGCAGCACCGGACCGGCTGCCGAGTAGGCAATTGCCTGTTCTGGGGTGAGCACACCCACACCCTCACAGCGGGCGCGGATGATCTCATTGTTGGTCAGGTAAAGATCCAGCTCGTCCACCTTCACCGGCAGGCGCTCCACAACCAGCTCACGGATTTTCTCGTAGGTTCCCTCCGGCAGATCGCGCGCCACGCCGCCAAAGCGGAAGTAGTTGCACATCATGCGCGAGCCGCTGACCGCCTCGAAGATATCCAGGATCAATTCTCGCTCCTGGATGGCGTACAGTGCTGGTGTAAAGTATGCCCCCAGGTCATTGAGGAACATGCCGATGGCGAAGATATGGTTGCTGATCCGGGTGAGTTCCGCCATGATCACGCGCAGATACTCGGCCCGCTCGGGAGGCTTGACGCCCATCAATTTCTCCACCGCCAGGGCATAACCGAAGTTATTGCTCATCGAGGACAGATAGTCCAGCCGGTCGGTGAAGGGCATGTTCTGCAGGAAAGTATTGCGCTCACCGATCTTCTCGTGGTTGCGGTGCAGGTATCCCATCACCGGCTTGAGTTTGAGGATTGTCTCTCCGTCCAGGTTGACCACCATACGAAACACCCCGTGGGTAGAAGGGTGCTGCGGGCCTAGATTGACCACCACCTGGTCGGTGTGCATACCTCTGCCCAGATCCACCGCCCCCATGCCGGCGTACAGCGCCGCTTCGCCTTCAGGCACCCAGCCCTCCGGGTCGAAGCCGGCGGGATAGTCCACATTTTTGGAAAACGGATTTTTATCCTCGATGCGATGAATCTTGCCCTCGGGCCAGCGGCTCTTGAATGGCTTGCCTTCCTCTTCGAAGAAGGCCTCACGCCAGTCTTTGCGCAGCGGGTGTCCGGCGAACCCTTCCCACATCAGGATGCGGCGCAGGTCGGGATGGCCATCAAATTTCACACCCATCAGATCCCATACTTCCCGTTCCTGGAAGTCTGCTCCAGGGTAAACCGGAACCAGGGAAGGTACGCTTGTGTTTTCTCGTGGCGCAGCGGTCTTGATCACCAGCCCGGAGCCGCCCGTAGATTTGTAAAGGTGGTACACCACCTCGATTTTGTCTTCTGGCAAGTAGTCGACTGCGGTGACGGATGACAGGTAATCGTAGCCGAACTCATCCCTCAGCGCAGTAGCCACCTCGATCAAGTTTTCTCGGTTGACGATATAGCCTTCGTAGCCTTTACGCCCGTCGGGATCGATCGCTTCACCAAATCGGTCTTTGAAGATGTCTTCAGCAACCAGCGTCTGCTCGCTCATAGATTCCTCCGCTATGCTGACGGCGCAGCAGCCGCTTCGGCCGCGGCCTGTTCTTTCTCAGATTTTTCCTGCGCATACTTGCGTATCTGATCATACTCGCGCGGATCCATAAGATCCGGTCCCAGCACCGGCACCGGCACGACCTCCGTGCCTTCCTTCTGGTACCAGCGCACGCTCTTGATCGATTGAGCGTCGATCCGCTTCTGCAGCGTAATCAGCCCGTGCAGCAGCGCCTGGGGGGTTGGGGGGCAGCCGGGGATATACACGTCTACCGGAACGAAATTATCCACCCCGGAGACGACATTGTATCCTTCTTTGAAAGGCCCTCCGCCCGAAGCGCAGGCGCCCATCGCCACCACGTACTTAGGTTCCGGCATCTGGTTATACAAACGCACAATCTGCGGGATCATTTTTTTGGTTACGGTGCCCGATACGATCATCAGGTCTGCCTGGCGCGGGCTGGGACGCATCACTTCCATGCCAAAGCGTGCAAAATCATAACGGCTGGCAGCGGTGCAGATCATCTCGATGGCGCAGCAAGCCAGGCCGAACATCATCGGCCAGATGGACGAGCGCCGCCCCCAGTTATACACCTTGTCCAGCGTTGTGATCGCGACCTGCCCCTGCATCTCCGGGGGGATGTCGTATCCGGGAGTATTGACATCATAGCTCATTGGGAATTTACCTCCTCAAACCACTCTTGATAAATGGCTGACAGGATGGCGTCGTTTGCCAGTTCCAGGTCATCCTGGAATTCGGGAAGCGCCTTGGTCCATTCGTAAATCATGCCCAGCGATACGCCTTCCAGGTTTTGCATTGGATGGCGTTCCATCAGCGCAAGGGCAATCGCATACGAATCTTCCCAGATCAGTGTATCGCTCATCATGAGGCCGCTTCCGGCGAGTCGCCATTATTATACTGCCTTAACCGTGGCTGTCAACCTTTATTTATATCGATATATATTTACATAATTCGATCTATTGGGTACAATTGTCTCATGAAGACCATGCGGCAGCGGATTCTCGGTTTGCTGGAGGTGCAGCGCCAGGCCACCTCGGCCGAGATCGCCCGCGCACTGGGGCTTCCGGCAGCTAACGTGCGCTATCACTTGAAAATCTTAGAAGACGAAGGCGCCCTCCAGGTGATTGGAGAGCGCCGCCAGCAAGGTCGAGGCCGCCCTAAACGCCTGTATGCCACCAGCCGCCAGGTCTCACTTAACAACTACGACACACTTTGCTCGGTGCTGCTCAGCGAAAACCTGCGAAGCCTGGAAGCAGACCAGCTCCCCCATTTCCTGCAGCACATCGCTGCGCGCTTGCTGCAGGCCAGTTCTACCACCGAAGGCAGCCGCCTATCGCTTGAGCCGTCTGCCGCCATCCCACCTGCTGCCGGCAAGGCGCTAGCTTCCCGCCTGGTTGCTGCCGTGCAGCGGCTGAACCAGCTTCACTACCAATCCCGCTGGGAAGCGCACACCCACGCCCCGCGCATCATCTTCACCCACTGCCCCTACCGCAAGCTGGTAGACAGCCACCCGCAGCTCTGCCAGCTCGACGCTGCCCTGTTGGAATCCTTGCTCGAAAAGCCGGTCGTACAGCTTGAGAAACTGGCGCAAGACCGTCGCGGCGTTGTGCGCTGTGTCTTCAGCTTGTAGACGCCATCCTTCGCTGCGCAGGCGAGATGCTTCACTGCGTTCAGCATGACAGCGCGGCGGAGGATCTGTGTGACTGGGATGCAATATGCTCTACCGCGTTCAGCATGACAGCGCCGCGAAGCATCTGCGTGACTGCCTCCCCCTCACGCCTTGCAGCTCAGGCTGGCCTTGTACCGCTCCCGGCCGGGTAATATCCGATCCACAGCCAGTCCCGAAAACTCTAGCTGCGCGAGCGCCGGGTAGCGTTCGCTCAACTGCGCCAGAAATGCCCGGCTGACCGGTTTAAGCGCCGCTCCCGTGTTCCACACCAGCTTAAGCGTGCGGCGCAGGTCCGGCTCCCGGATGGCTATGGCATGCAGCCCGTACTGCCCCTCGTTTTTCAGCGCCAGGTCTGGCAGGATTGCCGCCCCCATACCGCTGGCAACCGCCTGCTTGATCGCCTCCGGGTTGTCGAACTCGGCGATCACCTGCGGCGCCACCCCGTGCTGCTGCAGCACCTGGTCGATCCAGGTTCGCGTCTGGCTCCCCTGCGGGCGGGTGATGAACGCCTGCCCATCCAGGGCGCGCAGCGAAATCTCAACGCTCTCCCGGTAGCGATGTCCAGGGCCAACCACCACGAACAGCTCGATTTCCTGCAACGCCAGGGTATTCACCCTGGCATCCGCCGGCACCTCCCCCTCCACAAAGCCCAGGTCCAGCTTGCCAGACAGGATATCTGCGCTGATATTGGGGGTGGTATCCGTACGCAGCAGGATCCCCAACCCGGGGAAGCGCTGGTGAAAATCCTGGATCCAGCCCGGCAGCAAATACACGCTTGCCGATGGCGTCGCACCGATGGCGATATTGCCTTGCTCCAGCCTGTCCAGGCTGGACAAAGCCTGCTCGGCTTCGGTCACCAGGCGCAAGATGCAGCGCGTGTAATCCAGCAGGATCTCTCCCGCCGGCGTCAGCTTCACGCCCCGCGAAGTCCGCTCGAAGAGCGTTTTCGCCAGCATACCTTCCAGGTCGCGCACGTGCTGGCTCACCGCCGGCTGGGTCAACCTCAGGCG
>JBGSTO010000334.1:0-3112 GCA_041736465.1 Anaerolineales bacterium | reverse complement strand
GACGATGTGCACGTGGCGCAGGGCGACGTCTGAGCTGCGGGTGATCGCACGGCGCAGCTCGTCTGCCAGCGCCTGCCAGGAGTGCAGGTCGGGCAGATCGGTCTCGGCAACCAGGATGACATCTTCGGTGCCGCTGCTCTCGTTGGGCAGCCCAAACACCACTGCCCGCCCCGGATGCACGCCGGCGATCTCGCCCGCCAGATATTCCAGGTCCTGCGGGTAAACGTTTTTGCCCCCTACGATGATCAGATCCTTCTTGCGCCCGGTGATGAACAGCTCGCCGTCTGCCAGGTAGCCCAGGTCGCCGGTCAGATACCAGCCATCCCGGAAGGCATTAGCCGTCAGCTCTGGGCGGTTGTAGTAGCCGGTGAGCATGCAGTCGCTGTGCAGGGCGATCTCGCCCACGTGCCGGTCGGGGAGTGTACGTCCCTGATCGTCCAGGATCTGCAGGCGCGTGTTGCTGACCGGTCTGCCTGCCGAGAGCAGCCTGAGCGCCTCGCCGTCTGCCGGGGCAGGCACTGCCCGGTGCTGCTCTTGTAAAGCGCGGAGATCGACGTGATCCACGCGCACCTGGCGGTCGATGCCGCCCTGCGTGACGGCGAAAACATTCTCCGCCATGGCGTAGCAGGTGGCTAATGCCTCCGGCCTCAGCCCGTGGGGCTGGAAGCGCTCCAGGAACTGGGTGTGGCTGGAGTAGTACATCGGCTCGGAGCAGTTGATCACCGCTCTCCAGGTGCTCAAGTCCAACTCCTCCAGGTCGCGCGGGCGGATCTTCTGGGCGCAGAAGTTGTAGGCGAAGTTGGGCAGCCAGCTCAACGTGCCTTTATAGGTAGAGACTGCCTGCAGCAAGCGGTATGGCGCCCGCACCCAATCGAAGGGCGACATCAGCACCAGGGGCGTGCCGGTCAGCAGCGGCATCAGAAAGCCGGCGATCAATCCCATGTCGTGATACAAGGGCAGCCAGCTTACCACTACATCCAAAGAGTTCAGGTTGATGGCAGGCGCATAAGCGCTGATCTGGTTGGCGACCGCACGGTTGGAGAGCGCCACGCCTTTCTGCAGACCGCTGGTTCCGGAAGAGTGCTGCAGCAGGACGATGTCCTCCGGCTGGCGGAGCATCCCGGGCAGGGGGCTGTCCTCCGGCAAATTCTCTGCGGCGATCTGCTCCGCCGCCAGTACGGTGCGCACGCCGGAGCCCGCCTCCACTGCCCGGTGGACTTCGTCGAGAAAATCGGCGTAGCTAATCACCGCCGCCGGACGGGTGACGGCAAACAGCGCCGCCAGTGAGCGCCGGTACTGGTCGGGAGCCAGCTTTTCGGTCAGGAAGGGCATGATCGCCGGCACAGCGCCTGCCAGGATGGCGCCGAAGAAAGCATACACCAGCGCCTCCCCGTGCGGCAGGATCAGGATGACCACCTCGCCGGGCTGCACGTTTTGCTGGATCAGTGCCCGGGCGCAGCGGCTGGCGCCATGGTAAAGCTGTTGGTAGGTGAGGGGCTTATCCGCCTGGCGCGCTTCGAGTAAGGTCAGGCAGACCTTGCCGGGCGTATCCCGGAAGTGCCGGTGCAGAGTCTGGGCAGCGGTGAGCATAAAGCAGGGGTGCGGTGGGGTATGCCGGTCAGCGCCGGCTGGCGACCAGCGCGGCCAGGGTGCGCAGCGAGTCGAAGGTGTCGGCGGTCAGCTCGGTATCGTCGATGCGCACGCCGAACTGCTCTTCGACGAAGACCGCCAGGTCCACCAGGTGGAAGGAGTCCACCAGACCGGAGGAGATCAGGGCTTCATCGGGGTCGATGCGCCTGCCGGGCTGCTTGAGGATTTCTCGGGCAATGTAATTTGAGAGGGATGAGAGGGTTTCTTCCATGACTTTGGCTTTTCTAGCGTGTCGAGCCGGGATCAGGGCGCGGCCTGGATGGCGCTCCAGATGGCGTCCAGCATCTGCAGGGTGGTCAGATTGCGCCAGGGCCAGGCCTTCTGCATTGCCTGGGGATCGTCGAAGCGGTTGCCCGCCCAGGTGAGGTGCACGCCGTCGTCCTGCAAACCGCGGGTGGGCAGCGGCTGGACTGCCGCCCAGTAGTTGATCAGTGGGATTTCATACTCCTGCGCCAGCCGGGCGATGGCGGCGTTGATGCTGCCGTCGCCTTCCAGGTCGTCGGCTTTGGTGGAGAGCACCGGCAGCACCCCGTTTTCGATGGAGTATTCGATCGCCCGGCGCATCTGCGCATCGAAGCTGTCCTGGTGCCACACGTCGTTGGAGCCGATCATGATAAAGGCGATGGAGGGGCGATGCAGGCGGTACTCGCATGCCAGCGGACCTTCGTCCGGTTGGCAGAGCTGGCGGTTAGCCCACAGCGGGGAGAAGAGCGAGGCGGCGTTGAAACCGGCTTTGGCTGCCAGGCTGCTGCGGGCGTGCGAGCCCTGGAAAGCCTGGATGACCGGTTCCAGCTCGTCGTATTCCCCCAGGCGGTAGAAATTGGGACCGTGATCGAAGTCGGACAGGAACCAGGAGGTGGTGCCGCCGCAGTCGCCCACCTTGGAGAAGCCGCTGGGGTTGCTGCCCATGGCGACGCCCTGGCGGTAGATCTCGACGGCGCGCGCCGTGATGGGCGAGATGACCGGCAGCTCTTTCCAGTCGTTCGGCCCCAGGGTGGGGGCGGACCGGGTTGGAACGGTGGCAGTTTCGGCCTGCGTGACGGTGGGCGATTGCAGCGTTGGCTGCGAGGTTGCGGTAGGTGCGCTGGTTTGAGCTATCGCCGATGTGGGTGGGAGGGACGTGGCTTCCACTGTGGCAGCGGCAGTTTCCACGGATGGTGGTACAGCCGGAGCAGAGGCCGGGGAGCTGCAGCCTGCTAACGCCAGGCAGGCGAGGATGGTAAGAAATACCAGGTTGTGGCGCTTCATCGGGGATGATTATATCCTACTCGCCAGGCAGCGAGATGTTTCGCTGCGCTCGACATGACACGCGGGGCGGTCATCCTGAACGGAGTGAAGGATCTCGCGCTGGTGGTGCGAGATGTTTCGCTGCGCTCAACATGACATACAGACGGTCATCCTGAACGGAGTGAAGGATCTCGTGCTGGTGATGCGAGATGTTTCGCTGCGCTCAACATGACAT
>JBGSTO010000469.1:0-3482 GCA_041736465.1 Anaerolineales bacterium | reverse complement strand
GCGCCAGACGGGAATCATGCCCGCGCCGGCGCCAACGGCGTGCGCTGGTTTCGCAGCCTGGGCGCCGCAGACGTGGAGTCTGTGGCCCTTCTCGATCGGGATTCAGCCAGCCTTCCGGACATATGCGCCGCGCTGAGAGCGGCGCGTTTGGTGTACCTGCTGGGTGGTTTTCCAGGCTACCTGGCGCAGACGCTGCGTGAAACGCCTGCCTGGCAAGCCGTCCTGGAGGCCCTGCACAATGGGGCAGTATTGGGCGGCAGCAGCGCCGGAGCCATGGTGCTGTGCGAGCATGTCTTCGACCCATACAACGGCGCTGTTGTGCCCGGTCTGGGCTTGCTCGGAGAGATGTGCCTGCTTCCACATCACAACACTTTCGGCAAGAGCTGGGCGCCCCGGCTGAAGCAAAGTCTGCCAGGCGCGACCCTGGTGGGCATCGACGAGCAAACCGGGATGCTTGCAGACGCGCCGGGTGAGGCATGGCAGGTGTACGGGACCGGCTGCATCACCATCTACGCAGCTTCCGGGATCCACAGCTACTGCAGCGGGGATCAAGTGATGCTGAACCCGCGCCCCGCTGAATCCTCCTAGAACAGGCTCATCTGGCTGGCAGTGTTCGCCTCGGCATCGTCCCACGGCAGCGGCGGGAGGGGCAGTTTTGCAGCCACACGCTCGTAAAGCTGGCGGCACAGCCAGGGATCCAAGCGCTCATCAGGACAGTGGCAAAATACGTAGGCTTCGGCGCCGTCCTGCAGCCAGCCTGCCAGCGTCTCTCCCCACTCATCCAGGAAGGGGGCGTTGTGCTCAAACTGTGGGTGACCGATGTAGCGCAAGAAGCCGAAAGGGCCTGTGCGCTCGGTCAGGATGGGAACATCCGGCTTGCGCTGGCGCGCCTCCAGCATGCGCTGGTAGACGCTGCCCTCCAGAATTTTGTCCCCCAGCAGATCACGTATCGGGCGCGTGTCGATAACCACGCGCGCCATGGCAGTATCAGAGAGCAGGTCATTCAGGTCTTCGTTATAAGGCGGTAAAAACCAGTCCAGGTGGCGCACTTCTACCGCCAATCGTACGCCACGCGGCCAGGCTTCCAGAAAGAGGCGCAGGTCTTCGAACAGCTTTGGGGAATAGCGCGGCGGGAGCTGTAAAAACATCGGCCCCAGGCGCTCCCCTAGCAAACTCAAGGTTTCGATGAACTCCCCTGCTTCATCGATATGCTCCACCAGCTTCCCGGCGTGGCTGATGCCGCGTGAGAGCTTGGGGCAAAAACGGAAGGTATCGGGGGTTTCGGCAGCCCACTCTCGCACCGTTTTCGCCGAGGGAACGGCATAGAAAGTGGTGTTGCCTTCCACCGTGGTCAGGCGGCGGGCGTATTCACGCAGGTAATCATCGCGCTTCGTCCCGGGGGGAAAGAAGCTGCCTGCCCAGCCGTTGTATGCCCAGATCGGGCAGCCGATGTACAGGTTCATTTCGAGCGCCTCCTCGTCGCGAACGCGGGCTGTGCCGGGGTGTTTGCCCACCATCACGGGCCAGGGTCCCGCCGCATTTACTGCCACTGCACCCCCTCATGCAGCAAATCTTCCAGCCAGATATCTTCTTCAAATGCGCGCAGCTTCCAACCGGGCATGATCCGGTCGAGCAGGTATGCCTGGGCCATACCAGAATAGTAGAAGCGACCATCCCCTTCGTCATCCGCCATCAACGCGAACTGGTCTATCTCGCGCGACCAGCGGCGGTTGAAACCCTGATACCCATCAAATTCTGCCATGGCTTCTAACTCAGGGGTGGGTGCGTATGCTCCCGAATAAGCCTGCCGCCAGATTTCCAGCTCGGCGTAACGCGCCAGGCCCTCAACCCATTCACGCTGCTGCTCAAGTCGGATCAGCGCAGGCGATAGCCCGGCTTTTTCACGCCGGGTGAGGCGCAGTTCCAGAAATTCCCGCGCAGCGCTGATCGACTCGACTTGATCGCCGGATTCGAGCGCCTCAGCCAACAGCACCAGCTCTTCTTTCCAGTCTGCCTGTAACTCCGGATCCTGCCAGGGATATTGGTCAGCATACAGTCCGTTGGCTGATTCGGCCTGCGCCAGTTTATCCGGCGCAGCCATCCCCTGGTAAGCATGAAAAACTTCGTGATTCAGCAGCGTAATGTAATGGTCGCTGCCGCCTAACAGCTGTCCAACAAAAACTTGGTACGGGAAAACCGGTCGCAGGAAAGAAGGCAGGTCGGTTCGGATTGTGCTGACCAGGCTGACCTTCATCCATTGCATGGTTTGCATGCTGGAGGCCCATCTTTCACCGACCTTGACGGCAAAACCCTGCGGGGTGAGGTTGGGGTCGGGCAGGTATTGGCGATAATAGGCATCGCCATCGAAGCGATCACCCGGCACTTCTTCCCAGGGGCCGCCGTGCTGCACATCACCAGGCACTTTCTTCCAGCCGTCGGGGGGTTGAGGGTATCCGGTCAGGAATGCATACTGCTCATTGTATGCAATGGAAGGAATATCTGCCTGTCCCCAACCGGGCCACACCGCGTCGCCAAGCGACTGCCGCAGGTGGCGGGCTTCAGCCAGCAGGCTTTTTTGCTCGTCGTCCAACCTTTCGACGACCTGCGACCGCTGCGGCAGATTCTGATTGCTGACTGCGGTGATCGCTATGAACAACAAGCACGACAGAGCCAGGAGCGACAGGATAAGGGCAGTGATTTTGCGCCAACGTTTCACAACATTTCTTCCTTCGATAAAACCGGTCCGTTTCAAGGCATCGAGAAAAATTCATCCAGAAGCCGGGTGTACTCTTCAGCCTGGTTAAGGTAAGGGAAATGACCGGCTGCAGAAAAAGTATGCACTGCCGCCTCGGGATAAGCGGCTCTCAACTGCTCTCTCAAAACCAGGTCGACGAGAGGGTCGTTGTCCGATTCCAGGATCATCACCAGCATCGCCGGATCCGGCTGATCGAATTTCTCGATCACACAGCGGTAGCGCCCCACCACCTGGCTCTTGGTCATGCGCCCATATCCCACCTCGTTCAAGAACGCCAGGGTAAGCTCGTCATTTCCCGATGTTGGATAAATGCTTTGCTCGAAGCTGCCTCGCAGCACCGAAATCACCAGCCATTCCGGCAGGAAGGGCAGCAGCGCTCCGATGGTGCGGTTCTCCTCGGCGATCAGATCGTTGGGTGGGAAGGTATTGGCGAACACAGCCTTCGTGATCATCTGCGGGTGCCGGGCGACCAGATATTGGGCGAAGTAGCCGCCCAGTGAGGTGCCCACCAGGTTGAAATGCGTCACGTTCTCCTTGTTCAGGATAACGAGCAAACCCCGCTCGAGTTCTTCCAGGCTGTGGACGGGCGGATAGGTTACTGCGATGATGTGGTAGTGGTCTTTCAGTGCCCCGATCTGCTGCCACCAGATATCGTATGCCCCGGTCATACCGTGCAGAAAAACGATCGCCTGTTCTCCCTGACCGGCAGCAATATACTCCCAGGCTG
>JBGSTO010000444.1:0-4836 GCA_041736465.1 Anaerolineales bacterium | reverse complement strand
CTCGTCCAGTGTGTCCTTGATGTGCTCCGGCGTTGGCTGGTACACGCCATCCAGGAGGCCTTCGAGGTTGCCCTGGATGATGTGCAGAGGGGTGCGCAGCTCGTGGGCGATGTCGGCGGTCAGGTTGCGGCGCTGCTGTGCAGCGCGTTCGAGCTCGGCGATCATTTTGTTGAAGCGTTTGAACAGGTCGCTGAACAGGTCGGAGCTCTTCTCGGGCACACGCACCGAGAGGTCTCCGTCTTCGACGGCGTTGATGGCGTTGAAGAGCAATTCCAAGGGCTTGCCGTAGCGGGTGTACAGGCTGAAGATGGTGAGGATGGCGAGTATAACCAGGAGGAAAGGAGCGCCGCACAGCAGAATCCACAGATTCCGGACGCCGGAGTATTCCGAAAAGAGAAGGTAGAGCGTTGCTGCCGCGCCGCCAACAAACAGGAAAATGGCGATGATAAAGAAAATCATGAAGGGCACAAAGCGATTGGTGCGGCGTTTGGCGGGCGGTGTGGACATGGGAAGGGAGGAAGGTCAGGGGTGGGGTTGGATGAGCCGGTAGCCGATGCCGTAGACCGTTTCGATCATGGGTTTGCCCGATGCGGTCTCCAGCTTCTTGCGGATGTTCTTGATGTGCGAGTCCACGCTGCGGTCCATGCTGGAAGCGGCGCCGTGCAGGTCTTCCAGGAGCTGATCGCGGGTGAAGGTTTGCCCCGGACGGCTGGCGAGCAGGTGCAGCAGCTTGAATTCGTTGGGGGTAAATTTGATGGGGAGGCCGTCGAAGGTGACAGCATATTTCTCCGAGTCGATTTCAAGCCCACCCAGGCGAATGATGCCCGGAGCTTTGACCTCGCCGCGCGTTCTGCGCAGCAGCGCCCGCACGCGCGCTACCAGGGCGCGCACGGAAAACGGCTTGGTGATGTAATCATCGGCGCCGATCTCCAGCCCGGTCACCTGGTCGATCTCTTCAGATAAGGCGGTGAGCATGATGATGGGCACGTCGCTTTCGCGGCGCAGGGTGCGGCAGACTTCGCGCCCGTCGAGGATGGGGAGCATCAGGTCGAGGATGATCAGGTCGGGTTTGTCGCGACGGGCAACCGCCAGCGCCGACTGCCCGTCTGCGGCGGTGACGACGCGGAATCCATTTTTCTCCAGATAGTCGCGGGCCAGGCGGGCTACTTTGGGTTCGTCGTCAACGACGAGGATGAGCTGAGACATAGGGCTATTCTACTTTGTCCGGTTGAAGCACGGTAACATTTTGCCCGGCGTATTTTTGATATAAGTCGCTCCGCCGCTGTCTCCAGGCGTCGAGGCCGCCGCGCAGATTGGTGACATGCTTAAAACCTTTGGCTTTCAAATAGTACGACACCACGAGCGAAAGCCCTCCTCCTGGACAATACACCAGAATTTGCTTATCCCTTGGAAGCTGCCCCAGGTATTTTTCGACCGCGAGGGGGCGCCACCTCGTGGGCATTCGGCAGGCCCTTGTGTTTTTTTCGATCATCTGGCGGGCGCACATCGAGGATGAAGGTGCGTTCGTCGAACAAGATGGTTTCATTCAGTTGGGCAGGCGTGATCATGTTGACCAGCATGGTGCGACCCTCAATATAATCTTGAATCACTCTGGTCGTATAGCGGATATCGCTTTCCGAGGTATCCCAACCCAGACTCACTCGAATGGTCTGGCGCGCGGCCTGGTCGGATAACCCGATCGCTCTTAATACATGGGAAGGTGCATCTTCCCCGGTGCTGCAGGCTGAACCGGCTGAGACTGCAATGCCATGGTAATCCAATATCGCCATCAATCCGGCATTATCCACACCGGGAAAGGTAACGCTGATCGTGTTCGGCAGGCACTCCGTCTCCGGCGAATTGATCACACAATCCGGCTTGATTTCCTTGAGGCGCTGGATTAAGAGCAGTTTCAGGGCCTGCGTCTTTCCTGCATGCAGCAGGAGTCGATCGACATCCTGGCAGGCAGCCCCGAATCCGGCGATGTTGTGGAGGCTTTCCGTTCCAGCCCGCATCCCGCTTTCCTGGTGACCGCCATGCAGCAGCGGGCTAAAGGGGCTGCCCTGCTTGACGTATAGGGCGCCAATCCCTTTTGGCCCATAAAGTTTGTGCGCCGAAAACGAGGCATAATCAACGCCCCATGCATGCAGGTCAACCGGTATCTTCCCCAGCGCCTGCACACAGTCCGCCAGCACCAGCGCCTCGTGTTGGCTGGCGATCTTCGTCACAGCCTCGAGGTCTTGAATGACGCCGGTTTCATTGTTGGCCAGCATACAACAGACCAGGAAGGTATCCTCATCTACCAGCTTCTCCAGTTCGGCCAGCAATACTCGCCCCTGGCTATCCACCGGACAATATTCAACCATCACTCCCTGGGTTTCCAGGTACGCTAACGTGTTCATCACGGAAGGATGTTCGAGCGGCGTGGAAACAATCTTTTTCTTTTGGGGGTAAAAATAGTCGAAGACCGATTTGAGCACGGCATTGTTCGACTCGGTAGCGCAGCCGGTAAAATAGATTTCCTGCGGGTCAGCATGAACGGCGCTGGCGACATTTTGCCGGGCAGTTTCCATTAACCCGGCTGATTTTCTGGCAATACCATAGAGCGATGACGGATTGCCGTAATGGTTTCTCAAAACCTGTTCCATTTTGCGCCGGACGCGATTGCTGACAGGCGTGGTGGCATTATGATCGAGATAGACACGCCGGTTGAAACGAAAAAGATGCTTCAAAAATTCCAACTGCTCGATTTCCATCGGGTTTCCTCCAAGACTCGTGCTGTTTGGTCTACCGTTAAAGATCAGGATGGCTGGCCTGGTTGGCAGGATCACTGTGTGATGACGACAGCGATCTTCCCTTTGGCATGGCCGGTTCCCAGGTGGCGCATGGCCTCAGAGATTTTCTCAAGCGGATAAGCTTTCTCCACCACCGGTTTGACCAGCCCGCGGGCGAACATATCGCTCAGCAGCAGGAAGTCTTCGCGCTTGAAAGAGGCGATAAAGAATACCACATTTTGACTGGCGCCCAATGCCGCCAGGCGGGTCTGGAGGATGTAGGTCAGCGGCCCAAGCCAGCGGTTGGATTTTGGCGCGCCGGCGATGATATAGCTGGCGTTGGGTTTCAGCACGCGCTTGTTCTCGCGCCACGGACGGCTGCCGGCGATATCGAGCAGAAGATCGTAGCGTTCGCGGCTGCGGGTGTAATCCTCCTGGGTGTAGTCGATGACATGGTCTGCTCCCAGCGAGCGGGCCATCTCGACGTTGCGGGTGCTGCACACGGCGGTGACTT
Source organism: Anaerolineales bacterium (assembly GCA_041736465.1). Lineage (GTDB taxonomy): Bacteria > Chloroflexota > Anaerolineae > Anaerolineales > UBA4823 > JAJUJL01. Next base: position 1,548 of record JBGSTO010000444.1, on the reverse strand, counting down.
CGGCGCCGAGCGCTTTGGCGATCTGCACGGCGAAGGTGCCCACACCGCCGGAGGCGCCGTTGATGAGCACTTTCTGCCCGGCTTGCAGCCTGCCATGGTCGCGCAGCCCTTGCAGGGCGGTTATCGCCGCAACTGCCACGCTGCCCGCCTGTTCGAAGGTGATATTGGCAGGTTTCGGATAGATGTGGGTCTTGACGCACACATATTCGGCAAACGCCCCGCTGCGCGCGCCGAAGACTTCATCGCCAGGCTTGAATTGGGTGACTTGCCTGCCCACGGCTTCGACCACCCCGGCATAATCGACGCCGAGGCGGGTGTCCTTGGGCCGCGCCAGCCCGCTGCCGAGACGGGCGATGAATAACCCGGTCATGGCGTACCATTCCGCCGGATTGACCGACGAAGCATGGACTCTGACCAGCACTTCATCTTCTCCCGGGGTGGGCTTTTCCAGGCTTTCGATTTTCAACACATCCGGCGAACCATAGGATCGGAAGACAACGGCTTTCATGAATACGAGCTCCTTTATTAATTGTGCACCGCTAAGGCACGAAGGGCGCGAAGTTTGATGCTGCTTGTAGACTATTAATTTTTCCAAAATCCTTTATCCCGTGCTCACGTACTTTAACACTCCAGTGTGGAGGAATTATGGAGAAGTCTGTCAGGGTTTGTGGAGATTGTAGAGGAGGAAATGGTGGTTACCTGGAAAACCGTCCTCGAATAGGCCACGAATACACGAATTTGTCGCCAGAATTTATCTTTGCCAGGCGAGTTCGGGCTGACCCTCAGCCATTCGTGTATTCGCGAATAAAAATTCGTGGATGGTTTCTTGGTGTCTGCCGTGGTGATTAATTAACTTGACATTCTCGTTATCATCCTGTAATATATAGTCACACTATATATAGTTGAACTGTATAGGAACCCATGGAACCCCACGACTACCTGCCCCTCACTGAAACCTCGTTTTTCATCCTCCTATCGCTTGCAGCCTCTCCGAAACACGGCTACGCCATCATCAAAGAAGTCGAGGCGCTCAGCGAAGGCAGAGTGGTGCTGGCTGCCGGCACGCTGTACAGCGCGCTGCGGCGCATGCTGGAGGATGGCTGGATCGAGCGCCTGGATGATGGCTCTTCCAACGACGAGAGCCGGGAGCGTAAGCTGTACAGCTTGAGCGAGTTGGGACGGCGCATCTTCGAGCTGGAAACGAAACGCCTGCACAGCCTGGTGCACCTGACGACCCGCCTGGAGGCGAGGCAGTGAAGTTGGGCAGTTCCAGCCGGCTGCCGCGGCTGTTCGAGTGGCTGCTGTCACTATACCCGCCGCGCTTCCGCGGCGAGTTTGCCGGCGAAATGCGGGCGGTGCTCTGCGGGCGGCTGAGCGAGGCTGGGGAGCAGCGTGGGGCAGCCTGGCTGGCCGCGGTTGTGCGTGAGATCAGCGGGCTGACCGGTTCTATCCTTTACGAACAGCGGCGCGAGCAGCAGGCGCGAAAGGAGCAAGCTATGGCGCAGGAAAATCAAATCTCAAACGCAACCGGCGGCGGGATGCCACCCT
>JBGSTO010000311.1:0-3633 GCA_041736465.1 Anaerolineales bacterium | reverse complement strand
GTGAACGTGCAGGTACTTGAGATGTTATTCGACGTACAAATACAAAACGCCGCACTTCCAGCAGGGAATGCTGCAAACGTGCGGCGAGTCTAATCAACGTAGGAATATTCGTTTGTTGGCAATTTTATAGCACGAATATTTTCAAGAGTCAATACCTTGCCAAAACGAATTATAATTGCCCAAATTATCCGGTTAGGGAGAGGACAGCTATGTCTATTCGGGTGATCGTAATCGAGGACCATGTACTCATGCGTAAGGCGGTTCTCGATCAGCTCGCTTTGCATGCCGATATCGAGGTAGTACAGACTGCCGCTCATGGGGATGAACTCCCCCGCCTGGCTCGGGAATACAAACCCGACGTGGTCGTTCTGGATTTAGGGATGTCCAGCGGTCACTTCGACCCGATACGCGCCGTGCGCGATCTGCGCCGCGATCACCCGAATATCAACATCCTGGTGCTAACCGGGTATGATGATGAAGTGTACATGCGCGAGCTGGTCAAAGCCGGCGTGCGCGGCTACGTGCTGAAAAGCGACGACTTGTCCAGCTCGCTGGCACGCGGCGTGCGTACGGTATACCAGGGACAGCGCTTCTACTCCCAGGAAGTGGCAGGCCGGCTCTTAGATCACTTCGAAGCGGGCCAGGCTTCACCGCTCAACGAGCATGAGCTTTCGGTTCTGCGCCTCGCAGCTCAAGGATTGAACAACGCCCGCATCGCCGAAATTTTGACCGTCTCAGATAAACGCGTGCGCAACCTGTTTACCGATATTTACGAAAAACTGAACTTGCACGATGATCCAGGCGGCAACCTACGCGTTCTGGCAATCAAGCGCGGGCGCGAGCTGGGCCTGATACCCAACGAGTGACCTGGACGGGACATTTGTCCCGAACTTGAGAGGACAGCCGTCTATTTATCCGATCCGCTTATTCCTGTAAAATCTCAACAAATCATTCTATGCAAGGAGGTATCACGTGAACCTGGAACAAGAAACCAAGCTGGCTGAAGAGATGGCAGATTTCACCGTAAAGCAAAGCCAACAGGCTCCCCACAGATGGAAGTTAGCGAGTTCCCTGCTTCAAGCCGTTCTCTCGTTGCTCGTCATAGGGTTTGTCTCGGACGATGGAACGGTCGGCGGAGATCGTAGAATCATTTGGGAGCAGGTCTAATGGAGGAGCAAATTACAGGGTAAAAATTCCCAGTAAATCATTCGGCAATTTGGTTTAACCGCAAGCTGGGCCATAGATTTCCGGGCTCGTCTCAGCAGTAGGCCGAGATGCAAGTGCTGACTTTAAGGACCAACCAGGCAATGGAGACGGAGATGTGCCGGCATGGATGACACTCTCTTATCCTCAATCTCACAGAGGGTGATGGAGATGATTGCTTCCTGGCCGCTGTTTTCCGAATGGCCAGAATGCCAGCAGGCTTTACTTAACTTAACCGAGCTGGACGATGCACGGGTTAGGGCCTTACCCGTGCTTGGCTGCTTAGCCGCCGGCGGGCAGGTTGACAGTGCTCTCCATACAGCAGCAGCCTGGTCCACGCTCCGTCACGCGGCAAATTTCCTGGATGATCTTCAAGATGACAGGCCGTTGGGTTCCACTAGCCGGCCCCACCCTGGACAAGCCAGCGCCTGCACTGTTGGAATGATCTTTGCTGCCTTTTCTATGATCACATCCTCCCCGCTTACGCCAGGTGTAATTGCTAAAGTAACTGACATCTTGTCACTTGAGGGCTTCAAATCCAGTCTGGGGCAGTCGCTGGCCTTGGGTGCTGAGAAGGATGAGCTTACAATCGGCGAGCATATCCAACATTACTGGAAAACTGTGATCCTGAAATCCGGCAGTATCTACCGTGCAGGGCTGTTGGCGGGCGCCAGCGCTGGTGCGATACAGGAAGCATCCCTCCTGCAGGCAATAGGCGAATACGGGCGGGCGCTGGGCGTAATCCACCAGGTGTTGGACGACTGCCGAGATGCACTGCAGGATAAACAGGCTCACCGCCGCACACTGCCCTGGCTGTTACTTGAGATAGAACGGGAGAAGCGCTCGCGTCAAGCGGTTCCAGGCAAGTTCAATAAACATTTCGACTCCGTCCAAGCAGGGAGCTGGCCCGATCAGCTTGTCGCTGCCCGCGTTCCAGAGATCATCAGCTCGATCCTGGCCGAGTGGGGCCGGCTGGCGCTGTCCAGCCTGGATCGATTGCCCGAGTCAGGCGCCAGAGAGAACCTCCGGGAAATGCTGGAAAATGCGCTCAACCACCCGAGCCAATAACAGGCAGCCGGCTATACGCGACCCATCTGCGATCGTGGAGCGGCTGACTCAACCTGCCTTGCTGCTCGCGGTAGCTGTACTGAGCTTGATTGCCCTGCTGGTTTTCAACGCTTTTTTCTACCTCTTCCGCCCGTACGACGGCCTGGGCGTTTACACTGAAAATCCTCTGGGCGAAATCTACGAAGTTGTTCCCGGCAGCCCAGGCGCGCAAGCCGGGATCCACGCCGGCGATCTGATCCTGGCCATAGACAATCTGCCGCTGAATCCGAGCATCAGCGCGCCGCGCTACCGCGCCGGAATTCGTCCAGGTGATTTGGTTGTATATTCCCTGGAGCGAGATGGAGAGACGCTGGAGATCCCTGTCCGAATCGGCAGCTACTGGAACGACCTGCCATTGTTGGCTTCCTATCTGGGTATCCAGCTGCTCTCGATTGGGCTTTGGATCATTGGTATGCTGCTTGTGATCTTCACACCTCCCGGTGATGCCCGCGCCCACTTGCTGGGCCTGGGTTTCTTGCTGGCAGGGGCGACCGCGGCTGCCGGCGGCGCCAGCGGCTGGAATAGCTTCTGGGGTGCGAACACAATCCAAAAAATCCTGCTTAGTTTGCTGGCTGCCAACCTGATCACCGCTCATCTGACCTTTCCAGAGCTGACCTTTCCGAAACATCGTTCGCGAGTCATTGCCGCTGCCTGGCTCGTTGCCTTGTTGCTGACTGCACTGGTGATAGGGGATGATTGGCTTCTGGCTCGGCAGGGAATCTCGCTGCAGACAACCTACGACCTCCACCTGCGGCAGGTCGTATTGGTCTTTTTCCTGGTTGCCTGGGCGGCTTCCCTGGCGCTGCTGGCTCGCAGCCGGCTGGCCGCCGCTTCGCCTGAGATTCGCCGCCAGACCGGCATCATCTTGTGGGGCATGCTGCTCGGTATCAGCCCATTCTTCACCCTGACCCTGCTCCCCTATCTGACCCTGGGCGAAGAATACGTCTCTGGCGCGTTCAGCATCCCATTCTTAATCCTTCTTCCGCTGGCGTATGCCTATGTCATATTCCAGCGCCAACTGCTGCGCATCGACCTGGTCATTAACTGCCTGCTTGTCACGTTTGTTGTCTTGCTGCTGATCCTGACGCTGTCGATCCTGCTCTTCGGAGCCATTGCCCTGGCTTTCGACCTGCCCCGCAATTTACCGCTGTACGGAGGACTGGTGGCGGCTTTGATCGCGCTGCCGTTTCCCTGGCTGCAAGCCCGCGTCCAAGCGCGCGTGAACCACGTTCTTTACGGCAATCACTACGATTCCCTGGCCATAGCCGCGAACCTCTCGCAACGGCTGGCAGGCGCCCTGGAACGCAAAACCCTGATCGATGT
>JBGSTO010000346.1:0-2807 GCA_041736465.1 Anaerolineales bacterium | reverse complement strand
CGCTGCCGCCGGAGTACTGCTCGCCACAACATCTCCCGGCGCGGGCGAGCCGCCCCCTGGCAGCCCGGCGATGGCGGTCGCTTCCCTCAGCACCATCCCGGCGGCTGGCGTCATACTGGGGATGGGCAGCACCAGGGCTGTTTCCACCGCCGAAAGCCTGCCTTCCAGATCTTCATCCGGGGCTGCGCCGTCGCGAACCACGTCCTTGACGATCTCCAGGCTGATAGCGGGCAGCGCCTGTGCCGCCTCGGCGCGGTAATCGGCCTCATAGGCAGAGTGCAAATCTACATCCAGCAGTACCTGCCCGGTGGGCTGGAGCATGAGGTTAAAGTTGGCAATCGCAAAGCCGCAGATTAATAGCGCTACGACCAACCAGCCGAACAGCAGCGCCCAGGGGCGGCGATGATCTGCTCCCCGGCTGCGGGCAGGCTTGAACGCAGATGCGGTCATTCCAGCGCCCCTACCCGGCGCAGCACGCCTGTTTCTGGATTAACTCGATGAAGGCTTGCGCCACCACTGGATCGAAGTGTGTGCCGACCCCCGCCTTGATCTCTTCCAGCGCCTGCGCGCGGCTCATTGCCTTGCGATATGGGCGGTTCGAAATCAACGCGTCCCACACATCCACCACGGTAAAGATGCGCGCCGCCAGCGGGATTTCCTCGCCGCGCAAGCCGCGCGGGTAGCCGCCGCCGTTCCAGTGTTCGTGGTGGCAGTAGGGTATCTCCAGCGCCGGGTGCAGGTACTCGATCGGCGAGAGCATCTCATACGCAAAGCTGGGGTGCCTGCGCATGATCACCCATTCTTCCTCGGTCAGCGGTCCTTCCTTCATCAGGATTGCGTCTGGTATCGCCATCTTCCCGATGTCGTGCAGAATGGCCCCACGGTGGATGTGGATAAGACTTTCTCCCTCCAGCCCCAGCAGATCAGCCAGCTCCATGGTTAGTTTGGCTACACGCATCGTGTGGCCTTCGGTCTCTTTATCGCGCAGTTCCAGCACCCGCGACCAGCCTTCCAGGGTGTGGTCGTAAGCCTGCACCAGCTCGCGCTTGGAAGCGCCCAGGCTCAGCACCATCTGGTTGAATGCCGCCGCCAGCACCTGCACCTCGTCGTTGGTGTTAACCGCCACCTGTACGCCCAGGTCTCCCTGGGCGACTTTGTGCGAGGCGCTCACCAGCTCCATCAACGGACGCGTAATATAGTTCGCCAGGTTGATGCCCAGCAGGGTCACCAGCAGGAAAGACAGCGCCACACCCAGGATGATTTGTATACGCGTGATCTGGTTTGGGTTCACCCAGCGCGGCTGCATCAGCGCCACACCCATCACCCCCAGGTCGGCGTCGCCGCGCACCTCCCACGGCCCCAGCACTTCTGCATAGGGCAGCCCATACACCTCCAGGCTGCGGCGATCCTCCAGCGGGCGCAGCATGCTGCCCTGATCTTGATGCTCCAGGATCATGTGCACTTCTTCCAGGGGCAGGGCTTCTGCCTGCGCCAGGGTGCTCGCCAGCGCCTGCCCATCCGGCCCGTACAGCGTTACCTGGGCCAGCGTCTCCTGGCGCAGGCTGTTCCCCAGCGCTGCCAGGCTGCGCCCCACCAGCACCACACCCGCCAGCTTCTGATCCGTACCCATCACCGGCGCGCCGATGTAGAAAAATTCGCCCGAATCGCCGGGCACATGCCCGGCAAACTTATCCCCCTGCGCATCCACTTCCCCGGCGTACATGCGCTGCACGAAATCCCACTGCAGGAAAGTATCGCCGCCCTGCTGGGCGAAGGAATACACCTCCACCGGATCTCCGGGACGGTGGCGCATCGAAAGCACCCAACTGCCGCTGGTATCCAGAAATTCCACCGTCTCTTCCCCCTGATCCACCACGATGCCGAACGCCAGCTCGCGCAGCCTCTCGGCATCGCCCTGCACCAGCGCCTCGGGCAGGCCCTGGGCGTAGCGCAGCAGCCGCACAGTCTTGAGCAAGCGCTCCTCTTCGCGCACGATCGCCGTCGAAGCAAGCTTACCCGCCTCGATGAGCTGGTTGGTAAAGCGCTCCTCCAGGGTATCGAATACGATGCGCGTCACCAGGTAAGATGCTACCAGCGCGATCAGCAGCGCCAAAGCCAGGTATGGCAGCGTAATCTTGAAGCGGATCGGCAAGCGAACAGGCAGCTTCTCCGTGTGTTTCAGAGCTGCCGGATGCTCTACCTTGAGGGGTGACTCGCGCGCGGGGGCCTGATCCATGGCGATTATTGCGTGTCCACCTTGCACGCCAATCACTATTGGCAATGCAATTCATATTATACGCGCACAGCCCGCCGGGCCGATTGTCAACTTTGCAAGGTAAACAATTCTGTAGGCGCAGCGTCTACTCGCTTTGTCCCCGCGGCAGCACCAGGTTTTGGGTTGGGTATGGCAGCTTGATGCCCTCCTGCTCGAAGCGGCGCAAGATCCCCAATGAGACCGCCTGTTGAGCATCCATGTACAGCTTGTAGTCAGACGATTCGACCAGGTACACCACTTCGAAGTGCAGCCCAAAATCCCCCAGCGATTTTAAATGGGCGCGTTCGAAGCTCACCTGCGGCTGGGCGGAGACGATTTCCGCCAGCATGTCCGGTATTTTTTCCAGCAGCGTCGCCGGCGTAGTGTAATCCACCCCCAGGCTCAGCACCACCCGGCGCTTTTCCATGCGCTGGAAATTTTGGATGCGGCTGGAGAGCAGATCGGCATTGGAGAAAATCAGCTGCTCGCCATCCACGCTGCGCAGCCGGGTGGACTTCAACCCGATCTTCTCCACCGTGCCGGTCATCGTGCC
>JBGSTO010000302.1:0-1886 GCA_041736465.1 Anaerolineales bacterium | reverse complement strand
CCTGCGCTCCAGCGGGCATCGCCCGGGCTGAGCGCGCCCAGCCACAGCGTATTGGCAAAGAACAGCTCCGCCAGCTCGGAGGCCGCGTCCACCGGTCGCCTGGTCGCCAGCACGAAGGTAAACGCATACTTGAAAGCATCCCGCAGGGCGCGCAAATTGCCGGACAGCTTCCCCATCTCATCCGGCGGCAGGGCGTCCAGCCGGTCCACCAGCAGACACAGCCCATGGGGAGCGCCTGCCAGGCGGCGAGCAAGCAGATCGAACAGATCAGAGGGGGCAATTTCGCCCGGTCCCGCCAGCGCGGCAGCCAATAAATCGAGAAATGCCGCCGCAGCGGGCTGCCGCAAGCGGTTGCAGTCGATCAGCAAGAATTCCGGCGCCCCAGGCTCCCGGACTCGATGGGCAACAAATCCCAGCAGGTTGCTTTTGCCTGCGCCGCTGAAGCCCAGTACCGCCGCACAGTGCCCGGCGCGCACAGCCGCCAGGATGCGCTGCACTTCGCTCTGCCGGTATATAGCTGGATAAGTGTCCCAAACGGACATAAACTTGCGCCTGTAGGTAGTTGAAATCAATGCCTGTGTTGTATTATACTCATTTCAGGAGGGTGGCGCGTGATGCCAACGAAGCGCGTAATCCTGGTTGTGTTTGCTCTGCTGCTGGTGCTGGCAGCCACGCTGCTGCTGGCGTATGCCCTGCTGCCGCTGCCGGTGGAAAGTCTGCGTGTGCCGGTCGCGCCAGCGCTGCTGACGCCTCCCGGGATGCTGCCGTGAGCGCCTTGCAGGGCAAGATCAACCCGCGGCTGGTAATCGCCTGGCTGGCGCTCAGTTTGGTGCTGCTGCTGCTGGCGAGCTGCGCGCCTGCCATGCAGCCCACGGAATCGGAAAGACCGGTCGAAACCGCAGCGCCGGCAGTCGAGGAACCCGAGACCAGCCCACCCCAGCCCACCCAGGCGCTGCAGCCTACCCCGCTGCCGACACCCTTCATCGAATCGCGCATCGTCGAGCTGGAATGGCCTGCACGCCTGCGGCTGGGCGATTCGGACGTGCTGCGCCTGTCGCTGATCCCCAGCCAGGACGGCTACCAGGCCCAGGCCGAGTTCGATGATCACCAGGTGCAGACCCGCCAGGTGCCGCTCAAGCACCGCCAGGGATACAGTCTGATCGGCATTGCCCAGCTGGATGGGATCGGGTTCGATATCTCTCCGGCAGGAGTCCAACCGCGTATGGTGCCGCCCGGGGAAACGGTCTCCTGGCGCTGGAGCCTGGCAGCCCGCCAGCCGGGGCAGCAGCGCCTCACCGTCAGCCTGACGCTGCGTTGGGAGCCTGAGCCAGGCGTGACCGGACCGGTATCTGAATCGCTGGCTTTCGACCGCGGACTGGATGTAAGCGTAGACTCGATCCTGGGCATGACCCGGGCGCAGGCGCTCGGCGCCGGGGTGTTCAGCCTGCTGCTGGGCGGCATATTGGGTGTAGCCGCTCTGGCAGGCCAATTCCTACAACCGCGCGCTGGAGTGCGCACTGCCGCACCCAATCGCACCCTGCAAGTTGAGCGCATTGCCAGCATCACGGTTTCACCGGAAGAGACCAGTTTACTGCAGGGGCTGTTCGCTCGCTACAGCCGCCTGGTGCTGGAGAATGAGTTCAAATCCGGCTACTCCGGCGCCCGCGCCTTCCTGGTGCAGCCGGTGCGCCCTGACGGGCGCGCCGATGCCTCTGCCATTGCCAAGATCGGACCACGCGCCGACATCCTGGACGAATACCACAACTACGAGCAGTTCGTCAAAGACCGGCTGCCGCCGATGACGGCCCGCATCCAGCGCCCGCCGGTAGCACTGCGCGGCGGGCGGCTGGCAGCGCTGCAGTACACGTTCATCGCCGAGCCGGGGC
>JBGSTO010000297.1:0-16052 GCA_041736465.1 Anaerolineales bacterium | reverse complement strand
GACATCAGCTCAGGGCGGTTGAGGTAGCCGCGCGCCACACCAACGCCAGCGATGCACAGCTCGCCAGGCACGCCCACAGGCACAGCTCGCAGGTGCCGGTCGAGCACGAAGACTTGGGTGTTATCGATTGGGCAGCCGATGAGAGGTTCCGTTTTATTGTGTTGAGCAACTTCGTACAGGCTGGTGCACACGCTGGCCTCGGTGGGGCCATACCCGTTGAAGAAGCGGTGTCCCTTTGACCACCGACTCGCGACGCCTGCCGGGCAGCGCTCGCCAGCCGATACCACATACCGCAGATCGGGAAGGTTAGTTTCGTCCAGAACTGACAGCAGAGAAGGAGGAGCGGTAATTTGATAGACCTTTTCCTGCCACAGCAGTTTTCCTAGCTCGACTGTCGAGGTGAGCACGTCTTTTGCTGCGAGCACCAACGTGCCGCCTGCCATCAAGACCGGGAAGATTTCTGGAACAGCGCCGTCGAAGCAGAAAGAGAAGATCTGCAGGACCGCTGTATCCTGGCTCAGGTCGAACTCCCGTACCCAGAATTCACAGGTGTTGCTCATTCCCTGGTGCTGGATGAGCACGCCCTTAGGCCCGCCAGTGGAGCCGGAGGTGTAGATGACGTACGCCAGGTGATCCGGGGTGGTGAGGTGGGAAGGGTTGGAAGTACTCTGGCAACGGATTTCGATCGCGGTACGGTCTTCGGGAGATGCGGTGGACTCCGTGGAAGTTGTGATGCCAGTCTCTTCTGTGCCTGTTGTCCAGACATTTTCCAGAAAGATGACGTGGGACGGGCCGCTGGGGGAGCGGCTGCCAGAGAACGGCAGCTCGGCGCCATCTGCGCCCGGGTCGAGATCGAGGCCTCGGGCGATGGCATGGGTAGTGATCAGGATGGGCGCCTGGGAGTCCTGCAGGGTGAAGCTGTTGCGCTCGGCTGGGTTGGCGGGGTCGAGGGGCAGGAAGGCTGCGCCGGCTTTGAGCACCGCCAGCGCAGCAACGATCATCTCGAAGGAGCGCTCCAGGCAGATGGCGACCAGGACATCGGGCGCGGCGTCCAAGGGGCGGGGTAGGCACCCGCGCAGATAGTGGGCAAGCTGGTTGGCGCGGCGGTTGAGCTCGGCGTAGGACAGCGACTGCCCCTCAAAGCGCAAGGCGGTATGGTCGGGAAAGCGCTCAACGATCTGCTCGATGGTGAAGTGAACGGGGGTGTCGGAGATGGGATCGGTCTGGGTGCTGTTCCACTCAACGAGCAGCTGTTGTTCTTCAGCCGGGGTCAGCATGAGCAGCTCCAGCAGGGGCGCGTTGGGGTGGCCGGCAAGCGCCTGCAGCAGGGTTTGCAGGTGCCCCAGCATGCGCCGGATTTCATCCGGGTCGTAGAAGCGAACGTCATAAGCTATCTTGAGCGGCAGCCTGCTTCCGGGACCGGATACCAGGCACAATGGGAAGTTGGTTTGCTCTATGCTGCGCACGTCTTGGATTTCTATTTCGCCAGAGATCGCCGCCAGCGAATTGAGCGCCGGATAATTCTCGTAGACGATGATGGTTTCAAAAAGGGGCGGCTGTGAGGGCGCGCCAATCCATTCCTGGATCTGCGCCAGGGAGCAGTAATGATACTGGTTGATCTCAGCCATCTGGTCCTGCAGCGCTTTCAACCAGCCAAGCCTGTCTGCCTGGGGCTCGATCTTCACGCTCAGGGGCAGCGTATTAATGAATAAACCGAGCATGCTCTCGGCGCCTTCCAACTCGGCAGGCCTCCCAGAAACGGTGACACCGCAGGTCACCTGATCTTCGGCAGAGTAGCGGTGTAGAAGCTGGCACCAGGCGCCTTGCAGCAGCGTGCTCATGGTCAAGCCGTTCTGCCGGGCAAAGGCGTTCAGAGCAGCAGTCGTTGGCTCGGCGAGATGGATTTCGATTTCGGCGTAGCGCGGAATCCCATCCTCGACTGACCTGGCAGAGCGATTTAGCGGTATGTTCCCGTGTGAAATGGGGCCGCTGAAATATCGCTGCCAGAAGGAACGCGCTGCCTCGTAATCCTGGCTTTCTAGCCAATGGATGTAGTCGCGATAGGGGCGTACCGGCGTTTCACTAACCTCCCCGCCTGCCAAAAGGGATCGGTAGCAGCCCAGCACATCTTGCAGAAGCAGCGGCAGCGACCAGCCATCCAGCAGGATATGGTGATGCGACCAAACAAAGTAGTAGCTCTTGTCGCCGGTGCACATCAATGCCAGTCTGAGTAGGGGAGCTTTCGAGAGGTCGAAACCAAGCTGCCGGTCTTGCTGCAGGTAACCACGAATTTTTTCTGCCTGCTCACTTGCTGAAAGCGCTCGCCAATCGTGCACTTGAAACGGCAGGAGTACCTCGCGCTGTACCACCTGCAGCATTTTATCGAGTGTCTTCCAGGCAAAACAGGTGCGCAGGATATCGTGCCGTCCTACGACCCATTGCCAGGCCCGCTTAAATAGATCTACCTGTAAATCGCCGCGCAGAGTGCAGCAGGTTTGCTCGAAATAGACGCCGCTTTCTGGCTCCAGTGCAGTATGAAACAACATCCCCTTTTGCATGGGCGTAAGAGGGTAAACAGCCTCGATGTTTCTTTTTCTCATTGCTCGGTCTCCCTCCTTTGTTACAGGCTGCCATCAGCAATTTCTTGAAGGAGTGCATCAATTTCGTCTTCGCTCAAGTCAACGTCCTGAAAATCTGCAGGGGTATACTCTGCCTGCTGTTTCTGCTGGCACAATGCGATGATGTCACGCATCCGGGCAAGGAAGCGTTCCGCTACCCAGGCGATGGTTTCCTGTTTATGAATAGCGGTGCTAAAAGTCCACTCCATGCGCAGCCGGCTTTCGTAGATGCCGCCGTTCAAGCTGATCAGGTGTGGTCTGTGGTCTCTTGGGCTGCGCGCCGGACCCGGATTCTCTGGCGCCAGGCTGAACGTTTCTTGCCGGAAAAACCTCTGGTCGAATTGCCCCAGGTAGTTGAAGCTGATCTGAGGTTGAAGGGCTGGCAGGCCGCGCAGCTCCGCTCTCAAATCAGGGTGCAGGTAGCGCAGCAGCCCATACCCTCGGCCCTTCTGAGGGACACTTCGCAGCTGTTCCTTGATGGATTTCAATACTTGCCCGGAATCCTCTATTCCGTGAAGATCAAACCGCACAGGGAAGATTGATGTAAACCAGCCGATGGTGCGAGACAGGTCGATATCTTCGTGATCTGCCTCCCGCCCGTGGCGCTCCAGATCGACCAGCAGTTCCTGGTCTCCACTCCACTCGGCGTATGCCTGAGCCAATGCTGCCAGGAGTACCTCCTGGATATCTGCGCCGAATATTTCTGGAACCATTTGCTGAAGCAAGCGCGTCTCTTCAGATGTCAATTCAACGGACAGGCTTCCCGCAGTTTCTTCGGTATTCGTTACATCCGGGTAATCAACCGGCACTTGGGGGGTTCGGCGCCGTGAAATTTCGAGCCAGTAGGGCAGCTCAGCCTGCATCCACTCCGACTGGGCTGCGTCTGAAAGCTGTTTCGCCCAGTACAGATAAGAGGTTGTACGCGGTAAGTTGGGAATGGGGTTTTGCTGGTGTAAATCGTTGTAGATTGCCTGGATGTCATCCAGCAGGATGCGCCAGGAAACGCCATCGATCACGAGGTGATGGGCAACCAGCAGCAGGCGCCCGCGCCCGTGCGCGCCGAGATCGAAATAAACGATGCGCAGCAGTGGCCCGTGCAGGAGGTCGAGGCTGGCCTGGTATTCAGACGAATGCCGTTCGATGATCACTCGCTGTTGCACCTCCGGTAGGCTGCTCAGGTCATGGTAGTGGAACAGCTCATCGACCTGAACCTCGCCAACGGCCTGCCGCCAGCCATGCTCGCCGGGCATAAAATGCAGCCCGAAAGCCTGGTGTTGTGTGACCAGGTGCTCGACCGTCTTCTTCAAGAGCGAGAGGTCTAAGCGCCGGTGGACCTGCAAGAGCACTGTCTGGTTCCAATGCTGCGGCTCGGGGAACTGCTGCTCGAAGAACCATTCCTGCACCGGGGTGAGCGGCGCAGGTCCCCGGATGTTTTGATCTTCGCTTTCCCGCAGCGGCTCGATTTCGCGAACAACCCGCACCAGCTGCGCAATCGTGGGGTATTGGAAGAGCTGGCGCGGGGTAAAGTTCATGCCAGCCTTTGCAACCCGCGCCACCAGCTGAATCGCCAGGATCGAGTCGCCACCTAGCTCGAAGAAATTGTCATTGACGCCGACCTGCTCGATTCCGAGTACCTGCGACCAGGCTTCCGCCATGAGTGTTTCTTGCCGGTTGCGGGGCATCTGGAAATCGCCGCCTGTGCTCAACCGTTCGCTGACTTGATCTGCCGTCGGTTCTGGCAGCGCTTTGCGGTCGATCTTGTTGCTTGGGGTGCGCGGCAGCTCCTCGAGGTAGATATACGCAGCCGGGATCATATAATCCGGCAGCTTGCTGCGCAGGTGGCGGATCAGCTCGTGGTAGTCGGGGGCAGGCTGAGCGGCAGAAACCAGATAGGCCACCAGGCGCCGGGCTCCGGCGGCGTTCTGGTGCACGGTGACCGCACACTCCTGCAGTCCAGGGTGGCTCAACAGCACGGATTCGATCTCACCAGGCTCGATGCGAAAACCGCGAATCTTCACCTGCTGGTCTGCGCGCCCCAGAAATTCCAGATTCCCATCGCGCCGTAGTCGTGCCAGGTCACCGGTGCGGTACATGCGCTGCAAACACTGGCTGGATGAATGGCTGCCCGCGGCCGATTCCTGCAATGCAGGCATCGAGTTGAAGAGATCGAGGACAAAGTGCTCGGCATCCAGCTCGGGACGGTTGAGGTAGCCGCGCGCCACACCTGCGCCGGCAATATAAATCTCGCCGGTGATGCCGGGTGGCACCGGCTGTAAATGGCTGTCCAGCAGGTAGATGCGCACGTTAGGCAAGGGTCTTCCGATTGGGACGGCGCATCCAGCCGGGTTCATACGCTGCATGGTAGAGAGATCGCCAACCTCGTACCAGCTAGCTGCCACTGTGGCTTCGGTGGGGCCGTATGCATTGAAGAAACGCAAGCCGGGATATGCCTGTATCCAGCGCACTGCGATATCACTGCTGCAGCTCTCTCCTGCGGATACGACCGTCACCAGGCTGGTCATCCCGGTTCTGGGCAGCGAGCCAAGCGCCGAAGGCGTCATTACCATGTGGGTGATGGCTTGCTCGCGGATCATTGCTGCCAGCTCGGGGCCAGGCAGACGCTGTTCTTCGCCTACCTGGCATAACCTGGCGCCGGAAAGCAGGGCAGGG
This sequence comes from Anaerolineales bacterium, assembly GCA_041736465.1. GTDB lineage: Bacteria > Chloroflexota > Anaerolineae > Anaerolineales > UBA4823 > JAJUJL01. The sequence continues at coordinate 10,764 of JBGSTO010000297.1, read as the reverse complement.
AAGATATCTGCCACCGAACCATCGAAGACATAATCGAAGAATCCCAGCACCCGGCTGAAGCTCCCCAGGTTGAAATGCTGGATATAGGCTGCGGCTAGATTGCACGCGCTGCGCTGTTCGATCAAGACTCCCTTGGGAACCCCGGTCGAGCCGGAAGTATAGATCACGTATGCCAGGTTCTCAGGTTCGACAAAACTGCTCGGGTTGGACTGGCTTTCCTGGTTGATGTCTGGCTCGTTGCTGTCCAGGTACACCATGGTTAGAGCCGAGTGAGCGGGCGGAAGAAATCCGGGGTGGATGGAATCGAGTTGCGCAGCCTGTTTCGATTTTGTGATCAAGAAACGGGAGCCGGCATCCTGCAGGATGAATTCCAGGCGCTGCACGGGCACCCGGGTGGAAAGGGGCAGATAGGCGCCGCCAGCTTTGAGCACCCCAAGTATGCCAACGATTTGTTGGATCGGATCATCCAGGTAAAGCGCTACCAGTCGCTCGGTGCCAACGCCCAGGCGCCGCAGGTAGTGGGCCAGGCGATTAGCCCGAGCATTCAGCTCGCCATATGTAACCATGTCGTCCAGGTATTGCAGCGCAATGGCGTCCGGCGCGCGCTCGACTTGCTCCTGGAACAGGCGCGGCAGCGTCTGGTCTGCGGGATATGGCGAGGCGGAATCGCTCCCTCCGGCGAGCGCGGCCTCGAAAAACGCGGTGCGTTCGCCTTCCAGCAGCAGCGGCAGCCCGGCTACGCTGCGCTCCGGACCGGCGCAGATCTCGTGCAGCAGTTTTTCGAAACGCAGCAGCATGCATTCGATTGTCTCGGCCTCAAATAAATCCGTGCTGTATTCCAGCGTGCCTTTCAACACCCCTCCCTCATCCCGCATTGAAAGCGTAAGGTCGAACTTGGCGGTGCCGCTGCTGAGGGCACTGGTTTCTAGCTCGACCGCGGGCAACTCTACGGCATGCTCCGGCGTGTTCTGAAAGGCGAACATAACCTGGAACAACGGCGAATGGCTCAGATCACGCTGGGGCTGTAAGGCGCTGACAAGCATCTCGAAGGGAATATCCTGGTGGGCGTGGGCGTCGCTGATCGCCTGGTGGGCGCGGTGGAGCGCTTGCAAGAAGGTGGGCTCGTCTGAGAAGTCATTGCGCAGCACCAGGGTGTTCACGAAGAAGCCAATCAGGTCTTCCAGCTCGGAGCGATTGCGCCCCGCCACCGGGCAGCCCACAGCGATATCCTCCTGGCCCGAGTAGCGGAAAAGCAGCGTCTGCCAGGCTGTCAGCAGGGTGGCAAACAGGGTCACCCCTTCGGCCTGGCTGAGTTCTTTCAGCTTCCAGCTCAAACTTGGCGGCAAAGTAAAGAGGTACAACTCACCACGGTAGCTCAATTCCGCCGGGCGAGGCCGGTCAACCGGCACATCCAGCACCGGCGGCAGGTTAGCGAGCTGCTTCCGCCAGTAAGCAATTTGATTGTCGGGCGGCGACTGCGCCGCCTGCGCTGCCGTCGCCTGCCCCTGGAGCCAGCTGCGCTGCCACCAGGCATAATCCGAGTACTGCACCGGCAGCGGCGGGAGCGGGTCAGCCGCAGGCGATCCGTCATACAGCACATATCTCCGATAGTATGCCGCCATTTCGTGGACGAAGATCTCCATCGACCATCCATCCGAAATGATGTGGTGCAGCACCAGGGCTGCCAGGTGGTCGTTCTCCCCCAGGCGGTAGATTAGTATGCGCAGTAGTGGCGCGGCGCCCAGGTCGAAAGGCTGGCGCGCTTGCACTTCTGCCAGCTTCAGCGCTTTCTGCTCGGCTTCTGCTATGCTCATGCAGCCGAGGTCGATCACCGGGATGTGAATATCCAGGTCGGGTTCAACCCTCAAGACAGGCTTCCCATCCACGGTTTCGAAGCGCGAGCGCAGGGTTTCGTGGCGTGCAACCACTTTATTCACGGCCTCGATCAGAGCGGGGAGGTTCAGCCCTCCGCGAATACGTACTGCACCGGAGATGTTGTACAGCGGGCTGCCGGGTTCCATCAAGTCAAGGAACCAAAGCCGCTGCTGGGCAAATGACAGCGGTTTCTCATCCGTGGGCGCCAACCGCGGCAAGCTGGCAGGTGCGCCTGGAAGCGATGGGAAACCGTCTAAACAGCCGAGAATGGGGAAGCTCCTCTCCAGGCTCGAAGCCAGCTCGGCGATAGTGGGCGAAGTGAATACCATGCGCACGCTGATCGCTTGACCGAGCGCATCCTGAAGCTGGTTTGCCAGAACGGCAGCCTGGATCGAATCGCCACCCAGCTCGAAGAAATTATCCTCAATCCCGATCTGCTCGCAATGCAGCACCTGGCGCCATTTTTCCGCCAGCAGGCGCTCCAACCGGCTGCGCGGCGCCTGGAGAGGCCGCTCGGCTTCCGGATGGGCGCGATCGGGCGCGGGAAACGCTTTGCGGTCGACCTTGCCGTTGGGGGTGAGCAGGAAGCTTTCCAGTAAGACGAAGGCGTGGGGGATCATATAATCGGGCAGCAGTTGTCGCAGGTGCGCGCGCAGCTCGGCAGTGGATGGAATAGCCTCCGAATTCGGAAGGAAGTAAGCCACCAGGCGCTGCTCGCCGGGATGGTCTTCCCGCAGCAGGATGACTGCGTCCTGCACGGCGGTGTGCTCTTTGAGAGCGGCTTCGATCTCGCCTAACTCGATGCGGTGACCGCGCACCTTCACCTGGTGGTCGATGCGCCCCAGGAATTCCACGTTGCCATCGGGCAGATAGCGCACCAGATCGCCGGTGCGATAGAGGCGCGCGCCGGGTAATCCACTGAATGGGTCAGGGATAAATCGCTGGGCAGTAAGCTCGGGCTGGTTCATATAGCCGCGCCCGACGCCTGCGCCGCCGATGTACAGCTCTCCGGGTATACCCACCGGTAAGGATTGGGCTTGGGGGTCGAGTATGTAGAGGCGCGCGTTCGCCACCGGTCTGCCGATAGTGGGCTTGTGCGGGGTCATGCGCACCCACCCGATGGTGGAGTCGACGGTGCACTCTGTGGGACCGTACATGTTGTAGACTTCAGTGTTCTGCGCCTGAGACAGCGTTTCCCACGTGGTTTCATCGATGGCTTCCCCACCGGGCATCAGAATCGAAGGAGTCCAGCCGGAATCGCTCAACAGCCCGGCTGCCAGCAGGAGCTTCAGTTGGGAGGGCACGCAGTCAAAGCCATCGATATGATGCTTGCGGATGTACTCAAGCAGCGCAGTCCCATCCAGGCGGATCGCCTGGGGAATGACACACAGGGTATGACCGCGGGTGAGCGAGTAGACGAGCTGCTGTACCGAGGCGTCGAAGCTCAGCGGGGCATTCAAGCTGATGCGCAGTTGAGGCCGGGGATGGGAGGCATAGATGCGCTGGTGCAGGGCCGCCGCAAGGTGCATGGCAGAACGGTGGGAGATCATCACACCCTTGGGCTTGCCGGTGGAGCCGGAAGTATAGATCACATATGCCAGGTTGTCGGGCCTGCTGCGCGAAGGGGGATTGTCATCATCGGATGAAAGGGCTTGTTGGTAGATCTCTTCAATGCTCAACAGCTGCGTTTGCCAGCCAGTGCCAACCGTATTCAAGCAGTCATGGGTCAGGACCAGGTTGACTCCGGCATCTTCAACCATGTAGCTCAGGCGCTCGTCGGGGTAGCTGGGGTCCAGCGGCAGGTATGCTCCGCCGGCTTTGAGGATTCCCAGCACTCCTGCCACCAGGTCGAGGCCGCGTTCACAATACAGCCCCACAACGCTCTCCGCGCCTATCCCGCGCCGCGCCAGGGCATGGGCGATGTGGTTGGCGCGTTGGTTTAGCTGGTGGTATGCCAGCATTTCCTCTTCGTACACCACCGCGGGTATACCCGGCGTTCTTTCGACCTGGGCTTCGAAGCCGGCCTGCCAGGTCTGGTCGTCTGCATACTCCAGGGCAGTATCGTTCCAGGTTTTCAGCAGTGTGCGGCATTCGCCTGCGGTCAGCAAAGGCAGCCTGGCGATCGGCTGGTCGGGATTGGCGGCGATCCCCTCGAACAGCGCAAGCAAATGACCTGCCATGCGCTGGATCGTGGCAGCGTCGAACAGGTCAGTGTTGTATTCGAAGGTCCCCCTCAAGCCATGGGCACTCTCCGCCATCATCAGCATCAGCTCGAACTTAGACGCACCGTTCTCGAAATCCAAAATCTCGATTTTCAGGTCAGCCAGCTCGAGCGAGTTCAAGGAGTCTTCCTGCAGATCAAACATAACCTGAAATAGCGGCGGGCGGCTCATATTGCGCTGCGGCTGGAAGCGGTCTACCAGCATCTCGAAAGGCGCTTCTTGATGAGAAAAAGCGCCGACCGCAGTCTTGTACGCCTGGGATAAAACGGTTCGAAACGTATCCTCATCTGAAAGCCGGCTGCGCATGACGAGGGTGTTGACAAAAAAACCGATCAGCTCTTCCCACTCGGTGCGCGGACGGTTGGCGACCGGAACGCCGATGCCGAAGTCCGCTTGGCGGGTATAGCGATACAGCATGATCTGGAATGACGCCAGCAGGGTCATGAACAGGGTGGCATCGTTGCTGCGGCTCAGCACTGCCAGGCTCTGGTAAATGTTGGTCGGGATCTCGAAGCTAAAATGTGCCCCATTATGGCTGAGAACTGGCGGGTGAGGGCGGTCTGTGGGCAGCTCCAATGGCGGCGGCGGCGGATTAAGCTGCCCCTCCCAATAATTCATCAACGCCTGGAGCGCGTCCTCCCGCAGACATTCGTTCTGCCAGTGAGCGTAGTCAGCATACTGCAGCGGCGGCTCCGGCATAGGCTCAGCCTGCCCTGACCACCCGCTGCGAAATGCCGGATACAGGCTCGAAAGTTCGCGGATCAAAACTCTGGTGGACCAGCCGTCGAAAACGATGTGATGGATCGTAAGCAGCAGGATATGCCTTTGGCAAGGCCGGCCTGGGTCCAGCCGCAGCAACCGTGCCCTCAGCAGAGGTCCGCGCTCCAGGTCGAAAGGCAGGCCCAGATCAAGGCTTGCCTCGGCGCGAAAAGCTGATTCCTGCTCATCGGGAGATAAACCGCTGAGATCGGTGACCGGCAGTGCCAGCCTCAGGTCGGGATCGATGATCTGCACCGGCAGCCCTGCACGGATGGTAAAGCGTGAGCGCAGCACGCTGTGCCGTCGCAAGATGGCATTCAGGCTGTTTTCGAAAGCCGCTACGTCCAATGAGCCGTTGATGCGCAGCGCGGCGGAAATGTTGTAATATGGGCTTTCTGGCTCAAACTGGTTAAGGAACCATAGACGCAGCTGGGCATGCGACAGCGGATACTGGTTTTGATCGGGTCGGGGCTGTATCCGCGGGCGGGATTTTTTCTGCATGCGATTCAGGCGCGATGCCAAAAGCGCCTGCTTTTCAGGCGACAAGGCCGCCATGCGGGCAACAAGCCGTTCAGCGTTTGACGGGGCGGCTTGCCCCTGGCTGGTTGGCATATCCGCTTGAGGGTTAGTCATGCTTACGATGTCTCCTGGGAATCTTCTGCAGACAGCATGCGTGTTGCATCATCCTCAGAAAGCAGCTCCACTTCAGCCAGCAGCCGTTCCAGTTCATCTTGCGGTTGGCTGGCAGCCAGATGGGCAGTAATGTGCACGGCCAGCCCGGCAACGGTTGGACATTCAAACAGGCTTTGCAGCGGTAATTCGACGTTGAAGGCTTCCCGGGTGCGCGCGGTCACCTGGGTCGCCATCAGCGAATGCCCTCCAAGCTCGAAGAAATTGTCGTGGACGCCCACATGCTCAACCCGCAGCACCTGCTGCCAGATCTGGCACAGGCTTTCTTCGATGGGCGTACGCGGTGGTGTATACGCTCTCACCGTGTCCATTCCGGCACGCCATCCAGCGCTCTCCGGAGAAGGAAGAGCGTCGCGATCGACTTTGCCGCTGGTATTCAAGGGCAAGCAGTCCAGGCGAATGAAGACCGCGGGGATCATGTAAGCGGGTAAGTGGGATTTGAGGTATTCGCTCAACCCTGCGGATTCCACGCCAACCGCCTCGAGAGGCACGAAATACGCGACCAGTCTACGCTCACCGGTAATGTCCTGTAGTGCGGTCACAACCACTTCAGAGACTGCCGGGTGCTGACCAATAGCGCCTTCGATTTCTCCCAGTTCTACCCGAAAACCGCGCACCTTCACCTGGTTGTCGACGCGTCCCAGGAACTCCAGGTTCCCGTCTGGCAGGAAGCGCACCTGGTCGCCTGTCTTGTACATGCGTGGGGCAGTTCCTCGCTTGCCCGGCGGAATAAATGGATCGGGCACGAATTTTTCCGCGCTTAACTGCCCTGCACCCAGATATCCTTCTGCAAGGCTGAGCCCACCGATGTGCAATTCTCCCGGGATGCCGGGAGGCACTGGGCTGCCATAACGATCCAGCACGTAGACCCTGCGGTTGGGCAGCGGGCACCCGATGGGAATGCGCCGCCTACCAGCGACTTGATCCCAGTGCTGGCGGCGAGGCAACGCCGGATTGACCTCGAACGTCGTGGCGGTGATGGTGGTTTCGGTAGGGCCGTAGGCGTTGAGTAGGCGCACGTCTCGCAACGGAGTCGTGCGTGCTTGCACGCGCCGCCACAGTTGCACGCTTTCCGGTTGCATCACGTCACCGCCGATGATGACCAGCCGTAAGCTGCCGGGAAATGCGGCTTCCCGCACTCCCGACCAGGACTGGACAGCCTGGTGCCAGTATGCCGGCGGCAGGTTGATGACTGTCAGCGCATGGCTTGCGATAAATTTGAGCAAGTCTTCCGGCGTCCACAGCTCGTTCTCGCGCAGCACAACCCGGGCGCCAGCTATCAAGGTGGGCAGAAGCTGCTCCAGGGAAGGATCGAAGCTCAGAGAAGCGAACTGCAGCACGCGATCCTCCGTGGTAAGAGCGTAATGCCGGATGATGTCGAGGCAGTGGTCGGCAAGGGCGCCATGCGAGACCAGCACGCCTTTAGGTCTGCCGGTAGAACCTGAGGTGTAGAGGACATATGCCAGTTGATCCAGTAAAGTACGCGCCTGCGGGTTTTCGCCGGGCTGCCGGAGCAGGACGGAGCGCTCAGCATCCAGGTTAACCATCCGCACCCCTGTCTGGGTGACCGGAGCGGCAATCAAGCCGGCCAGCTGGTCATTGGTGATCACCAGGCGAACGGATCCATACTGGCTGCCCTGCCCGTCGCCGAGCATATACGCCAGGCGTTCCGCTGGATACACCGGGTCCAGCGGTAGGTATACTCCCCCGGCTTTTAAGATCGCCAGCAGCGCCACCACGGCATCTTGCGACCGCTCCAAAAACACACCAACGCGGTCCTGCAGCTTCAGGCCGCATTCACGGGAGAGGTAGTGCGCGAGCTGGTTAGCGCGCCGGTTGAGCTCGTGATACGTCAGCTCACCATCTCGCGAAACAATGGCAGCAGAGTCCGGCTCGCGCGCTGCCTCTTCTTCGATCAGGTGATGGGCGCAGGCTCTGGCGGTGATTGGCTCCGCTCCCCCGGCCCAATCGCCCAGCACAAGCTGCTCTTCTGCAGCGGTCATCATCGACGGACGCGAAACAGGCAGGAGAGGGTTGCCAGCCAGCGCTTCGAGCAGGAGCTTGAAGCGCTGCAGCATCCCCTCGACCGTCGCGCAGTCGAACAGCGCCAGGTTGTATTCCAGCGTGGCTGCCAGCCCATCGCTCGCCTCGGCGAGCAGCAGGGTAAGATCGAAGGGCACCACCCGTTCGCGCAGAGCCAGCGGCTCCAGGCGCAGCCCCCCGATTTCAAGCCGACCACTGCCTGCGCTTAGCGCGCCGGTGCTAGCATCGCCGGTGCTGACACCGCCTTCTCCCATCGCAAACGCAGTCATATCTTCCTGACCGATCATGCGAGTAGTTTTCTGCCACGTAAACAGCACCTGGAAGACTGGGGTGCGGCTCAGGTCACGCTGCGGCTGCAGTCTCTCCACCAGCAAGGGGAAGGGGTAGGCGTCATTTCGAAAGGCGCTGTCCACATTGTCTTTGACACGCTGTAAAAAGCCGGTAAAGGCTGGGTTGCCGGTGAGATCAGCGCGCAAGACGATGGGATTGATGAAATAACCAAGCAAGCGCGTGGATTTGCGATCTCGCCCAGCTTTCAGCGTACCCACCAGAAACTCTTCTTGACCGCTGAAGCGACTCAGCAGCAGCTCGAACGCCGCTAATGTGAGGCAGAACAAGCTGGTCTCGTGGCGCTGAGCGAGCTGGCGCAGTTTGTTTACCAGATCAGGCTCAATGTGCAGCGAGACGGCTCGGCCCTGCTCGCTTTGCAGCGGCGGTCGGGGATGGTCGGTGGGCAGGTCCAACAACGGCAGCCTGCCGCCAAGCTGTTCCTTCCAATACTGCCACAGCCGCTCGCCCTCCGGCCCCTGCAGCAGCTCATGCTGGGCGGATGCATATTCGGCATAGGAGTACGGCAGCGGCTTGAGCTGGGCCGGCATGCCGGTGACTTCCTGCTGGTAGAGCAGCGGCAGCTCGGCCATGAGGATCGCCATCGACCACATATCGGTGATCGTATGGTGCAGGCAAAGGAACAGAGCATAATCACCGGAGGAGCGATCATAGACGACCGCGCGCACCAAAGGGCCATTTTCCAGGTCGAAGGGCTTGAGCATTTCTTGCGCCATGTGCGACTGCAGATCGTCTTCGCTCCACCTCGTGGCATCCACATGGTGCAGGTCGGGCGGCAAGTGATTCTGTACACGCTGATAAGGCTCCCCCTGCCGGGCGCCGAAGGTTGTGCGCAGCGCCGGGTGGCGTCGGACCAGCCGGTTGAAAGCCGCCTGCAAGGCAGTAAAGTCGAGCGGCGAGTGGATTGATACCGCGGCTGCCACGTTGTGCATCGCGCTGTCCGGATTGAGTTGCTGAATGAACCAGAGCGCCCTCTGCCCATACGATAACGGGTACTCCGCGGGCAGCTCCGCCGTTTCTGCATCAGCCAAGAATTCAGCCGGGCTGCCATCGCCTCCTGAAATCCTGGTCAGCAGCAGCGCAGCCACCTCTGCGGGAGTGCCGTCCCGAGGGAATCTGTCTAGCCCGATGGTAAGCTCCAACCCGGACTCCAGTTCGCTGATCAGGTCGACCGCGGTCACCGAGTCCAGGCCCATCGTGCTCAGCGGGCGGTTCAGCTCGAGGTGGGAAACGGGCTGCTTCAGCAAGCGCGCGGCCTGTTCCATCACGTAGTTTTCCAGCAAGGCTCTGCGCTCGTCCCGCCCCAACGCCAGCAGAGCCTTCAGCAGCAGAGACTGCCTGGCTGAACCGAGCTGGCTTTCGAGGGAGGTGTGCATACCTGCCGGTGCGGCCGCGGGTTGGCTGTGCGTGCTTGCACGCGCAGCCAGCTTGCTAGTGTGCACTACGGCCAGCTCGCCGTTTAAATATGCCTGTCGGCAGGCATGCCGCTGGATCTTGCCGCTGGAGGTCTTGGGAATGCTCCTGGGCTCGATCAAGACAACGTCGTATACCTGGACGTCGTGCGCATCACTAACCGCCTGGCGCACCAGTAGGACGATCTCATCCGGTTTTTCCGCAGCGCTGGCAGCGACTTCCTGGACGACCACCAGGCGTTCATCTCCCTCTTCTTCAATCGAAAAAGCCGCGCCGCAGCCGGGACGGAGAGCCAGGTGGCAGCTTTCGACGCTCAGCTCGATATCCTGGGGGTACAGGTTTCGGCCGCGAATAATGATGAGATCCTTGATGCGCCCGGTGATATACAGCTCGCCGTCCAGGAGGAAGCCAAGATCGCCGGTGCGCAGGTATGTCTGGCGATCCCCGTCCGAAAGGCGGGCCTGGAAGACAGTTTCGGTTTCGTCTTCCAGGTTCCAATAACCCTGGGCGATGCTCTCCCCGGCAACCCACACTTCACCAATCTCGCCCGAGGGCAGAGGCTGCCGGGATTGCGGGCCGACGATCTCCACCTTGCATCCGAGGGCCTGACCGCAGCCAACGTGTATGCAGGCATCTGCTCCGGACTCAGCCGTTTGAAGCACCTGGTGACTGGTCCTGAGTGTTATCTTGTCGATGCTGATGGACTTGAAGTTGGCGAGGCGCCTGCCACCGGTCACCAGCAGAGTCGCCTCGGCGAGGCCGTAACAGGGATAAAACGCCTGCGGGCGAAAACCGCATGGCGCAAAAGCGCGGGCGAAGTTATTCAGTGTTTCTACCCGCACCGGCTCTGCACCGTTGAAAGCCAGCGACCAGCGGCTGAGGTCGAGTACGGCTTTCTGCTCGGGGGTGACCTTGCGCACGCACAGGTCATAAGCGAAGTTCGGACCACCGCTGATGGTAGCGCCATAGCGCGAAACCGCCTGCAGCCAGCGCAAAGGACGCTGTAGAAAAGATACCGGCGACATCATCACGCAGTGCACCCCGGCGTATGCCGGCTGCAGAATGCCGCCGATCAAACCCATATCGTGGTAAGGCGGCAGCCAAACCATACCAACGTCCGTTTCCTGCACTTCGAACGCGTCCGAAATAGTCTGGGAATTGTGCAGCAGGTTTTTGTGGCTCAGCATCACGCCGCGCGGCGAGCGCGTCGAGCCAGAGGTGTACTGCAGAAATGCCAGCGTATCCGGTTCGATTTCAGGCGGGCGCCAATCGTTTTCGCAGTGGAGGGGCTGGTCGTCCACCGTGAGCCAGTCCAGCCTGCCAAACTCAGGATACTGCCCGGCGATGAATTGGGCGACCGCGTAGATCGGGGAAGTGGTAAGCACCAGGCTGGCCTGCGCGTCAGCTGCCAGCG
>JBGSTO010000263.1:0-12536 GCA_041736465.1 Anaerolineales bacterium | reverse complement strand
GCGCCAGCAGGCGCGGCAGCGAGCGTTCCAAGCGAGCCGGGTCCGGCGGGTAGGCGGGCACGGCGACCATACCGGCATACAGGCATCCATAGAATCCGGCGATGTACTCAAGACCTGGTGCATACAGCAATAACACGCGGCTGTTCGCCGCAGCGCGGCACTGAAGCATTGCTGCGATAGCCCTTGACTGGCGATCCAGCTCGGCATATGTCAGGTGAACGGCTTCGTTTTCACCATCGTTGAGGAAAGTGTAGCTGCGCTGCTCAGGCTGTGACCGTGCTCTGTACCGCAGCAGGTCAACATAGGTCCCAGCCAGCTGCGGCGAAAATGCCATTCTGGTGTCCGAGTTTTCCATGATCACTCCCCGAAAAACTGACCCCGATCTGCGGCGTCTAGCATGCCCAAGGCGAATTGGAAGAGTTGCGTTGCGAAAATGGCATCGCTTCCAGCAGTGGCTCTAGCAGAGCGATAGCCGCGCTGAAGGAACACGAAACGATCCTGTGCTGCTACGCCAGTTCGCCGTTGCGTACAACTACGATGGATGTAATTTGCCAGTGAGCCGGGCGGTGCAAACGTCGGCTGTGTTTACACCGCGTGATGTCCGCTGCCTTATGGCCCAGAGTACGCCGCCGATGTGAACATGTCTCCTCTCAATCAACTACCCTTCCGCGGGTAATCAAAATAAACGGGCCACACACCCGTTCAATCTCAAGTGGTCGGTTTTCGAATACGCGTTAGTGCCATGAGCGCGCTGAGCGCCAACAGACCTGCGCCGCCCAACAGCAGCAGCGAGCTGGTAGCCCGAGGGTTGGATGCAGTAAAAGCCTGCACATCAATGGCTGTGGGGATATCCCATCCACGAAACGTGGGGGTTTCGTCCTGGATATCTGCCACAATATTTCCACTACCATCGAAACCCACCGTTGCGGTTGTAAAGCGGATGCTGACATCGTACTGGCAGTAATCTACCGGCGCCGATTCAACCCCTTGCAATGCACTGATTTCGGTTCCCCATTCCACAAAATTGCCCACTACCTGGCCCAGGTTGTGGTTTTCAGTCTCATCTTGCCCCGGCAGGAGATAGGCATCCAGATCGCCGGTGAAGACAAATAAAGCGTCGTCTGGGAGCTGTGTGCATAGAAACGGCGGAAGAATACAATACTGGGCATTGCCATCGCGCAGGTAGATGACCATGCGATCATCAGGATCGTTAGCCTGCTGGTCGCTATCGCAGTCCAAAATAGCAGCCACCGCGGTATCCACCGGTGCCAGAGCGCTCGCGCCATACATCTCTGCACGGAAGTTCAGCGTGGTCAGGTTGGGGTTGTTGGTATTACCAGAGCTGGTCGCCACCCACATGTTCTTCAGGTCCAGGCTAGTGTCAATGCCTCCGTTGCTGGGGCTGGTTTGGAATACAGCGATGCCTTGGGTCTCCCATTCATTGATGCTGCCATCATTCGTGTCGATGGTATAAAGTGCGGCATAAGCCAGGGTCACCACGCCAAATAAGGCCACTAGAATTGGGAACACCAGGATGGATATTTTTAACCCTTGCCATGAGTTTGCGTTATTCCCAGACATGACTGCCCTCCGCGGCGGAATCGATTAGTTGGCGGCCATGCCGCCCGGTGAATAATAAAGCTCGATAGATTGATCGCCTGGATAGGAAAGATTGCCGGCCCGGCAACAGCCTGGTTGGATACTTTGGCTGTTGGTGCCCGAAACCGCTTCGATCTGCTTTGCAGGTCGAAGGGATGATCGAATCCCCCCATATGTTATGGGTCATTTTCCACTCCTCCCAGCCACCCCTGATTGGAGCAGACGTGAAAAATTAAAAACCGGCCCCGTGGCCGGTTTCGCTATTAGCTCCTTGAAGGTCTCGCTCGGGACTCCCCGGGCAAGCGACCAAATAAGGCCTTCAATTCATCGCATCCACGCATCTACACGTGATGTTAGCTTCAATGGATACGTCGAAGTATTCAGTTGTTGTAAATTCGTGATTACATCATAGCTTATTATTCAATTAGTGTCAATATTCACTATTAATTTCTAATATTGGACTATTTAGCAAAAACGAGCACTCCCATTTCGAACCACCCGGCCGCGATACAAGCAATATCTCTACATATTTTTGTTTGGTGTGGATTTACAAGATGTACAATTGAAACTTGAAAGAAGGTTTATATTTTGCTATAATAAATTTGCATCCATGGTGGAGGGGATTTACCGGTCAGTCGTGCAGATACCCGCACAGGCAGGGATGCCCCGTGCTCGCAGTTCGTCGGTGGGGATAACGTGTGAGCGTAAAACGAAAATCTCTATTCCTGCAATTTTGGGTGCTAGCAACCGCATCAATCATTTTGCTGCTGCTGTTCTTCCTGCTGCAATCGCAGGCAGAAGTGTTCGCCTCCCTTTCCCTACCAGATGAAGAAACTGCCCTGGCGCTCTCCAAAACACCGCACAAACTGCAAGTGCTGCCCGGCGAATGGGTGACTTTTACCCTGCGGGTCACGAACACCGGGAGCATAACAATCAGCAGTCTTACGGTGGATGATCCGCTCATCCCCGGCTGCAACCGCACGCTGGATGACCTCGGGCCACTGCAGCACACCAGTTACCAGTGTTCGATCAATGGACTGGCAACCTTCACCAATACAGCCGTCGCCAGGGGTCTGGATACCCTGGGCGCCTCCCATGTGGCTTCAGATACAACCCGAGTTGAGGTCACTGTACCGGTTTATGCCTACGAAGATATCCCAGCTGAGCCAGTGCCGATCAATTTCAACACCAAATGCGATACCAGTGAAATCGTTCGGAACATCGATGTTGCGGATGCATTCACCATCGGCGAGGTCAATTTCGGCTTCAACGCCAACCACACCTTCCGCAGCCATATCTGGGCCTTCCTGGTTTCACCGGCGGGCACGGTGGTGGAATTGTTTAGCAGCATGGTGCTGGATGATTCGAACGACAACTACGATCTGCTGTTCGACGATGATTCAAGCAATCCCATCAACGATGGCAACAGCGACGATACTACCGCTCCATATTACGATCGGACGGTTGGGCCTTACCGCAGCCTTAGCGCCTTCGATGGCGAAAGCTCCCAGGGAACGTGGAAGCTGAGGATCTGCGACAAGTACCCAATTATATATCACGGTGCTTATAACCGCGCTCTGCTGGTGCTGCAGCCCGCTGCGCTGACTGCCAGCCACACCACTTCCCAGCTAAAGCTGCTGCCGGGCTCTGCCATCACTTACACCACCGAAATCGGCAACCACACCCCTTACCCCCTCCATGACCTTTCGATGGAAAACGCATTGCCCGTCAGCCTGGAATTCCAGCCCGGATCGCTCCGTTCCACCACCGGGGAAGCGTCTGAGAACGAGGGGGTGGTCCAGTGGAGCGGTATGATCTCACCGGGTCAGCGCACGCTGATTACCTTTACCGCCCAGGTGATCAGTGCCACAGCAGGGTTGATCAGTGATGATGCGATAATCAGTCACCCGAGCTTGAAAGCGCCGCTCACTTCATCCACTACCAGTCAGGTATTCACCGACCAGGATTATTTCTACGTCAATGAGGCCGACACTGCCATTCCGGAAGGCGGCTCGGGAGGTGTGTGCCTGGCGCCCATTGCCTCCTCGATATTTGTAGAAGAGGACTTCCCAATTGGTGACCTGCGAGTGGGGGTCAGCATCCTGCACACCTTGCGCGGCGACCTGACCATCACGCTGACCGCGCCTTCTGGGGCAATGATCGCCCTGCTCAACGACGTCGGCGTGGCAGAGAACCTGGACGCACTCTTTAGCGATGCCGGGGCGGAAGATGCGTTCGCCGAAGGGGTGCACGACGTTTCTGCACCCTTTTACGATGTTGTCGGCCAGACTGGAGGAACCGGGAGCGGTATGCTAGCCACCTTCGATGGATTCCAATCGCAGGGTGAGTGGACGCTGCGAATCTGTGATAACGCGATATATGACGTCGGCACCCTGCTGCAGTGGTCCCTGTTCTTCGACGAGGCCGATATCTGGCTGGGGTATTCGCCTACCTGGGAGGCGCCGGATAACTGGAGCCTGAACCAAATGCCATCCGCAGCCGACCTGGCTATCATCCCAGGCGCGCCTGTGGGAGGCTTCATGCCGGTGCTGCAAACTATGGAACAAACCGGGAGTCTGCATGTACACCCGGGTGCAGCGCTTGACCTGGGGAGCAGCACACTGTATATCGAAGATTACTTGATCAATCGCGGCGCATTCAGCCAGACCCTCGATGTTGATAGCGTTGGAACCGGTATCGAATTTCTGCACCTTACCAACCTGACCGGCGACGTAGAGCAGTTCTACGGCGTGATCGTCACCCCGACCTTGAACACATTAGGAGCCACCCTGGTCGGCATTCGCGCCAACCAGACCGATGGCTGTACAACGGTTGCATCCGACGCCTTGCTCGAACGCTGTTATTCGGTTGAGCCTGGCTTGGAAGGTGAGTACGCGCTGCAGTTGTATTACACCGAGGCTGAACAAAACGCCCAGAACGCCTCCGCGCTTAAGCTGTGGCAGCGGGGGCGGCCCGCCGCATACTGGACTCCAGCGGGCGACAGTTATACCAGCTCGGAGAGCGGGACGGACTGCATCAGCTCCGAAGGGCTGGCGTGCTACCTGAAGGCTGAACACCTGAACACCCGCGGCGCCTTACTTGCCGGAAGCTACTCGCCTCCCGAGGCGAGTATTGGGGTGGTGAATTCTCAGGTGATATTAGAGTGGCTCCACAGCGAGAGCGATGTAATAGGCTACGAAGTATGGCAATCGGGCAGCAGCCCATACTTCACGCCCGGTGATCCGGAGGCATTGCTGCTCTCCAGCCTGCCGGTGGATCCAGAAAACAGCTACATCTTTACCGATACCACCGGTCTTGGCGAAGAACAGGATGCATTCAGAGTCTACCTCGTTCGCACCAGATACGCGAACGCCCAGACAACCGACGCCAATCGTGTAGGGTTGTTTAGCTCGCCACTGCAGCCAGGCGCCGAGAATCTGGCCTGGACCAGCCTGAGCCTGCCCCTCAATTCTGGCATCACCACCGCCGATGGGCTGTCTGCCTACATCGATCCGGCAGGCAGCATCCAAAAGGTGGCTCGTTGGGAGGCAGAATCGCAAACCTGGGTAGTGCGCACCGTCGGTGCCCCGCTGGGCACCCCTGATTTCCCTGTTGCGGTGGGCGACGCACTGCTGGTAGCTTCCGACTCTACTGCCCCGGCGAGCGCCTACTGGCTGGGCAGTGTGCCGTTCCCAGGCAGCTTGAATTACCTGCTGGAGGCACAAAGCTGGAATTACGTCACGCTTCCGTTCGACCAGGCTCATCTCGCCACCGCCGACGAGCTGGCAGAGGCGATTGGCGGTGTGACCAAAGTGGCACGTTGGGACAGCACATCACAGACCTGGGTGGTGCGTACTGCTGGCGCTCCCCTCGGCACGCCAGATTTTAATATCTTCCTCGGTTTTCCCTATCTCGTGTATTTATCCACTCCTGTTCCCATCACGTGGCCCTGAGCTACAATCGAAGGGATGCTGCCATGAAAATCAAAAAAAATCCGCAAACAATTTTAAGGATGCTGGTGGCTGTATTGCTGTTCACTGGCTTCTCGGCCGGCGCCTGGGCTGATTACGAGTCATCGGGAACGCTAACCCCTACCGATGATGCTTATACCTGGGTCGTTTTTGAAAACACCGTCTTCGACGAGGGAGCACTAGGGCTGTCATACACTGGCAGCCCTGACCCGCACATCAGCAGGGTCAGCTACTTGAAATTCGACCTCTCCGGCATCCCTTTCCCAATCCATGAAGCACGGCTCAACCTGGCAGTGGTGACCGGTTGTTTCATCCCGGATGAAGTAAACGTGACCGTGTACGGTGCGCTGGACGTATACGACGACACCACAACTCAATGGACCGAGAACGGTCTTAGCTGGAGCAACCAGCCCGCCCTCGATCCCAGTGCGGCCGCGCCGCTCATCACCATGGATGAAGGCGTGGTACAGCCGGAAGGTGGCTACTATCACTGGACGGACACCGGGGCTGGCTATTTTGCCGACTGGCTGGAAGCGCAGCGCACTGGCGATGAGATCGCTACCCTCCGTCTGGAAATGATACCCAACCCCAACATTCTCATCGAGGACGAAGTGTGGTTCGACGATCGTGAAGGCACCGCAGCAGGACTGCCCAGCTGCATCTCCAGCGGCGGGCCAATGCTCCAAATCGCCGATGCCGAGGGCCCGCTCAGCATCACGCTTCTTGACTTGCAAGCCAGAGCCCAAGCGCCGGTCGCTTGGACTATCTGGGCAGGCCTGCTGGCGCTGCCGCTGCTGGTCTATGTATTCTATTCGATGAAGAAAAGAGCGAGCTGAGACTGTTGCATAGGAGACTTATACTTAATCATCAGCTCGCAAGCTCACCCCAACCAGGTAAAAATCCCTGCTGGTGAGCTGGAGAAATCGTCCGACCCTTTGATCCGCATGCAAATGCTCTGTTGGGATGATAATCCTGAACTTCAATATTAACTGGATGCCCGTTCTACGGGAATTTTCTATTTAAGGATAATGACTTGTGGTAACAGATCCCACGCTTGCCCATGTAGCTTAACGGACAATACCCTGGTCTTCTGAATCACTCATGGGGGTTCGATTCCCTCCGGGGGCATTATCCATACCGGTGAGTCGGCCTTTCTTCCTCACGCCGTGGTGCAAATCTGGTGCAAATTAATACTCAGCGCACATTCCGCATCTCCGTTTCTTCCACCTTCAGCGACCTGAAAGCTGAGCGCAATGCGCTGTAGCAACACGTCTTCCCGTGCCTGCGTGAGCACTGCCAGCACCACGGCACCCCGCCTACGTCTGAGATCTGCTATCCTGTTATAACGCATCAGCATTCAAAGGTTGGATATTTCAATGGATGAGCCCCAGAAACCTTATGTAAATGTACAGCGTGCAGTTAGAGTCTTCGTATCATCCACTTTCCGCGATATGCACGCCGAACGCGAAGAGCTCATCAAACGCATTTTCCCCCAACTCCGCAAGTTGTGCGACCAACGTGGGGTAACTTGGGGAGAGGTGGATTTGCGCTGGGGAATCACAGACGAACAAACAGCAGAGGGTAAAGTTCTGCCGATCTGCTTAGATGAAATCAGGAGATGCAGGCCCTATTTCATCGGGCTCCTGGGCGAGCGTTATGGCTGGGTGTCCGGCGAAATATCACCAGAATTGATCGAGCGCGAGCCCTGGCTGGCTGAGCACCTGGATCGCTCGATCACTGAATTAGAGATCTTACATGGCGTGCTGAATAATCCGGAAATGGCAGAAAACGCTTATTTCTATTTCCGTGACCCAAATTTTATTGATACCCTTTCGATCGAACAACGGGAGATCTGCCTTGAAAGACCGTCGCGGGAGGAAATTGAACGATTTGGTAAGGATGAAGCAGAGCGGCGGTCGGAGGAACGAAAGCAGAAACTCAGCAGGTTAAAAGAGCGCATCCTGACCAGTGGCTTTCTTGTACGGTTGAACTATCTGAACCCCAAGGAATTGGGGGAATGGGTACTGAAAGATCTGACTACGGTTATCGACCAGCATTTCCCGGAAGACTCACGTCCAGACCAGCTGGGTAGCGAGGCCACCGAACATGAGATCTTTGCTGCCAGCCGATCTGTTGTATATATCGGCCGGCAAGCATACCTTGGCCAACTTGATAGCCACGTTCAAGGCACAGGCTCGCCAGTAGTCGTACTTGGCGAGTCGGGCTCAGGAAAATCAGCTTTGTTGGCGAACTGGGCATACAATTATCGTGCTACTCACCCAAACGATTTCGTACTGATGCATTTCATTGGCGCGACGCCTTTCAGTGCGGATTGGGCAGCGATGCTGCGGCGGATCATGGGTGAGTTGCAGCATCGCTATGGGATTGAGGAGGAAATTCCCGGCCAACCTGAAATGCTCAGGCGAGCATTTGCCAGCTGGCTGCATAGGGTCGCAACAAAAGGCCGCATCGTATTGATCCTAGATGCCCTGAATCAATTAGAAGATTACGAGGGAGCGCTAGATTTAGTTTGGTTGCCGGCGCAAATTCCAGCTAACGTGAGGATGATACTTTCGACGCTACCCGGTAAGCCGCTCGATGAGCTCAAGAAGCGAGCCTGGCCTTCTATCCATGTGGATCCACTCAAGCCGGACGAACGTAAAAAGCTGGCACAAGAATATCTGGGAAAATACACCAAAACCCTCAGCCCCGCTCGCCTTGACCGGATAATAAGCGCGAATCAAACTGCCAATCCACTCTTTTTACGCGCCCTATTGGAAGAACTGCGCGTATTTGGCACCCATGAACAGCTTGACTGGTGCATCGGCTATTACCTAGCCGCCAAGACAGTAGGGGAACTCTTTGAGAAGATCCTCACTCGCTACGAACAAGATTACGATCGGGACCGTCCAGGGCTGGTTGGGGATGCTATGCGGCTGATCTGGGCGGCCCGGCGAGGTTTATCCGAGGCGGAGCTCCTCGAATTGCTTGGGTCAAAAGGAGAGCCGTTGCCAGGTGCGTATTGGTCGCCATTCTATCTGGCAGCGGAAGGATCGTTGATCAACAGGTCGGGGTTAATAGGGTTCTTTCACAACTACCTTCGCCAGGCAGTGCAAAGCAAATACCTCTCAAGCGAGGCTGGCCAGCAGGAGATGCACGTGCGTCTGGCAGATTACTTTGAGGCTCGTGATCTCGGTGAGCGGAAGCTTGATGAGCTCCCCTGGCAACTCTCGCGGGCGAAATCCTGGCAGCACCTCTATGATTGTCTGTCGGATCTGCCATTTTTTGAGGCTGCCTGGAATCGCGACGCATCTGGATTTAAAGGTTATTGGGTGCAGATTGAGGCTAATACGAACTTAACGATTGTGGACGCATACCAGCCAGTGTATGATTCCCCATCACAATATCTGGAATACGTCGGTCGTCTTATTTTCCTCTTCGATAACCTGGGTTATGAAGAGGAAGCGATGACGATATCGACCTGCTTAATTGATCACTTCAGGAAAATGGCCGATTCGCGGAATCTGGCGTTTTTCTTAAGGTATCAGGCATGGTATTATTTTGAACACCTTGATCTGGATCGGGCTATGGCATTTCTGGAAGAGGCGGAAGGTATCTGCCGCAAGATAGGTGCTCTCGATATGTTAGCAGGGACAATTAGGAGACAAGGAAATATTTTAGAACGGCGTTATGACCGAGATGCCGCCATGGTAAAGTTCCGGGAAGCAGGGCAGATTCATCGCGAGATGGGCGATATGCTGGGATTAGCGATAGCCTTGAATGATCAAGCGGGCATTCTTGTAGCAAAGAGACGATTAAAAGACGCGGGATTGCTCATTGATGAGGCAGAACGCATCGCTCGTGGGTCCGGCGATTTGATGGTGTTGAATGAAATTCTGGGAGTGAAAGCGAGTTTTCAATTTCATGGCAATGATTTTGAAGGAGCAATGAAGACATATCAGGAAAAGGAGCAAATCTGCAGAGAGGTAAGGATAACCCCAGGCTTGCAAGCCGCTCTGGGTGGACAAGCGGATATCCTTTATGCCCACGGCGACCTGGATGGCGCCATGCGGTTGTACAAAGAACAGGAAAGAATCGCTCGACAGGTGGGGTACGAGGAGGGTATAAAATTATATCTATGGGGCTTACCGAGGTCTCTTTGTATGCAGTCGGTCATCCTGAAGGATCGCGGTGACCTGGATGGCGCAATTACATTGAGTCGGGAGAGTGAGCGTATTTGCCGTGAGACAGATGACCTGTGGGGATTGCAGGCCTCGTTCGGCGACCATGCGCTCATCCTCCACAGTCGGGGTGATTTGGGCGACGCGTTGGATCTATACCAACAGCATGAGAGCGTATGCAGAAAGACGGGTGACCCGGATAGCCTGCAGTGGTCGCTTGAAAATCAGGGAGCGATCCTCCTGGAGCTGGGGGACCTGGATAAAGCGATGAGTTGTTTCAAGGAACAAGAACAGATCTGCCGCGAATTGGACCACATCGCCGGGCTGCAGGCTGCATTTGGCAACCAGGGGGTCATCCTCCATAGGCAGGGCGATTTGGACGGTGCCCTGGATCTCTACCAACAGCATGAGAGGGTATGCAGAAAGAGGAGAGACCAGGATAGCCTGCAGTGGTCGCTAGAAAACCAGGCATCGATTCTTATGGTCTATGGCGATTTGAATGGCGCTCTGGCGCTGTACCAGGAGCAAGAAGGAATCTGCCGACAGGTTGGAAATCGGCATGGGCTGCGTGACTCAATGAGACACCAGGGCCTAATTCTTCGCCAACTCGGCGATCTGGACGGTGCACAGGTACAGTTCGTGGAGGGAGAGAGCCTGTGCCGGGAACTTGGAGATAATTATGGCTTGCAAGCTGCCCTGTGCAACCAGGGGGTAATTTTAAGTGACCGCGGTGACCAAAAAGGGGCAAAGAATCTTTTCGAGGAACAGGAAGGTATTTGCCGTGAGCTGGGTAATATACCTGGGTTGATAATTTCCCTGGGAAACCAAGGGGAAGTTCTACAGAATTTAGGGGACCTGGAGAACGCCTTGAGGTTATACAAAGAACAAGAATGCATCTGTAGAGAGCATGGAGACCCAAACGGGGTACGCTGGTCATTGAGTAACCAGGCAAATATACTCGAAATATCGGGAGAATATGCTGAAGCTGAAAAACTACGAATTGAATATAATAATATCGGAGGCGCCTCACCATGACTCAAGAACCGAACTCCACCTTTGATAATCTTGTCACTGGTGATCTGACCCTACCTTTCGCACCTTAAAATAGCATTTTTTGGGAATATCGGGTAAGCTTGGCGCATGAGCGCCAAACCGACATATGAAACCCAACGCATAGATCATTTAGGGATAGTCGCTGGGATCTGCCAGGAGATCTCCCTAATCGAAAAGATCGATGTACAAGTCAAAGCCAGTGACAGGAAGGTCAGCTGTGGCCAAGGCACCCAGGCGATGATCTTGAATGCGCTGGGCTTTGTAGGCCGAGCTTTGTACCTGATGCCCGACTACTTGCACAACAAGCCGGTGGATCTGCTGATCGATCCGGATTTGACGGCCGATGATTTCAACGATGATACCCTGGGGCGCTGTCTGGATGATCTGTATGCCGCCGGTGTCACCGAAGTGTTCTACCAGGTGGCCACACATGCACTGCAAGTGTATGGCATCCGCTCTCGATATGTGCATTTGGATAGTAGCAGCTTCCATTTACACGGGGCTTATGAACCCGATGAGCCGGAGCGAGAAGCGATTAGCATCACCTACGGCTATTCCAGGGATCACCGTCCAGACTTGAAACAAGTCGTCCTGCAGATGATCACGCACCATAAATCGGCTTTACCGGTTTGGCTGGAGGTCTTGAGTGGCAACAGCAACGACAAAAAGACCTTCAAAGCCACGATCAAAGCGTATTGCAAGCAGTTGAGCGCTGAAGAACAGGCTTATGTGGTCATGGACAGCGCCGGGTTCTCGGAAGACACCTTGAAAGAAGCGCAGGATATCTTCTGGGTGATGCGTGTCCCCGAAACCCTGGCGCAGGCCAAGAGACTGGTGAAAGAAACGCCGGCAGAAGAGATGCTGGAATTGGAGCCAGGGTATTTGGGCAAAGAAGTGCCCTGTGAATACGCTGGGATCCAACAGCGCTGGCTGGTGGTGTTTTCACAAGCCGCTCAAGTGCGTGAATTGAAAACCCTGGAGAAGGCGCAGGCCAAAGAGCTGGAGAGGGCTCAGAAAGAATGGCGCAAGCTGGAAGGACAGAGCTTCAACTGCCAGGCGGATGCCGAAAAGGCGCTGGAGCAGTTCAACCAAAAATGGAAGGTCCATCGTGCGAATGCCAAAGCGGTTGCGGTGATGCACTATCTTAGGCGCGGCCGTCCAACTGCGGGAGATCAAAAAGAGGTGGTAGGCTACAACCTGGAAGGTAGCCTGGAAGAAAACGAAACGGCAATCGCAGCAGCCAAGCGCTCCCTGGGACGGTTCATCATTGCCACCAACGATTTAGATGCCAAGCGTTTATCCGCCAGGGCTCTGTTGGAGAACTACAAAAATCAGGGTGTGTCGGTGGAGCGGGGCTTTCGCTTTCTAAAAGATCCATTGTTCTTCGCTCACAGCCTGTTCTTGAAAAAACCAGAACGGCTGATGGCCTTGTTGATGATCATGGGGCTCTCGCTGTTGATTTACACGCTTGCAGAACGCAAGCTGCGCCAAGCACTCAAGGAAATGAACGCTTCTGTTCCTGATCAGCGGCGAAAACCAACCCAGAGACCAACCATCCGCTGGATTTTCCAGCTCTTTGAAGGCCTGGATATCTTGTTAGTGAAGCATAATGGAGAAGTGATGCTCCGACAGCTTTTAAACCTACGCCCCGCTCAAGAGCAGGTCATTACTTTACTCGGTTCTCAAGTCCAAAAATGCTATTTATTCGGTTCTTAAGGTGCGGAATGTGGGT
>JBGSTO010000196.1:0-3026 GCA_041736465.1 Anaerolineales bacterium | reverse complement strand
GCAGGAGCGATCCCCATCGACAATCCCTTCGGATTGCCCTTCCCCTGGCTGCGCCAGTTGGAAGCAGTCTTGTTCTCCGCCGTCCCCTTAACGTCGGTCGTTGCCATTCTGATCGGCATCGCCGCTTTTATCACCCGCTTTCGCACATCGTCCGGAGATGAGCGCCAGCAGTTCAAATGGTTTGCATATTTTTTGATGACCGTAGTTTTCGTGCATGTGGCGGGCTTCGAGTTCTTCGGAGCGGTCTTCTATCCGCCGCTCCTCGAGCACTGGAGCTACGGCTTGATGGTCGCTGCTTCGGTCAACGGCTTCCCGCTGGTGATCGGGCTGGCGATCTTCAAATACCGGCTGTACGACATCGACCTGATCATCCGCCGCACGCTGGCCTATTCCATCCTGACCGCCTTGCTCGCCCTGGTCTACTTCTCCATTGTGACTTTACTGCAAGGGCTGTTCGCCACCTTCAGCCGGCAGCAGTCCACCGCTGCCGTGGTCATCTCCACCCTGGCGATCGCCGCCCTGTTTAACCCGCTGCGCCTGCGCCTGCAGGATTTCATCGACCGGCGCTTCTACCGCCGCGGTTACGACGCCCAGCAAACCCTGGAATCCTTCGCTGCTCAAGCCCGCAGCGAAGTCGAGCTTTCCAGCCTGACGAACGGTCTGCTGCGCTCCATTCAGGATACCCTGCAGCCGGAAAAAATCAACCTGTGGATCAAAAAGTCGTGAAAACTCATTCTTTCGTAACGCCTGCCGTAACGAATTCGGAACGCTCGGGCGGTACAATATCAAACAGTTAATGGAGGCAGCTTAGCGATGAGCGCATTTTTCCAGAGAATACGCCTGAGGTTTGGCGGCAAGCAAACCGAACAGGTCCCGGCGGAAACCGGCAGCACAGTAAACCCGATTGAAGTGGATATTCAAAAGGCCATGTCCATGCAGGCCCAGGTCGAGAACCTGGATATTCCACCCAATGATCCCTTGCTCGCCTACCTGATCAGTACTGCCAGCGCGGTGGAGATCGACAGGCTTTCCATGAATTCTCCCACCCTGGAGCGGCTGCGCCAGGCGGGGGTGAAGATCAGCGTACCGCTGGTCAGCCAGGGCGAGCTGATCGGCCTGCTCAACCTGGGCAACCGCCTCAGCGAGCAGGAATACTCCACCGACGACCGCCGCCTGCTCAACAACCTGGCCTCCCAGGCTGCTCCGGCTCTGCGCGTGGCGCAATTAGCCTACCAGCAGCAGCTCCAGGCCCGCGAACGTGAGCGCCTGGAACAGGAGCTGCGTGTGGCGCGCTTCATCCAGCAAAACCTGCTCCCCAGGGAGCTGCCGCAAATGCCCGGCTGGAGTGTCGCCGCCTACTGGCAGCCGGCGCGTGAGGTCAGCGGCGATTTCTATGATTTCATCCACATGCCCGACGGGCGCCTGGCATTCCTGGTTGCAGATGTCACCGACAAAGGCGTACCGGCCTCGCTGGTCATGGCGACCACTCGTTCCCTGCTGCGCAGCAACACCGAACGCTACACCTCCCCCGGCAAAGTGCTGGAAATAACCAACAATCTGCTCTGCCCGGACATCCCCGACAAGATGTTCGTCACCTGCCTGTACGGCGTGCTTGACCCGCAAACGGGTGAAATTGTGCTCGCCAATGCCGGTCACAACCTGCCGTACCAGCACACCACGCACGGCGTGGTCGAGCACCGCGCCAGGGGTATGCCGCTGGGCTTGATGCCAGGCATGATGTACGACGAGATCACCATTAAGCTGGACCCCGGCGACACCCTGCTGCTCACCAGCGACGGTCTGGTCGAAGCCCACAACGCGCAGCGCGAGATGTTTGGCTTCGATCGGGTAAAAATGCTGCTGGCTGACCATGAAGATGGCGACCTGGTGCAGTCGATTTTGCAGGCTTTCGAGGCCTTTACCGGCGCCGAGTACGTCCGGGAAGATGACATGACCCTGGTCACGCTGGCCTATGCCCCCAGCCAACCCGCCTCGCCGGGAAGCCAGACGATGTCATTCGAGGTGCCCAGCCAGCCGGGCAACGAGCGCCAGGCCGCGGCGCGTGTGCTCACCGCGCTCGAAGATCTCCACCTGGACGAAAACCGGCAGAAGCGGCTCGAAACTGCTGTCGCCGAAGCCACGATGAACGCCATGGAACACGGCAATGAGTACAACCCCGAGCTGCAGGTAAAGATCACCCTCACCCAGGAGCCGGGAAAGCTTACCATTCAGGTCACCGACCAGGGCAGCGGCGCTCCCATCCCCACCGGGGTCGATCCGGATCTGGATGCCAAGCTGGCGTGGCTGCAGTCGCCGCGCGGTTGGGGATTGTTCCTGATCAAAAACATGGTGGATGAATTGAATACCTACCACGACCAGAACGGCAGCACCATAGAACTGGTTGTCAATCTGTAAAGTAAAGGCGGATGAGAACCCAATGACCAATCCAGAATTCGAAGCCCAGGTCCGCACACAGGACCAGATAACCATCATCGATATGCAAGGCGTAATCAACTCGAGCGCCGAAGCAGGCATGACCGCTGCCTACGACCAGGCGGATGCATCCGGCGCCCAGACGATCGTCTTGAATTTCAGCCAGGTCGAGTACATCAACAGCACCGGCATCGCCCTGATCGTTGGACTGCTCGCCCGGGCGCGCAAGAGCCACAAAACCCTGGCGGTGTTTGGATTGAGCGACCACTATCGCGAGATTTTTAATATCACTCGCCTGGCCGATTTTATGCAAATTTACCAGGATGAAGCCAGCGTACTGGCAAACTGACCACGATTATCTATAGAACCAGGAGGAAACGAGCATGCCTGAAGCAAAACTGACTGTCGCGGTGCGCAAGCCCGCCGAAGGTATCGCTATCATCGATCTGCAGGGAGAAGTAACCGGCTTTGCCGAACAGATCCTGATGGACGCATACGCCGAAGCCAGCAATGGCAAAACCCGCACCATCATCCTCGATTTCACCCGCCTGGAGTACATGAACAGCTCCGGCATTGGTCTGCTGGTCACCTTT
>JBGSTO010000191.1:0-1830 GCA_041736465.1 Anaerolineales bacterium | reverse complement strand
CGCGTCCTGCCCATAACGAACGACCAGGGTGAAAGCCTGGCGCAGATCTTGAAAGAGATGCAGCCCCGGCTGCAGCTGACCGAGGACCAGTACAACCACTGGTCAGCCAGGAAGCAGGCTTTGCTGGTTGCGTTTGAAGCTGCGCACAAGATCGGCGTGATCCACGTTGCACCACATAAGCCCACGGGCCAATCGGAGTGGATAGCTTTCGAAGAGTTCGGGCAGATTACGGAATAGCAGGTTTTTAGGAGATTGCCACGACCAGGGCTGAGAAGAGCGCCTCAGCATCAGGCAGGTAAAAACCACCCGACGCTGGTCTCGCACTGACAGTTGAGATGAAGAAAGGAGTAAAGGCAAATGAATCCGTCTAATTCTTTGGTGCTTGAAACTCGCAGCCTGAGCAAGGCCTACAAAGGAGTGCAGGCACTAACGGACTTCAACTTGAAGCTGACCCCGGGCATCCTTGGCCTGCTGGGTCCCAACGGGGCGGGCAAGTCCACCCTGATGCGCATGCTGGCGACCATCACCAAACCCACCTGGGGGAGCATTCTGTGGAACGGGCGGGATGTGGTCAAAGATCCAGAGGCGCTGCGCGCGGTGTTGGGCTACCTGCCGCAGGACTTCGGCGTCTACCCCAACCTTTCAGCCCAGGAGTTCCTCGAATACATGGCAGCCATCAAGGGCATGAGCAGCGAGAAGGCGCGCCGCAAGATTTCTGACCTGCTGGACCTGGTCAACCTGCGCGAGGCTGCCCGCAGGCCGCTGGGCGGTTATTCCGGCGGAATGCGCCAGCGGGTGGGCATCGCCCAGGCGCTGCTCAACGATCCGCAGCTCTTGATCGTGGACGAGCCAACCGTGGGGCTGGATCCCGAGGAGCGAGTGCGCTTCCGCAACCTGCTCTCGGACCTGGCTGGCGAGCGGATCGTCATTCTCTCCACGCATATCGTCTCGGATGTGGAATCGACCGCCACGGATATCGCCATCATCCACAAGGGGCATTTGAAAGTCCGCGCCCGCCCGGAGCAGCTGCTCCAGCAGATGGAAGGCTCGGTGTGGGAATGGACGGTCGCCAGCCAGGAGCTGCCAGCGCTCAAGCAGCAGGTGCTGGTGAGCGGCACGCTCCGGCGCATGGATGGGGTTGAGGTGCGGGTGGTCTCCCGGTCGCAGCCTTGCCCAGAATCAAAGCCGGTGGCGCCCAACCTGGAAGATGTGTATCTCTCCATGGTGGCGCAGCGGCAGGAGGCGGCAGCATGAACACCCTGCATGTTCTTTATCACCTGGCGCTGGCTGATTTCTACGAGCGTGTCCGGCGTTCCGCCTTCTTGCTGACCCTTGCGTCAGTCATCGTCCTGGGCGTGCTGGTCAACAACGGCACAATGGGCATGAACCTGGGCCAGATCACCTCTGAAGCCGTGATCAGATACTACGGCGAGCTTAACTCGGCCTGGATCGGCACAATGACCGTGATGGTGACCAACCTTTTCCTGGGCCTGTTTGGCTTTTACCTGGTGTCCGACTGCATCAAACGCGACATCCGCACCGGCGTGGGGCAGATCCTCGCCACCACGCCGGTCAGCCGGGCGGCATACCTGGTGGGGAAATGGATCAGCAACTTCGTGGTGCTTTCGCTGCTGGTGCTGGTCCTGGCGGCCGCGGCGGCGATCATGGTGCTGCTGCAGAGCGAAACTGCGCTGGACCTGGCAGCGCTGCTGATGCCGTTTTTTGCCGTGGCGCTGCCCTACATGGCGCTGATTGCGGCGCTGGCGGTGGTGTTCGAGACCGTGCCCTGGCTGCGCGGGGCAGCGGGAAACGTGATCTACTTCTTCGTGT
>JBGSTO010000286.1:0-11530 GCA_041736465.1 Anaerolineales bacterium | reverse complement strand
GTACGGGGTGAGCAGAAATCCGGTCCCGCCGCAGTGGATTGCCGGTATGCTGCTGCTAACAGCACTAGAGCTGGGGATATTCGGGCGTACGCTGGTGGACTGGCGAACCTCCGCCGAGGTACTATCCGAAGGGGCGGCGGTGGCGCAGTCCATCACGCGGATCAGCGAAGGGGAAGGCGCTGGTGATTATCGCATCTATTCACCCTCCTACAGCGTACCCCAACATACCGCGGCGGTGCATGGCTTAGAGCTGGCAGATGGCGTCGAGCCGCTGCAGTGGCAGCCGTACGTAGACTATATGGCTGCTGCCACTGGCGTACCCGCCCTGGGTTACAGTGTAACGCTGCCTGCATTTGCAGACGGGCAGCCCGCGGCTGCAAACCAGTCTTACCAGCCAGAGGCTGTCCTGCTCGGCTGGTTGAATGTCCGCTATGTGACCAGCGAATACGAACTCCAGGCAGAAGGGCTGGAGTGGGTGAAAGATATTGGCGCCACGCGTGTGTATCGCAATCGATACGCCATGCCGCGCGCCTGGGTGCAGAAGGACACCCAGGCGTTCCCAGGCGAGGTCTTTCCGGTTATCGAGCTGAGCCGTGAGCCAGACAGGGTGGACGTCAGGGCGGAGGGAGAAGGGCTGTTGGTGCTGGCAGATTTAGCTTATCCGGGTTGGGAAGCGCACCTGGACGGAAAGAATGTGCCTGTGCTCACGCACCAGGGAATCCTGCGAGCTGTCGAGCTGCCGCCGGGTGAGCACCTGGTGAGCTTTGTTTTCCGACCCATGTCACTGAAGATCGGACTGTTCCTGTTCCTGGTGGCCGTGGCACTGCTCGGCGGTCGCACCTGGCGGGCACGGCGGGTGCACGGATGACAGGCGCGAGTGCAGCGTTGAGGCGTCTCTTCCGCCTGCCGGCGAGCTGGGTGCTGTGGGCAGCACCTTTGATTCTGTTCGCGCCGGTGTGGCTGGCAGGTAAGGCGCTGTTTTGGGGGACGCCTGCCTTGCAGTTTGTTCCCTGGCGCTGGATTGCCGGGGAAATGATTTCGAGGGGGGAACTGCCGCTGTGGAACCCGTGGTCTGGCATGGGGGCTCCGCTTCTGGCAAATTACCAATCTGCTCTGCTGTATCCCCCAAACTGGCTGTTGTTCGTTCTTCAGGGATTGGGCAGCCTGCTCAACGACAGCTTTGCACCATCCGGATTTGACTTAAGCCAGGGGCTGCCTGCCTGGGGACAGACGGTGCTGGTGGTGATGCACCTTGCCTGGGCGAGCTGGGGGATGGTGCGTTTGGTGCGGCGATTGAATTTGAATCCCCTGGCTCAGTACGTGTCTGCTTTAAGCTTCAGTTTAAGCGGTTACATGGTTGCCCGAGCCGGTTTCTTGAGCATTAACGCGGCTGCCGCCTGGATGCCGTGGAGCATCCTGGCAGCCGAAGCGCTGGTGCGCCCACTGGAAGACGAGCGCCAATCTGCGGTGTATTTGAGGAGCAGCCTGGTATTTGCCATGCTGCTGCTGGCGGGTCATGCGCAGACAGCCTGGTATGTGCTTGTGCTGGCGGTAGTATGGGCAGTAGTTCGTTCTCAAGGATCTGCGCACCGTCTAAAGGAAGGCGGTGTGTCGCGCGGCAGAATCCTTATGACTCGTGCGCGTGCGATGGTGCGGGTGAGCGCTCTGCTGGGACTGAGCGTGGTTTCTGGGATCGTGCTGTCTGCAGCCCAGCTGCTGCCCACCGCCGAATACTTGCTGCAGTCACAGCGCGCGGCACAGGTGGATTATCAGCTGGCGATGACTTATTCGTTTTGGCCGTGGCACTTCGTCACGCTGCTGGCGCCCGGCTTTTTTGGCAGCCCCGCCAGCGGTGATTATTGGGGGTACGCAAATTATTGGGAGGATGCTGTCTATATCGGTTTGCTGCCGGTGCTATTGGCAACGGCCGTGATCCTGGGGGCAATCCGGCCTGCTGCCTCACGAAGTATGCAGTATCGGGAAGGTATCCGAGAACTGGTCGTCTTTCTTCTGGGGATTGCGTCGGTCTCTTTTTTGCTTGCACTGGGGGATCATACACCGCTATTCCCCTGGTTGTACCAGCACGTACCCACCTTCGATATGTTTCAGGCGCCGGCGCGGCTCAGCATATGGGCAGTTTTTGCATTGGCGCTCTTAGCAGGGATTGGCGCTCAGCATTGGAGCCGTCCGGTTGGCAGCGGTCTGTACTGGCTGCGCCTTGGAACGATGGGCGCTCTGGCAGTATCGATCGGATCGGGTATCGGATGGATTTTGCTGGGAGACGTCAGTCCAACATTCATCCGTGCCGCGGCAATCTCCGGGTTGTGGGGGATAACTGCAGGGTTGCTGGGACTCAGTGCCCCAGCAGGAACAGGAGCGGTAAAGCCAGGGGGGCGGGTGCCGTTTCTGCGCCGTATGCTGCAGACAATCTCGCCCAGGCTGGTCAAGCCGGACCTGCAAGAAACTGGTAGTTCGAAAAGGACGCGCGCTATACCTGTCTGGCAGCAAAGAGTGCAGGCAGGCATACACAGCTTTCTGTCACAATTCTGGTCTGCAATCGTACTCCTGGTCATTACTGCGGACTTGATCGTCGCAGGCTGGGGATTGAACCCAGGTGTGCATTTGGATTTTTACGCCCGGTCCAGCAATCTACCATCACAGGTAGAAAACCTGGGCAGCGGTGGGCGTTTATTCCTGCCCTCAGAAGATGAGCGCAGATTGAAGTTCGACGAGTTTCTGCGATTCGATACCTTTTCGCCGGAGCACGACTGGCGAAGCTTGCGTGATGTGCTGCTGCCCAACTTGAATCTAATGCAGGGAATCCCTTCAGCCAACAACTTCGATCCGCTCGTACCGGGACGGTATGAGCGCTGGATGCAATCCCTGGACAGCATGGGAGCCGATCAGCGCACTTTGATGTTGAACCTGATGGGAGTTGGCGTGGTAGAGAATATGGTGAATGCTCCACAACAAATGGTTCAATTCAGCTCTCTGTCTGACGCCAGTGCGGCGCGCTCTGCTGGGCGAATGCGCTGGCTTCCCTGCGCGCGTTTTGCTGTGAATGAAGACAGCGCCTGGCAGCAGGTGATGGAAGCCGGTGCCGGGCTGCTGGATGGAACGATCATCATCGAGGGAGATGAGGCAGCAGAAGCAGAACCGGGCTGCCCTACAACCGGGCACGCGCCGGTCGAGGTAACAACGTTGTCGGAGAGCGCACAGCAGCTAACGCTGCAAATCGAGAGCCAGAGCGATGGCTGGCTTCTAGTCGCCGATACCTGGTATCCGGGCTGGCGGGCCTACTTGGATGGCGCTGAAACGCTGCTGTTGCGGGGTGATTATTTGTTTCGAGCCGTGTGGGTGCCGGCTGGCGACCATCGCGTTACTCTGGTGTACACTCCGGTATCATTCCGGTCAGGGGCGGGCATCAGCTTGGTGGGATGGCTGCTGTGTTTCGCCGGGCTGCTTCGTTCGAATATGGGTAATCGTCATTTGAAGCAGGAGCGGAATTGAGTTCCGCACTGCGCCGCTGGTCGGCCCTGCCAGTGTTTCCGGCAGCCATTACCTTGCTGGCGATGGGGCTGCTCGTGGCGTATGTCCTTGCTGCCAATGGGGGAGACCCACTTGCCCTGGCTCGTCTTGGCGATCGCTATCTTCTGGGCAACCCGCAAGGCAGCGAAGGCTATGATGGGCAGTTTGTTTACTACATCGCCATAACGCCTGATCCAAGGCAGGTAGCAGCACAGCTCGACGTGCCTGCGTACCGCTATCAGAGGATCTTGCTGCCGCTTTTGGTGCGAGCATTGAGCCTGGGTAAGCCTGAAGCGATTCCATGGATGCTGGCGTTTGTCGGAATTACCAGCCAGGCAGTGGGCACATGGCTGGTTGCCAGGCTGATAGCCACCTGGGGCGTCAACCCTGCCTACGCCCTGGGTTATGGTCTGTGGGTTGGGTTTGGGTTGGCGGTGCGGTTGGATCTGCCTGAACCGCTGGCATACGCTTTGGTCGCAGGAGCGCTGCTGGCAGACCTGCGCGCAAAAAACTGGTTGAGCTGGGGATTATTTGCCCTGGCGCTGTTCGCCAAAGAAGTGACCCTGCCCTTCGTGGCAGCAGCCGGTCTGGCTGCCGTGATGGAGAAACGCTGGCGAGATGCTGCCGGGTTGACTTTGGTCGCTGTGCTTCCGTATCTGATCTTCCAAACCTGGCTGTGGTCAGTTTTTGGATCGCCTGGGATTGGCTCCGGTGGGGCGATGGCGACTCCCTTCGAGATCATTCCCTTCATGGGCTTATGGCGCATCGGAATGGAAAACCTGGTTTACCTGGCGGCCATCCTGGTTGTTTTTGGCCCCAGCATTGTATTACCGTCACTATGGGGAATAGGAGCTGCGCTGAAAAAAATCAAGGAAAAGCAGATCAATGTGGTAGTATTGAGCTTGTTGCTCAATTCGCTGCTAATCGTATTCCTGCCCTTCTCCACCTTCCGGGAAACCGGAGGGCTGACGCGTTTTTCCTGCGGATTGGTGCTGGCAGTGCTGCTGTTTGCAGCTCGCTACCGGGTGAAACGGGTGCTCAACTACAGCCCATTATGGTTGGTTTTGAATCTGTTTTTATTCAAAACCGGAAACCTTTGAAGAACGTATCCATAACAATCTAACCATAAGTACAATAAAAGAAATTCCATTGGGAGCGTTTGGTCATGAAGGATATCCAAGATTTTTCAGAACGCGTAATTGCGAATATTGAAAAAGTGATCGTCGGCAAGCGTGACGCGGTTGAACTGGTTGTCATCGGCTTGCTTTGCCAGGGGCATATGCTGATCGAGGACGTACCGGGTGTGGGCAAAACCGTGCTCGCTCGCAGCCTTGCCCGTTCCTTGGGCTGCAGTTTCAGCCGCATCCAATTCACACCCGACATGCTTCCCAGCGATGTGACCGGTGTGTCGATTTTTAATCAGGTCAGCAGGGAGTTCGAGTTCCGTTCCGGTCCGATCATGGCGCAAATTGTGCTGGCAGATGAAATCAACCGCGCCACACCCAAGACACAGGCTGCCCTGCTGGAGGCGATGGAAGAGCGGCAGGTAACTGTAGATGGGATCACGCACATCCTGCCGCGGCCGTTCATGGTGCTGGCAACTCAGAACCCAATCGAGTACGAAGGTACTTTCCCCTTGCCTGAGGCGCAGCTTGACAGGTTTATGATCCGGGTGCGCCTGGGATACCCCGGAGCGGAGGATGAGGTCAAGGTATTGGAGCGCCAGCAGTTCCAGCATCCACTGGATGATTTGGAACAATCTGTGACTGCTGAAGAACTAACCTCTATGCAGGAAGCGGTAAAGGGCGTTTATGCGGCGCCGGCAATAAAGCGATATATTGTCTCTCTAGCCCGCCAGACACGCGAGCATCCCGATGTTTATCTCGGCGCGAGCCCGCGCGGCAGCCTTGCGTTGTATCGTACAGCACAGGCGCGCGCCGCGATGCGAGGCAGGGAGTACATCCTACCTGACGATGTCAAGGCGCTGGTAGGGTCTACCTTCGGGCACCGCTTGATCCTGGGGCCTGCGGCGCGCCTGCGTGACCTTAACTCCGATGAGATCGTGCGCGAAATCGCCAGCGGTGTGCCGGTGCCTGGTGGCGACCTGACAGGTGAGAGACGAACTGGATGAACGCCGCCCAGCGGGTCGTTCTGCTCCTCCTGGTAGCCAGCCTGCTGGCAGGCGTGGTATTTGGTTCGCCTTTCTACTACCGTCTGGCATACGTCTGGATCCTGTTGTATACCGGCAGCTGGGTGCTTGCACGGCTGTCGCTGCGCGGCCTGGAGGTGAAGCGAACCGCGCGTTTTCTACGTTCTCAGGTGGGGCAGATCTTTGAAGAACGGATCGAGGTGCTCAATCATACCCGCTGGCCCAAGCTGTGGGTCGAGGTAAAAGACGAATCGGCGCTGCCAGGTTCGCGAGGCTCACAGGTGCTCAGCATGATCGGCGGCGGCGAGGGGCGCTCCTACCTGGTGCGCACGCGCCTGCTGCAGCGTGGGGTTTTTCACCTGGGACCAACCACCCTGGCTTCGGGAGATTTATTCGGTTTATTCCTGACCAGCTTGAGCGTTCCGGCACAGGAATCCCTCCTGGTCTACCCAATGATGGTGGATGTGCGCGCCTTTCCAAGTCCTATCGGTTGGCTTTCCGGAGGCGAGGCGCTGCGCAGGCGGACTCAACAAATTACTGCGAATGCTGCTGGAGTCCGGGAATACGCCCCGGGAGACCCGTTGAACCGCATCCATTGGCTGAGCACTGCCCGCCGGAACCGGTTCATGGTCAAAGAATTCGAGCTAGATCCGATGGCTGAGGTATGGATTTTCGTTGATGCAAACCGCAGTGTGCACTGCGAAATCCCGGCAGAACCGGCGAGATTAAACGAACGTGAGATGTGGCGACCATCCGTAAAAATTCCACTCCCACCTGCCACCGAGGAGTATGCTGTCAGCATTGCTGCTTCTTTATCGCGCTACTATCTTCAGCGCGGCAGGATTGTAGGGTTGGTGTCTTCGGGACGAAATTTTCGCGTTCTACCGGCGGAACGCGGCGGGCGCCAGCTGGGCAAAATCCTCGAATCTCTGGCACTGCTGCATGCCGAAGGCAGGCTTCCGCTGCAAGGCCTGGTTGATGCTGAGATCCGCAGCCTGCCGCGCGGCAGCACGGCGATCCTGATTACACCAGATCTGGGCGATGGTGTGCCGTTGACCTGCGAGCTGCTGATGCGCAGGGGCATGCGCCCGGTGGTGATCCTGTTAGACGCGGTTACATTTGGGGGGAACGGTAGAATTGAAAAGGTTTCAGCCAATCTGGAGATGATGGGTGTGCCGCTGTGCAAAGTTGCCAACGGGGACGATCTGACCGAAGCGCTCTCTGAAAACGGCAAGATCCAGCTCTGGCTTTAATGGATCTGTTCTTCGGCATCCAGGCAGCGACGGGCCTGTGCCAGAATGCCTTGCTCGTGGCCGTCCATCCATTCTTGCGACCAATTGTCAAGCCGTAAACGCCACTCTGCCAGGATTCTGGTGCGCAGCCGGGTGTAGACCTCGGGACTGCTGGCGATCTCCTTCAGAACGTTTAACCATTGAATGTCTTTGTTCATTAACGCCACATCCAGCTCCAAAGGAGTGTAGCTTGAGGTCACGTGGGGTAGACGATCGGTTTTTGCTGCTGGATAATCGCTGCCATCGACCAGGCGATGGGGGGAAAGCTTTAACAGCCCTGCCAGCAGGGTGATCGTTCGCTCGCCAGGCAGTGTCAAATCCATCTCGATGTGTGAGATGGCAACCCGGGATATCGCCAACCGGTTTGCCAGATCCTGTTGGGTCCAACCGTTTTGCTGGCGCAGGCGCGCAATGCGTTTACCGATAGTCTCTTGCATGCTGCTCGCATTATACATTCTGCTAAGTCAATTAGCAGACATTCCTGAGCAGGTGTGATATCTTTACCCCACAGTATATTGATGGAGGTAAGGAATGACGGCAAAACGGGCACTGATCACGGGGATTACCGGGCAGGATGGTTCTTACCTGGCCGAATTACTGCTGGAGAAGGGCTATGTCGTCATCGGCATGGTACGGCGTTCCAGCACCACAAACTTTGAACGTATCCAGCACATCCAGGAGCAGGTCGAAATCGCTTCCGGTGATCTATTGGACCAGGCTTCTCTGATCGATATCCTGGAGCGCTACCGTCCAAACGAGGTGTATAACCTGGCGGCGCAGTCTTTTGTGCAAACCTCCTGGTCTCAGCCGGTATTTACCGGTGAGGTAACTGCCTTAGGAGTCACGCGGTTGCTGGACTCGATCCGCCTGGTAGATCCCGATATTCGCTTTTATCAGGCCAGCTCCAGCGAGATGTTCGGCAAAGTGCGCGAAGTTCCGCAAGATGAGGAGACGCCCTTCTACCCGCGCAGTCCATACGGGGTCGCCAAGGTGTACGGGCACTGGATCACGGTCAATTATCGCGAGAGCTACAACCTGTACGCGGTATCTGGGATTTGTTTCAACCACGAAAGCCCGCGGCGCGGGCACGAATTCGTCACCCGCAAAATTGCCCGCGGCGCAGCACGCATCGCACGCGGCCTGCAGAAAGAGCTGCGCCTGGGAAACCTGGATGCTCAAAGAGACTGGGGGTTTACGGCAGATTATGTGCGCGGCATGTGGATGATGCTGCAGCAGGAAATCCCTCAGGATTACGTGCTGGCGACCGGCAAGACCCACTCGGTGCAGCAATTTGCCGAGCTGGCTTTCAAGTACGTGGGACTGGATTACCGCCAATTCGTCGTGCAGGACCCGGCTTTCATGCGACCGGCGGAAGTGGACCTGCTGGTGGGAAACCCGGAGAGGGCACATAAAGAAATGGGCTGGGAAGCCACCACCAGCTTCGATGGTTTGGTAGAGATTATGGTGGAATCCGAGCTAAGGGCAATCGGTGAGGGTTGAGTTTTTCCCTGCTCAGGGCAGCAAGAGAGGCGTGGAGTTTGTTCGATCAAATCCAATAATTGATATCAAATTATGCGATATTGCGAAGTATAATCTAGGGCAGTAAGTGTTACCATTCGCAATACAAATAAAACGGAGCCGCTATGAAGCAAGCCGCCTCGGCTGTTGCACTCGTTTTCCGCTGGTTCACCCTGGGGATTTTTATCATTTCGAATTTGTTTTGGGGAACGAGCATCTCCAACGCCGCAGCCTCCGGACGGCGCTTTCTGCGCATTCCTGCACAGGCTTTAGCGCCGATTCTCCAGGCGGGAATCCGACCCATTCACTTGATCGATTACGGCTCCTATTATTGGGTCGAGCTGGCAGAGACAGAATTCACCCGGCTTCCTGAAACGATATCAAATGAAATTGAGATCGTGCCTCAAGGCGGGGATGTGGCGATTATGGGATATCGCTTCGACCCGCTTCTGGAGGGAGAACCGGTCTTGCCAGCCGGCCTGCGCAGCGATGGAACCGACGCGGTTTCAGCCGAGAGTGGTTTCCGCCTGGTGCAGCTGGTTGGTCCGGCAATGGAGGCGTGGCTGCAGCAGCTCGATCAGTCGGGAGCACGCGTCTTACAGTATTATCCCCAGCATACGTATCTTATATGGGCTACCCCTGAGCAGACAGAACGAATTGATCAACTGGAAAGTGTTCGCTGGCTCGGTGCCGTCCATCCTGCCTATAAGCTGAATGCAGACCTGGAAAACCGCACCGGTATCATCCAGAATGTAGCGGTGTTCTTTTATAACGATGGTGCGGTTAAAGAAACCTTGTCTGCCATCGAATCTTTGGGAGGGCGCTTAATTTCCGCCTTCCCTGTTCAGCCAGATCAAGCATTCTTCCAGGCTATATTCGAAATCGATGCCAAGGCATTAATCAGTCTTACGCAGCTTCCCACGGTCCTGTGGGTGGGGTATGCCCATCCAGAACCAGTGCTTGAGGACGAAATGTCGGCGCAGATTTCTGCCGGCAATTACACTGCCGGCGTGCCGGTTCCCGGGTACCAGAACTGGTTGAACTCAGTGGGTCTAAGCGGCAGTGGTGTGATCTGGAGCATCATCGACACCGGCGTGGATTACGATCATCCCGACCTGAGTTCACACATCGCGGGCGGCTATAATTTCCCCGGCGCGTGCGTTTACCCGGGGCAGCCTGGCAGCGATTGCCCCAGCGGCGGGCATGGCACTCATGTGACGGGAATTGTGGCTGGAAACGCTGCTGCGGGATTCGCTGATCCATCCGGCTATCTGTATGGTTTGGGGATTGCACCTGGAACCGGTATTTACGCCATGAATTCCCTGTCCGGATCTGCCTGGCCTCCAACTGGCGGCTGGCAAGAGCACAGCAGGGTGGCTTTGTTGGGAGGGGCGGTTGGCGGCAACAATTCTTGGACGACCGGCGAGGGGATTGCCCACGGTTACCAGGCATCTGAGCGCACACACGATCTGATGGTTTTGGACGGCAATTTTGACACCACCCTTGTCGCTGAACCTTTCATCGAGGTGTTTTCCGCCGGGAATTCCGGCCCGAATCCATCCACGCTGACGGCGCCCAAAGAAGCCAAGAACATGATCGTCATCGGCAGCAGCCTGAATTATCGCGCCGGCAGCATCGATCAGATATCGAGTTTTTCCAGCCGCGGCCCGGCTGTGGATGGACGCTATGCTCCTACAATTATCATCCCCGGTGAGCAGATCGCGTCCACGCGCAATGATGACGGCGGACAATGTGCTACCGCGATCTCGGATACAGACGGCCTGTATGCATTTTGCTCAGGCACCAGCATGGCTTCACCGCATGCTTCTGGCGCCGTGATCCTGCTGACAGAGTGGTGGCGAAATTTCAACGCCGGCGCCAACCCAAGCCCGGCGATGGCAAAAGCGCTGCTGGTCAATGGTGCAGTCGATGTGGGTACTCCAGATATACCTAATAACAACGAAGGCTGGGGGCGAGTGCACCTGCCAAATATCATCGCCAATAGCACCGCTATGCTGTACTTCGACCAGGAAACGATCCTTCAAAACAGCGGGGAAACCTGGAGCCTGAATCTGAGCGCTGCGGATCCGGCAAAACCATTGAAAATTACCCTGGCATGGTCCGACGCGCCCGGCGCAGTGGGTGCTAACCCCGCGCTGGTCAACGACCTTGACTTGAGCGTGCAGGTAGGCGGCAGCATTTTCTATGGCAATCATTTTGGCAGCGGCTGGTCGACGGCAGGCGGCGCATACGACGCGTTGAATAACCTGGAAAACGTTTACCTGCAAAACCCGAGTGGAGATTTTGTGATCACCGTGAGGGCAACCCAAATCGCAGGAGACGGGGTGCTCTACAACGGGGATACCAGCGATCAAAACTTTGCCCTGGTTTGTTATAACTGCATTCAGAATCCGAACTTCACCATCTCGGCTTCGCCGGAAAGCCAGGCGGTGTGCAGCCCGCAGCAGGTGGATTACGATATCACTGTAGGGCAGGTAATGAACTTCGACGAAGCGGTGACCTTGAGCGCCAGCTCATTACCCTCCGCTCCCTTCAGCACCCTGTTCGCTTCCAATCCAGTCACCCCGCCAGGCAGCAGCTTACTGACCATTGGAAATACATCTGCGGTATCACCGGGCAGATACGATATCATCCTGTCGGGAGTGAGCGCCACCCATACGCACACTGCTACAGTTGCCCTGGATGTATTCGATGCCGCGCCGCTTGCGCCGGTTCCCCTGACCCCGCTCGACAACCAGACAGGGGTCAGCCTGAAGCCGAGTTTTTCCTGGAGCGCTCCAATTCAGGCAGGCAGCTATGGTTTGGAAGTCGCCATCGACCCAGGCTTCTCCAGCCTTGTGCTTTCTGCAAACGGATTGATCACCACGACATATACGGCGGCCGGTGATCTGACCTCCAATATGCGCTATTACTGGCGTGTGAAATCGACCAATGCCTGCGGGGAGAGCGCTTATTCACCGGTATTCAGCTTTGTAACCCTGACAGCGCCAGGAGACTGCCCGATCGGAACGATTCCCCAGGT
>JBGSTO010000128.1:0-2123 GCA_041736465.1 Anaerolineales bacterium | reverse complement strand
GGTCCGCCAGCGCAGCAGCCGCTGCCACAGCCCGCGCAGTCCGGAGCGGCCCGCGGTGAGGGCGATCATCACCACCCCGGCGATCGAGAAGGCGAAATCCGCCAGCCGCGTCAGTAGATAAACCAGTCCGTATGGAACGCTCAGGCTGGCGCCCTCGAACTGGAATGCTTCGCCCATTGCCAGCAGCGCCTGGGCGCTCTCCAGCCCGGATTGGCGGGCGATGAGCGCCAGCAGGCCGAAGGCGCCCCAGGCGATGGCATAAGCCAGGACAAAGAAGGAAACGATGGGCCAATCCAGCGGCCGCGCCGCTGCGGATTCATGCGAGTATGCTGTCATATTGACATCCTGATTTAGCGTGATTGTTGGAAACGGGCTGGTGTGCGGCGCAGGCTCTGCGGCATGTGGCGGCGCATCAGCGCCGCGCCGCTTGCGATCACCAGAGCGCTGGTGAGTCCAACAACCGGGCCGAACGCCGCTTCGAAAGCGGGAATGCGGCTGGTGATCTCCGCCGCGGTAGCCGCGACCAGCCCGATGAAAGAAATATTGATGAAGACGGCGTGAACCTCCAACCAGCGCCCTTTCGGTCGCCTGGTGAAGACGGGGAGCATGCCGGCAACCAGGATGATCAGGCTGCTGATCGCCATCCAGTGAAATGGACCGAAATGCCCGTAGAGATTGTAGATAAACAGCCCGGTTGCATTGAGGCTGACCATCGAGGTCAGGTAGACGTGACCTAGGGTGCGGTGCCAGCGTGTGCCTTTGCGGATCAAGACCACGGCTGTGCCTGCCAGCAAGGCTGCCAGGCCGAAGATAGTGTGGATCCATCCAAGTGTGCTCATCATGTGCCTCCAGGTATCGTTCAGCTGCGTTCTTCAACGAGGGCATTCTGTCCATGCGCAGTGCGCAGGCTGATGGCAGTCCCAACACCCACACCCAGCAGAGCCCCGAGTACTGTCCAAAGCAGCAGCCCGCCGGCAGCGTAGCCGATGCCAAACCCGGCACCGACGCCGATGGCAGCCATGCCAGCAACCGGCTGCAGGCGCATCTGCCAGTGCAGGAAGGCTGGGCTTTCCGCGTCGGCGTCAGCGCTGCGAGACGCCAACCAGCTCAAACCGATCAAGAGCGCCGGGTCCAGCAGGTTGCCGATATTTTGAATGGTGTTGCCAGGCGCCAGGTTGCCGGTTGCGGCGATGTCCCACAGGTGCACGGCGGTGGCGCCCAGACCGAGGATGGTAGTGGCAAGAATGGCGG
Organism: Anaerolineales bacterium; assembly: GCA_041736465.1. Lineage (GTDB taxonomy): Bacteria > Chloroflexota > Anaerolineae > Anaerolineales > UBA4823 > JAJUJL01. The sequence continues at coordinate 872 of JBGSTO010000128.1, read as the reverse complement.
CAGTGCGGAACCCGTCGCGGCGGCCGACCGCCATCAAGCCCATCACGCCGACCAGCAGATTGGCAAAGCCCATCTCTAATTGAAAAGGGCTGCCGGTGGGCCAGCCCACCGCCTCGGCGATCAAGTCGGACAGAAAGAGGTGCCCGAAAGCCCCGCTGATGCCGTTAGCGCCGACACTGATTGCCAGCAGGTAAACGATGAACAGCTCGATGCGCCGCGCCGGGGTGCGAGCCTGCCGGTCGAGCAGTAGATGACCTGCTGCCAGGAGCAGGGGCAAGAGCGAATAAGCGAAAATTCGTACCAGATATAGCTCGTTCATTGTTTCCGATCTCCTGATTTAGAAAATTGAAAATGCGTTTGAGAGTAATGGGTGCGGAATGCGCCCGCGCCCATTGCTCAGGCGCTATCAGTCGCGCAGCGTGCGGATGAACAGGGGCACGCTGATGGCGTAGGATACGATGTGCATCAGGCTCAGCGTGACGACTGTCGCTGCGCCAGCCGGCGGCGTTCCGGGCGGGCCGTAGCCGAAGCCGGCAGATATGGGCATTGCCATGGACAGCAGCAGGCTGGCTGTAGCAAATATCAGGTAGTGGCGCGCCGGGCGAGGCGAGACGCGGGCGATGATCGCAAAAGCGACGGCGGCGATGAATAGATAGACGAAGTTGGCTCCGGCAATTTGCCCCGCACCAGCTCCGCTCCAGGCGGTGACTTCAGGGAACAGGATGCCGGCTGCGGAGTACAGGCCAAGGTTGGCTGCGGTGGCGGCAAGCATCGCTAGCAGGCTGGCGCCGGCTAGCCGGCTGAGCGCGCTTTTGGTGCTTTTCATCGTGAGTGCATATTCGGTGTTCGAGGTCATGTTATTTCTCCTTTTT
>JBGSTO010000106.1:0-1867 GCA_041736465.1 Anaerolineales bacterium | reverse complement strand
GGCAATCCGTGGCGGAGGGGGTGCAGGTGGCTCAGGCGCTGATGCATGCATTGGACATCCGCAAGGATGGCTTGATCACCGGGGCGTATATTGACCTGTTGGAGGCACAGGAACAGGGGAAGACAACCGGTGGATAAGGCGAGTGCTGCGGAACGAGACGCGTGGAGACGCATTCTGCTTGAGCAGGAGGCGTTACGCCCGTTATGGCAGCTTCAGGATGTCTATAAGCTGGCCTTCCAGGCCGCGCTGGGCAGCGAGCATGCTGCACCCGGTGAGGCAGCGGCACGCCGGTGGTTGGAGGACGAGGTGGCCATGCTGGACTCCGGTCCAGAAGACCTTCCGATCGAAGGTATTTCGCCGGATTGCAGGTTGGTGAGGGTAAATTTACGGCCATATTTTGCGGTTGGCGGAAACATGGAGGGGGTGCTGCAGGCTTTTCTACGCACGGCGGCGACGTGGCGAGGGACGCGCCAGGTGCTGCAGCAGTACACTGCCTGGGCGGTGGAGCTGGCTACGGAGGGCGGATTGGCTTTCTCCGAAGACGAGATGAACTCATTTCTCGACACGATGGCTGGAGCCGGATACCCGGCGGCGTATCACAGTGCGGTTTACCGGGATAGGTACCAGCCGGCGTACAGGGTAGTGATGCGCGAGTACCTGCCTGAGCCGGCGAATTGATTTTTTTTCAGCTTTCGATCATTGCAGGAGGAAAATGGTATCGCCCCCTTTTCTGGACCTGTGCTATAGTAAGATGGTTAACGCGGTACAGTTATGAGTAAACCCACACGCAAGACAAATTGGATCTGGCGCCTCATGCGGCATATGAGCAACCGGGTTATCCGCCTGGTCGCTGCGGGGCGCGGGCCTGCCGGGGTAGTGCTGGTGCTGACTACCACTGGGCGCAAGTCAGGCCTGCTGCGGCAGACGCCGCTGCAGTACGAGCAAGTCGGTGAGGATTTCTACATCGCCTCCGCCCGCGGCCCGCGGGCGGACTGGTTCCGCAACCTGCAGGCGAATCCGCGGGTAGAAGTGCTGGTGCATGGGAAGCAGTTCGCTGCGCAGGCTGAGGCGGTTACTGATCCCACGCGCATTGCTGATTTCCTGGCGCTGCGCCTTCAGCGCCACCCGCACATGGTTGGGTTGATCATGCGGCTGGAGGGCTTTCCATTACGCTACACGCGAGAAGAACTGGTGAAGTTCGCTGCGGGTAAAGCGCTGGCCGTGCTGCATCCCTTCCCCCAGGGCGAGTGAGCATGGAGCCTGTTTTTTTCTTGCGGGGGCTGCTCATCGGCTTTTCCATCGCTGCCCCGGTCGGGCCGATTGGGGTTCTATGCATCCGGCGCACCCTGGCAGATGGACGGCTGGCAGGGCTGGTTTCGGGTTTGGGGGCGGCTACGGCGGATGCTTTTTACGGCAGCCTGGCTGGCCTTGGGCTGACCCTGGTGGCGGATTTCCTGGTCAGCCAGCAGAGTTGGTTACGCCTGGGCGGCGGCCTGTTCCTGTTCTACCTTGGCGTGAAGACTTTCCTGAGTGCGCCAGCCAGCGAGGCCGGACAGGCCGCCAAAACGACCTCCCGCGGGCTGTGGGGAGCGTATCTCTCTACCTTGCTGCTCACCCTGACCAATCCGCTGACCATCCTATCCTTTGTGGCGATCTTCGCCGGGCTGGGGTTGGCGGAAACCGGCGGTGACTCACTTTCAGCAGGGATATTGGTGCTGGGGGTGTTCTCCGGCTCGGCTGCCTGGTGGTTGCTGCTCTCTGGCGGGGTGAGCCTGCTGCGCGCGAAGGTCACCACCGGTACATTGCGCTGGATCAACCGGCTTGCGGGGCTGGTAATTATTGGCTTTGGGGTGGCGGCATTGGTCTT
>JBGSTO010000098.1:0-22202 GCA_041736465.1 Anaerolineales bacterium | reverse complement strand
TCCAGGCGTTTGCGCACGTCGCGGCGCACCTCTTCTGGTGTGTGATACTCGTCAAAGGCAGTTTGGGTGTCGACGCCGCCGCCCCAGAAAGTCAGGTCTTTCCCAAATTCGTGTTTTAGCTCCGCCGAGTCCATGTTGGCTGCATTGACCTGAACCGGGTTCAGGATTTCCACCCCAATTTCAATTAAATCCGGGATGAGCGGGCGGATGGATCCGCATGAATGAAAAAATATCTTGGCTTCCGACTTCGCGTGGATGAAATCAAACATCTCTTTGTGCAGCGGTTTTAGCAGACTGCGGTATGAGCGCGGAGAAATCAGCAAGCCGTTCTGCCCGGCCATGTCATCCGCCATCTGAACTACATCGATCGGGATGCCTTTCATCGTATCAAACATCTTTTCCCAGAATGCCAGCTGCATATCCATGAACCTGACCAGTAATTTCTTTGCCATTGCAGGCTGAGCAGCCCAGTCCGCGTAGGCATCCTGGAAACCACGCGTCCAGGTCAATAATTCAAAGATGCCCGCAGAAATATTGCCAATGATCAGGGCGCGTTTTTCGATATCCAGCACTTTTAGCGCCGCATCCCGCAGCCCAATAAAACGCGCCGGGTCTAACGGATCAGGAAGATGGTAATGGTCGATATCCTGCTCTGTAATTGATCCAGAAATGGGATGGTCGAACATGTCATAGTACAAGCCGCCGTCCTTCGGCATGCGCCATCCTATCTGGTACTCATCGTAAAAATATGAATACCTTTGATCTGGGGTGTCTTTGACCTCCAACTTAAAATTTGCCGTCGAGCGTGTAGAAACACTGCGCACATCTACGCCCAAAGATTCCATGACATCATCGTCCACCTGGGCTAATTGTTGGAGGAGATCGATGATCTGGATCTCTGCTTTTGGAAGTCCCAGGTAGTCGCGCAGCCGGCTGTACGCTCGGGCTTGAATACCCGTCACCACGGTGCCACCCAGATCGAAGGGCACCCGGTCGGGTTCTCGATGGTTAATGGCTGCCAGTACTCGTTCTCGCGAATTCATCTTCTGCATGACCAGATATTTACTCTAAACAAAAAATATGTTTTGCCCTTTTTGCACGAGATGGTCTCCTTCCCGCTCGCCGTAAGTTATTTTCAGCATAAACTCGCCATCAGATTGAACGGTAATCTTCATGGTATCCGGTGCGGATGGCTCGGCAATCAAATCGATGACATGACTGTTGAATCTAAACCTTTCACATCCAGAGCGCGCATGGGTGGAAATCTTCCAGGAGAGCTGGTTGTCGGGCGCATTGGGCCTCAATCCGATAGCATACTCGATGAAAAGAAGGATAGGAGCGACTCCACCCCACCCCACCATATCCTTTACTACCGGCTCTCCGTGGACGTTTATCCCTTCTTTAATAAAATCCGCAGCGTAGTTCTCCCAGAAAGTACCCGTCTGCCGGTAAACCTGGGCAACTGCATCGAGATGCTTCAAAGCGATTCCCCGCGCCAGGTCATCATAGCCAAAACGTTCTAATCCTTTGATCACCATGAGGTTGGTAGGGGGCCAAACTGCCCCGGACGAATAGCCTCCTTGGGGAAAGTATTCCTTCTCATCTGCCGCGAGTGACGGAACAGGATGCAGTCTACCAAATGTTTCTGGGCTCTTTAAGTGTCCCACAAGGGCCTCGGCTCTTTCAGATGTGGCAGCGCCGGAGACGAACGTCCAAAATGCACAGATGGTTTTGATCGGGGCAAGGGTTTCGTCTATCGTAAGGTCAAAGTAGAAATTCCGCGCCTCGTTCCACATTTTTTCATTCACCAGAGCCGCCAATTCACTTGCGTCACGCATGAATTTTTCAGCATCTTGCTCAAAACCCAAAATCCTAGAGATATCAGCCAAATTTTTCGCAAACAAAACCATCTGTGAGGATGTGTCTATCGCGGTTCCACCTGATCTCAGGAACGGATTTCTAGGAGAGTTGTCCTGGCTGGCCCAATCCGTCATGTACAGTCCATTGCCCTGGCGGATGTACTTCTGTAATGCCGCGTAATAGTGGATTAAAGGCTCTCTCACGATAGACAGGCGCTCTTGATCACCCGTCCACCGGTAGCTCTCCGTTTCCGCCCAGGCGGCGATTGGGTTGTTCAAAGCATCCAGCGTCAAATTTGGATTTGGGACGGGTGCTTCCCTGCCTTTATAAACGATCTCGGTGCGAGCAGGATTCCAATAATCTTCGAATCCCCACCGGCTGAATAATTGGGCATGCTCGCGGTTTACCCAATATTCAAGATCTACCCCTGTATTGCGGTTTATTTCCCGGCAAATCTCCCCCGTTGAATACTGCTTGGCATAGAAGTTATCCAGCGCTGAAATTCCGGGAACTAATGGATGCGCTACATTCAAGAACATCGTCTGAATCGCTGTATCCCAGAAGAAAATATTCGCATTAAAGGAATGATCCAGGAATTGGGACACAAAGCCCGATCCTTCTGCCGGCTCATAAAAATTCTTGAATGCCAATTCCCAGGCTTTCCAGTATGCTTCTATCCAGAGGGGATTGTCTTCGTAAACAGGGGCTGGCAGTAAGTGCTTTGTGGCATCGAAGGTTGGGAGCGGATGCCCCACATACCGTTTTTTGGAAAAATACACTCCCTGGACATCATGATCCATCACGCATTAATTCTCCTGCTCTGATTTGGTTAACTTACGGTTTAATCGGACTCGAATCCGATCCGATCCAGCATGATCCTGATTTCGGGATTAGCCATAAACAGACTCCACAGCAAGCCGCTGCGGTGGTTTTCGATCATGACTGTAATCGGAGCCTGGTTCAAGCCCATATAGATATTCGAAACGTAGTTGACCGATGGGTTGTAGGCATCTCTGAAGCCGTATATCCCCCACATTTTGTCTCCCAGGTTCAAGTAGAAATGTTTTAATGCCGCCAGCGACTCGTCCGGGGTGTATGGAAATGAGGCCAGGGCAGCCGTAGGAGTGATCGTTCCGTTATCTGCCCGCGGGCTGGGCTCATGTGCCAGGTAGCCTGTGTGGTCGTGACTGGCTGACAATCCCCAGAAACTTTCACTATAATCGAGATGCTTACCGGGGTTTTCGACGCAGTAAGCGCGATTGATTTTCGCAAGCGCCTGGTTGTTTTCATAATAGTTGGCGAACCTGTCGTGCTTGCTGCGGGGATCGAAACCCAGGAACGAGTAGTGCGTGAAAAAGAGCGGGCCGCCAGTGCCAACGCCTACGGGCAGAGGAATGCCGTAATACGTGTGACCGTTTTGGTAGTGATCTCCGTGCGTGGTTTTGCCCCAGGTTTGGCGGTAGCGTTGGGCGGTTTCCGACGATGACGCCCAACCGGAGTAATACAAAGAGGCTGGAACCGGGTGTGTGGGTGAGGCGATGGCAAGCAGGTAAGCAATCATGGTTTCGTTCCAGCCAACTAAGGGATGCTCGATATGCCAGCCGTGATCCGGCGACCAATGCCAGTACAGGAAATCACTTTCGGGCGATTGGCGGTACCAATCCCACTCTACGGCTTCCCACAGTCTGGTGATTCGGGAACGGATCTGTAATTCTGCCTCATCATCCCGGTCGAAATATTGGCGGGCTGCGAGCAGCCCTTGCACCATGAACGCCGTTTCGACCAGATCACCCCCGTTGTCGTATTTCCCGAATAAGGGGATTGTTTTTCCGGTGCGCCCGTCCAGGAAATGGGGCCAGGCGCCGTGAAAGCGGTCGGCATTTTCCAGGAATCCAACGATCTGGAGCAAGCGTGCGGCAGCGGCCTCCCTTGAGATAAAGCTGCGTGCCACCGCGGCGATCATCGCCAGGACGCCAAAGCCTGAGGCGCCAAGCGCGACAAGGTGCCTGTCTCCAGGCACGCTTTCCAATGCCAGTCCCGCGTCTGGGTGAGCGCTTTCCCAGTAATATCGGAAACATGCTTCCTGCACCATGGTCAACAGCTCGTCGTCAGACAGCGGATGTGTGGCAGTCGAGATTGTCTCAGAGACAGGGGACTCGGTGTAATCGTAACTGACAGATGCAATTCTATATAAGAGTGTTTTGCGTGTCGATCCCACGTAATCGCTGAAGCGAGTTAAGTTCCGGTTTTGTGTTCCGATTGGCAGAAAGTTTTGCCCGTCCTCCGATCGGTAGATCAGGATATACTGCACCGCCGGATCGATTACCTCGGACCAGCTCAGATCGATGTGTCGATCGTAGGCGACCGCTGTCAATCCACCAGGAGGTTGACAATTCCCACTCATAGAAGAGTGCAAAAGCTTGACTTCATCAATATACAGGGTGTGTGGGGCGCCGTCGTCGATGCCCTGGGTGAAAACGACTTTTTCGATCCGGGTGAAATCGAACTCGGCGGTCCCATTGGGAAAGGCTTCCAGCGGAATTTTGATCTGAAACCAGCGCCGAGCCGGCAAGTCTGGGGTGCTGCCGTCAATTTGCATCGGCAAGCTGCAGGGACCATGCTTGATCTTAAGACCAATCATCGGCAGAAGGCGGGCAGGGAGTTCTTCTTCCGTGTAACACCAGAATGCCAGGGTATCGCCACAGAGGCGGCGGGGCTTGCTGAGCCAGGTTTCGGTCCGCAGCTCAGCCACCCAATCCCCACCTGTTTGGGACTGCCATGATAGCCGGAGGCTGTTTGGAGGGCTGAAAAATCGATCGACAGCGACCGGTATCTTGCCATCGATCACTTCTAACCGGCTGGGGGCGATTGGGGCGGCGTGACTGAAGAAATAGCCACCGCCGGTCAGGCTGTTGTCGAAGATGAGATGGTGTTCGTAATCGTTGAGGGTTAGAGGCTTGCCCGGCGAGGTTGGAAACATCAAATGGCCTTTCATCATGCGCCTAATGGCACATATACACCACCCGGTGCGTAGTTCCAGGCTCCAGAATAGGCAAGGTCTCACCCAGCCAGGGTTGGCCGTCGATTGTGCAGCCGGTTGATTCGGCGGAGGAGGCGCGCTTGACTTGGATATCATAAACCACGCCGCGAAAGGTGCGATTGACGCGGTAGCCGTCCCAGCCAGCAGGGAGTGCAGCTTGAATACGCAGCCCTTCCATGCTCGCCTCAACCCCAAGCACGCCTTCGATCAATGCGCGCAAATACCACGCCGCCGAACCGGTGTACCACGTCCAACCGCCTCGCCCTGCAAAGGGAGAAGCCGGACCATCAATATTGCCAGGCATCACATAGGGTTCGGCCATGTAAGCATCCGGCTCCTGGCCGCGAACTGCCGGGCAGAAGCTGCGCCAGAGATCGTAGGCAGATTGCACGCCGTGCAGCTTTCGCTCAGCCAATACCGCCCAGCAGGCCGCGTGTGCGTACACCCCGCCGTTTTCGCGCAGGCCGGACGCGTAGCGGGTAAGATAGCCGATATCTGGATCAGGCCGGGAATAGGCGGGCGCCAGTAATAGAGCTCCGTATGGTGTATATAGATGTTTGCGCGCCGACTGCATGGCCTGTTCGGAGCGTTCTGGTGTTGCCATTCCACTCAATACAGACCAGGTCTGAGCATTGAGAAAAATTTTGCCATCGGCATTTTCATGACTGCCGAGCAGCATTCCGCTGTCGGTTGAGGCGCGCCAGTACCACTCTCCATCCCAGGCAATCTGGTTGATTTTCTCGTTCAATGCGGCAGCTTCGTCGCGATAGCGCTGCGCCAGGGAAACTTCTCCCCGGTGGTCAGCGAATTCGGCGTAGGAGATGAGCAGGCCGTACAGGAAGTGGCCAAGCCAGACGCTCTCGCCCCGGCCGTCCACGCCCACCGCATTGAGACCATCGTTCCAGTCTCCTCCGCCAATCAGGGGCAGGCCGCGCGGGCTGAGCTGGCTCAATGCCAGATCGAGGGCACGGCGGCAGTGCATCCACAGGCTGGCCGGGGTCGGATCATCAACGAATGTTTCGGCCAGTTCGAGGGCGGCGTAGTCTGCCGTTTCTTCCAGATAGCGCGCCAGGACGTAACACAACCACAGACGGTTGTCGCTGATCTTGGTTCGCACGCCGCTCTCGACTTCAGCGGCGGATCCCATCGTTGGCAGCGGATGCCACCAGTGATGTACGCTGCCATCAGCGTACTGGTGGCGGGCATGCAGGCGAATCTGCGCCAGGGTTTGGTCGGGCTGCCCAAGGAGAAGGTAAACCAGGCTGTCCTGGAGCTGGTCACGAAAGCCGATTGCCCCACCGGTCTGGTAATAGGCGCTGCGACCCCACAATCGCCCCGAAATGGCCTGGTAGACGAGCCAGCCATTGGCTATCAGGTTCAGAGCGGGATCGGGAGTATCGACTTGAAGGCGCTGCGTCCGTTCGAGCCAACCGGCCCGGGACTGAGCCAGGGCTTGCCCGGCAACTTCTGGTTGAGTAAAGCGCCGGGCAAGCGAGATCGCCTCCTGGCGGGTTTCCGCCGCACCCAGCACAAAGACCACCGTCCGTTCCTCACCGGCATCCAGGTCGAGCGTCACGCGCAGGCTGGCGATGGCATCTCCCCAACGCCCAGAAGAGCCTTGAAGTTTACCCTCTATCAACGCGCCCGGTTTCGCCGGCGAACCATACTGCCCCAAGAAATACTTCTTGTCGGTTTCAAAAGCAACCGGCGCAGGCCAGGCGGCGTGGAAGGCCACGTAAGGCCAATCCGTGTTCCAATGGGAGCGAGTTTTGACCGGCGGCTCCCAGTTACATTTGGTCGCCAGGATTACCCCAGCTTCCTGGTCGAAGGAAGTCTCAATGAAGGTTTTGTGAAATTCGCGATGCCAGTCGGGAGCCGCGCCAAGCAGCCACTCCATATAGCTGAACAAGCTGAGATGGCGCGGACTCTCGCCCAGGTTTCTCACCCTAACCAGCCAAATTTCCAGTGGTGCATTTGGGGAAACGGTGACGGTCCAGCGGGTTTCGATATTCGCGTAACGGGTCGTGAATACCGAGTAACCCTGGCCATGCCGGCACTCGTAGAAATCGTACTCCGGCTGGACGGGCTGCCAGGCCAGAGACCAAAAATGTTTACCGTCTCCAGCAGCTTCTTCATCATCGCGCAGGTGAAGATAGCGCCCATCTACGTCCCTCACCAGGTCCTGGTTCCAGCGGGTCAGGCGGTTCATGCTGGCGTGTGACCGCCAGGAGTAACCCCCGCCTGCCTGAGAGACGACCAAACCGTAGTCTCCGTTAGAAATCACATTCACCCACGGCGTGGGTGTTTCCCAACCGGTGATTACATACTCTCGTTCAGTGTTATCGAAATAACCGTATTTCGTTTTAAATAAATGAGATGAGTCCATGTTCTAACCTCAATCCCAACAGGATCGCCTAAAAAGCCAGCTCTCACGTGGTTTCTTCATAGTGCAACTGGCAAACATCCAGCGGCAGGTAGCCCAAAAGACCTGCCAGGTCGCTGCAACATGGCAGGTCTTTTGGTTTGCGGTTCAAACTCAGGGTCCGGCGGTGAACTCCTCCATTTCCATCAGCGGTTTCACAGCCTCCTCAATGGCGCCATGGGTGAAGTAGTGCTGCAGCCGGTTATTGCGCAGCGCGTTGCCGATGGAAGCCATGATCATGCCCTGGTCGAGGGCCAGGTAGTAGGCTGAGACGTCGCCGTTACTGACGTTGACTGCATCGAAAAAGCCGCCCCAGGAATAGGATTCAAAATCCCGGCGCAGGTTGGCGAGGTTTTTCAACGCAGCATTGGGTGCGAATTCGAGCGCCAGGAAGGAGGCGTGGGGCGTTACCACCCCTTGCCCATATTGTTCTGGCAGAGGCTGCGGTTCGCGTCCGGGGCAGTACCCTATTCCGGATGGGTCGGCGAAGCCGTAATCGACTGAGGTGCGCTCTAGATCGGTGGTATACCCGTTTGTATCCATACCCAGCGGGTCCACGCCGAATTCCCGGTAGCCACCATCCGGGTTATTGGAAGGCGAGAATCCCCAGTAGCCGTACTGCGCATCCTCCAGGCCGTGTTCGATCTGCGCCTGCACATAAAGCGGGTGGTTGATACCCCAGCTTTCGGGCCCCCACTCTTCCTCGGGCACCAGCAACGGGACCATAAGCGCCTCGAACATACTTCCACCCCAGGTCGGGACGATGTCCATACCGCGGTAGGTATAGTGACCCTCGAAGACGTCGATGCCCAGGTATGTGCGTGTTTCGCCCTGGGGCGCCATCTCTGGCCAGCTCCAGTCGCAGGTTGGCGGGAAAGTTCGCCACCCCGCGAAGTAATGCTCCGGCGGCACCTGGCCCAAGGCAATACCAATGTAACTGGCGATACGTGGCTCAGTGTTGAAGGTGCCGTAGTGGTGACCGGTGTAAATCACATCCGGTCCTTTACCGCAGTAGTTGCCTATGGGGGACTGGGCCCAGGGGGGCGCGTCCTCCACCGTCCAGAAACCGCCGCGCAGCAGGCCGGCGCCAAAATCCGGGCCTCGTGCGTTCGGGTCGTAGTAGCAACCGAAGTCCATTCCATCCAGGATCGTCTGCGCTCGTCTGCTCAACTGCGGAACGCTGTTGGTGAGCATAATCAGGGCGGAAGCCAGCCAGCCATTATCCACACTGGATAAAAATGGGTAAACCGGATCGCCGGTAGGGGGCCAGGTGGTCAGCTTCGCGCCAGTCGCAGGGTCGTACCAGTTGTAATACATGCCGCTGTAGGTGTGGCGCTCCATGGTCTCGAGCATGTCCATCACCTTGCCGATCCGCAGGCGCGCCTGCGCTGGTTTGATGATCTGCAGATCGCGGGCGACCAGCGTGCTCCAAATGTACAGACCTATGTTGGTGGGCGAGGTGAAGCCGGAGCGGACACCATCGACACTGACGCTGTCGGCGGGCAGGCCGGTCTCTGGATAGGTCATAGCCTCGAATGAGCGCCAGGTGTCGCGGGCGTACAACTGTAGTATGTTCAGGCCGCTTTGAGCAATTGGCTTTCCTGCTGATGGGATAGGTTGAGCCTGTACAGGTGCGACGAAAAATGACAAGGTTGCCAGGATCAACAATAGATTCTTAGGCCATCGAATGTACGTTTTCATGATCAAATACTCCTTCATGAACAGAGAATCACTTCTCTACAAGCTTTAACCGCCGTCAAAATTGGCCCAACATTGCTGGACTTATTTTTTGTCATCACCTCCTTCAAGCGGAGCAGAGATATCCCCGGATGAGGGCCAAGCTATGGTGTTGTCATGTTATCCAAATGCGCCTGAGCCTTAGCTGTCAGGTCTGGTTGGCTCGGGAATGATTCTACGATGAGCTCGTACACGTCTTTGGCTGATGCCAGGTCGCCTTCCTGCTCATATAACTCCCCCAGGCGCAGATATACGATCCCAAGATAGGGCGTGACCTTGCCAATGTTGGCCTGGACGAAGCCCTCAGCCATGGGGATGGTTATCCGCTGTTGGATAATCTCATCGACGCGCGCCTTTGCGTAATCGTAGACAGCCGGGCGGGGCCAGGCATAGAGGTTTTCCCAGATATGCTCCACCTGCAAAAAGCCGCCGTGTTGGATATATTTATTCTTCTCCTTGTCAAATTCCTTGTAACCGGTCAGTGCGTCAAGAAAATCACCTCGCGTGTAAGCGGCTTCGGCGTCCGTGTAGTAGCGATTGGCAAGCAGTAGGGCCTGGACCCAACCAAACACATAGTTCACTACGAACAGGCCTGCGACAATGAAGAAAATCCTTAGGGGCCAGCGTTTGATATCCATATGCCACTCTACTTAAAGTGTACGTTTGCAAAGGCCGCCATGAACTGGTCCTGCAGGAGGAAATACAGCAAGACCAAAGGCATGGTGATCACGGCGATCGCCGCCCAGATTTGCTCGGCGTTTTCGCCGGGCACCGAGGTTTGGAATTGGTACAACCCGAGCTGCACCGTCCATAACTCCGGCCTATTTAGGTAAAGCAATGGGCCAAAGAAGTCATTCCAACTTCCCATGAAGGTCAGGATCGCCACCGTTCCCAGGGCTGGGCGGCTCATCGGAAGGATCACACGAAAAAAGATACCCAACTCACTGGCGCCGTCCAGCCGGGCTGCTTCCACCAGCTCACTTGGAATCTGCCTCATAAACTGGCGCAGTAAGAAGATGCTGTATACACTGACGGCTCCAGGGATGATCAGGGCTCGGAAACCGGGCACCCACCCGAGACGGTACATAATGATGTAGGTGGGGATCAAGAAGAGGATACCGGGGATCATCATCGTGCCCAGCATGAGTCCAAAGAGGGTATCACGGCCCGGAAAGGGGATCTTGGCCAGGGCATAAGCCGCCAATCCATCCAACACCACGTTCAAGATCGTGACACTGAGCGCCAGGTAGAGCGAATTGGCAAAGAGCCGGGGCAAATTGAGCTGCGACCAGATCAGGCGGTAGCCGGTCGTCACCCATTGTGTGGGGAGGCGGTTGGGATAGTGGATGATCTCCGTCCCGGGTTTGAAGGAGTTCATCAGAATATAAAATAATGGGTAGATCACAACGACCGTACCCAACAAAAGGAGAGTGTAAGCAATCAACCGCCCCCACTTAATTCTCCGTGGTTTTGTTTTCGTTATCGTCATAGCTGCATCCTTTCATTCCACATCCCGTTGGCCGTAACGGAACTGGACGGCGGTCATGACGGCAATAATCGCCGCTAACATGAGGCCCAGTGTTGAAGCATAGCCCATGTTGGATTTGTCGAACGCCTGGGCATAGATGTACAAAACCGGCGTCAGCGCCTGGTGATACAGCCCACCATACAGGTCAAAGTTCATGTAGACTTCCACAAACATCTGCAAGCCGTTGATGCCGTTCATGACCAGGATGAAGAAAATCTGCGGGTTCAGCATCGGCAGGGTGATATTCCAGAAGCGCTGCCAGAAGTTGGCGCCGTCAATTGCCGCGGCTTCGTGAAGCTGCGGATCCATGGCGAGTAAGCCCGCCAACAGGATCACGGTTTCAATGCCAAACCATTTCCATGTATTGATCAAGGCCAGGACCGGCATGGATAACCATAGTTCGGATTTCCAGAAGATCGCTTTGTTTAATATGCCCGAGTTAACCAAATAGCCCTGCAAAGGCCCGGTGGGGCTGACCAGATAACCGCCAACCGTCATCACAACCACAATCGATACGACCGTCGGGATGAAGTAAATCGTGCGGAACAGCCGCCCGAAATGAGTAACCTCTTGCAGCAGCAAGGCAGTCCCCAGGCCGATGATCAGGGTTAATGCGATAAAGATCACCTGGTTATAGATGATGTTGAAAATACTGTGCCAGAATAGGGGGTCGCCAAACCCGGTCACCCAGTTGCCCAGTCCTACGAAGGCCTGGTCAGCCGGGTTGATGAAGTTGTAGTCGAAAAAGGTGAGGTAAAAAGAAAGGAAAAGTGGGTAAATGCCAAAAGCCAGGAACAGCACCACCCAGGGGGCCATGAACAGATACCCCCAGTAGTATCGACGTACCTCCGCCCAAACGCTCCGAGTTGCCATGGATGCACCTCCCGAAACTTTTACGGGGTCATTCCAGGGTGGGAGCGCCCATCTCCCACCCTGGACCTAGCCGGTGAAGGGCAAACCGCAGATAGAAGCTTTAATTCGATCAGCCCGAAAAATCGCGGTTTGCTCCAGGGATTCGCCGGTAATGCACACTTATTTGTAAAATGTCTTCCGGATCAACCCCTGGCTGATTGATTGGCCTGAAGAGTTTCTATTTGGCGATCCCCAAAGCCGTACGGGCGTTTTCGGCCGCGGCCGCTACACCTTCTTCGGGCGTCATCTTGTCCTCCACCACAACCTGGCTGTAGACTTTCAATAGTTCGTTAGCCACCGAATCGAAGTTTGCAAAGGCTTGTGGGAAAATGGCGGTGGACAGCAAATCCACGAATGGCTTGCGCTCCGGGGCTGCAAAGTATGGGTCACTCTTCAAGCTAAGCTTTACAGGCAAGTAGCCCAGAGACTTGTTGAATGTCAGGCTGTTCTCGTCTGTCATCAGGAACTTTACGAATTCCCAGGCTAACAGCTCACGTTCCGGTGTTGTCTTCATGATCATATAGGGCCGCCCGCCGAGCGTGGTATAGGATTTATCGCCAGAACTCGGTACTGGAACAGGCGCGACGCCAACATCCTCACCAACCACCATGGGTTTGTCGGCGGCTGTCTTCAAGTTCGGCTCCCACGAATATCCATACTGCAGCCACATGCCGATCGAGCGGCTGAAGAAGTTTTTCTCCATATTGGGCGGGGCATATTGCTGTGCTTCTTTGGCGAAAGCGAAGAATTCAGCCAGCTTGCATTCCGGAGCGTCGAAGACGATGTCGGTGCCGATGCGATTGAGCAGGCTGCAGCCGTTCTGGTTGGTGTTCAGGTAAATCGGCTGGAGCATGTTCCAATACCAACCGCCCCAGGCCAACGCTTCATTCCAGAAGACAGCGCCATATACCTTGGAGCCATCTGCGCGCGCCGGCAGCTCAGAGATTTTCTTGGCCGCATCCAGGAACTCCTGGTAGGTGACGGGTGGTTTTTCAGGATCCAGGCCTGCCTCTGTGAAAAGTTCCTTATTGTAGATCATCAGGGTGATGTCGATACCAGCGGGCACATAGTACTTATGCCCATAGTATTCTTGCACCGTCACCGGATCCAACTCGGCAAAGAGCTGTTCGGCTCCTGGCATGTCCTCTAGCGGCGCCAGGGCGTCCAATGCGGCGTATTTGGCCGGCATAAACCCAAAAGAGCCTACGACAATGTCCGGCTGGTTTCCAGCGGCAATCAATGCCTCGAAAGCCCCGCCTTCTGGTTCTTCAACAACGTTGACCGTCGTACCCGGATTGGCTGCCATGAACGACTCAGCCAGGGGCTTCATCACATCCAACATGCCGCCGCGTATCACTGAAATCGATATCTCACCTTCGAGAGGCGCAGGGACCGCGGTTGGGGCAGGGGTGGGTGTCACAAGCACTGAGACTGTTTCAATGACAATCTGAGTTTCTTTGACCAACTGTGTCTCTTTAATTACCTCTACCTCAGGGGGAGCGGCTGGTGGCGCTTGGGTTGGTGCGGGAACGCAACTGGACGCCAAGAGTGCCAGAACCAGACCAACCAAAACCAACACAATGGATAGGACTTTCTTCCTTTTGAACATCTCATTCTCCTCTTCTTGTTTCATGGAAGGTTAATCAACGTATATTCGCCGGTGGGGCAATTTGTAACCGTTCAGGTTGCTGATGAAGCATCTATCGAAATGAAAGGGTCCATAAATGGCCGTCCTGAAACGGCCGACCGTAAACCATCTTCCAGGCTATCGCTGTGGATCTGGCAAAGTGACAGCTGAGTACGCCGGATCTTCAAACTGCTTATACTCCTGTAGAGCCAATAAGTGATTGGATGAGGGGGTGATGTGGGAATACAGGAGTTCTAATTCATCCTATAACCAAACGATCCAATACACACCCACCAGATGGGGGATTTTTCTCTCCACCGGTTGGGGGAGATCAAAATAGGTCGAGCTCAGGCGAATATGCCAGAACCTGCTAAAAACTTCAGGGTCTTGTTGCAATGGTTTTGAGTATTCCCATCCTTACCTCCTCTTCCCCGGGCGTTCCTTTTTGCCCGAGCAGCCGCATTCTAAAATTCAATACGCAAAAAATATGCGCATAAACCTGACTTTACTCTAATTCAGGCAAACAACCACAAGAATGGCGGATAATCAACTGAGTGGGAAGTATGGTAGTTTCCGGGCTGGTCGAGGGGTCATGGATCCGCCGGAGCAATCGTTGAACTGCCAGGGTACCGAACTGGCGCATCGGTTGGCGGACCGTAGTCAATGAAGGCTGCACATACGAGGCCAGTTGGATGTCATCGAAGCCGATGACTGCTACGTTTTTCGGTGTGGTAAGTCCCCGGTTCCGTATCGCTTCAATTGCGCCGATTGCCATTTCATCGTTGGCAGCAAAAACAGCATCCGGTGGGTCCTTCTGATCCAACAGCCGGTTCATTGCCTGGTAGCCGCTGGGTTGACGGAAATCGCCGCGTTCCACCAGGGAGTGTAATACTAGGAGACCATGTTTTTTCAGGGCTTGCTGGTAGCCTGTGAGACGAGCGTTGCTGTCCGGAGAATCAATCGGGCCGCTGATGAAGGCGATGCGCTGGTGACCATGCTGGATCAGGTGTTCCGTCGCTTGAACTGCTGCATCAACATTATTGGAGAGGATACAGTCGGCTATCACGCCATCCGTCTCGCGGTCCAGCAGGACAAATGGGATGCGTTTTCTCGATAGATCGAAAATATACTGATCATCCACGCTGCGGGTCATCAAAATCATGCCATCTACCCTGCCAGGCAGCCGGCGCAGGAAGCGTGGATTGCTTTCTTTGCCATGGGTGCCATAAATTAAGAGGTTGTAATCGTACTGGCTGGCTTCTTTCTCAACTCCTCGGAGCACTTCAGAATAAAACGGGCCGGAGATGTCGGGAAAGATCAGGGCGATTATTTCAGTGATGTTGAGGGCCAGCCCTTGAGCTGAAAGATTGGGATGATAATCCAGTTCCTCGATAACTTTCATTACCTTATCACGGGTTCTGGGGTGCACCTTTGTGCTGTTATTAATGACGCGAGAGACGGTGGCAATTGAGACGCCAGCCTTCTCAGCAACAGTATAAACGGTGGGGTTTGTTCCTTCTGCCATAAATGTAAGGGCTTACATTTTGTTTATTCACTATAGCATAATATTTATCGAGAGTCAATAACTTTTCTGGTTGTATCGACAAATTGGATCTTGTGAGTATAATTTCTCCAAAGGGCCTGAACCTATGTCGATACCCGATTACGCCGGCGCCATTGCCCACGCACTCAACCGCCTGCGCGCAGAGCTCCCCGGTGGGTTAACCTACCACAATCTCTACCACACTGAACAGGATGTTATGCCTGCCGTGCTGCGGCTGGCGAAGTGCTACCGGTTGGATGAAGATGAGATCCACCTGCTCCAGGTGGCCGCGGCTTATCACGATACCGGTTACATTGAGGTTTACACCGGGCACGAGCTGGCAAGTGTGCGCATCCTGACCGAGGTACTGCCAGAGTATCACTTTGCCGCGCAGCAGATCGATCGGCTGGCAGATCTCATCCTCGCCACACGGCTGCCGCAGTCGCCGGATAACTTGCTTGAGGAAATCCTGGTAGACGCTGATCTGGACGTACTGGGCCGGGAGGATTTCTTCGAACGCAGCGAGGCCCTGCGCCAGGAACTCATCGGGCGGGGGGAACCGATTGCAATGCGCCCCTGGATGAAACAGCAGCTTGGCTTCTTGCAAGGGCACCTCTACTTTACGAAGGCGGCGCGCGAGCTGCGCGATAGCGGTAAGCATAAAAATATTGTCTTGATCGAAGATAGATTGCTTAGATAATCCATCAATGCACTCCGGCAGTTGGTTAGCCGCCGCTCCCCTGCACACCCTCCAGTTCTACACTTTCCATGAACAGGCAGGGGGATGCACTTGTTGCCGGGTTTCCAGGATGTGGAACCCACCCAATCTATGCTAAAATTGCTCCAAATTTATCCCCTTACTGGAAACTGTAAACATCAATAAACCTGTGAGCAGCCGCCCAAACAATGCTTATGCCTGTCCTTTATGCGGCAGCGCCATTGCACCAGATATCCGCCGCCTGAGTGTTCGCCTCGATCCACCAAGCGTGGAGCGGATTCGAGCCGACCACCCGGGTTGGACGCCAGATGCAGGCGCCTGCCCGAACTGCGCGCAGCAGGCTGCCGCCGCGATTCTGGATGCGCTCGACCCGACTTCGATCCAGGATCAAGTCATGCTGCCTTATCCGGTGTATTCTTACCAGGATACCCGCTTGCTGCCGGCGTATGAACTGGTCGACGCCCAACCGGAATATTCGGGAGAAGGGGTGACGATGGCCTTCCTCGATTCGGGTTTCTATCCGCACCCAGATCTTACCCAGCCCGAGAACCGTATATTAGCGTACGTAGATGCGACCGGCGACCGGCCCGAGGAAAAGGATTTGCCGATTAGAGCGCACCCGAGCGGCTGGCACGGCTTGATGACCTCCAGTGTGGCGGCTGGCAGCGGCGCCATGTCTGAGCAGCTGTACCGGGGGATTGCCTACCGCGCAAAGCTGGTGTTGGTGAAAACCGGCAATCGGACGGGCCGCGGCATCCATGAAGAAGATATCGAACGAGCGCTGCTTTGGGTGATTGCCAACCGGCAGCGATTCAATATCCGAGTAGTGAATATTTCGCTGGGCGGCGACCATCCAACCAACGGCAAGCTCACTCACCTGGATTATCTGGTAGAGGAGGCGGTGGCGGCTGGGATGGTGGTTGTGGCGGCGGCAGGCAATGGCGGCGCGGAGCGGATGGTGCCCCCTGCCAGCGCTCCTTCGGCGATCACCGTCGGGGGTCTGGATACCCGCAACTCATTTGACCGGCGCGTCTGGCGGATGTACCACTCGAATTATGGCCGGGTGTATAAGTCTTATGCCAAGCCTGAGCTGGTTGCCCCGGCAATATGGCTGGCAGCGCCAATGCTGCCGAATACGAGCACCTACAACGAGGGCGTGCTGCTGTGGAGGCTCGACAGCGCACTGCAAAGGCTGCAGCAAGGGCAGGACGGACCTGGCGACGCAGGCACGGACCGATCACCCGGTCACCTGGATAGCGTGCGCCGCAAAATTCGCACGCGGATGATCGAGCAAAAATTTATCCACCCGCATTACCAGCATGTAGACGGCACTTCGATGGCTGCGCCGGTGGTCAGCGCCATCGTCGCCTTGATGCTGGAGGCAAATCCTGGGCTGACGCCAAAACAAGTCAAAAGAATTCTCATTCACACTGCGGTACCGCTGCGTGAGCTGCCGGCGGAGAGGCGCGGCGCGGGTCTGGTGAATGCCGCGCGTGCGATCAATTCGGCCCGGCGCGCCTCGCGCGGTATTTTGAATGTACTGCCGCTGTCACCGCATATTGAAAAGTATCAGATCAGTTTTTATTATTTTGATCCGACAAACCTTGCCAGGCGAGTGGCTTTGATTGCTGATTTCAATGGTTGGAATCCGGCAGGCTATGAATTGCGAACCCGCTCTCAAGGCTTGTGGCAGCTTACTATTCCCTTCTTGCCAAAGGGGTGCTATCACTACAAATTCCTGGTAGACGATACCTGGATACATGATGGTGAAAATCCTCACCGCCGGCGTGATGGATATGGCGGATTCAACTCTATCTTGGATGTGCACAAATGAACAGAGAATATCATCGCTGGTTCAGCCCGTCGCTCGGGCGCGATATGGAGATGCTGGTGTTTGGACATGGCGGGGCGCGGATGCTGGTTTTCCCGACTTCAATGGGCAAATTCTACGAATGGGAAGATCGGGGGATGACCGCCGCTCTGGGTCATCAGCTTGAAAATGGGGATCTTCAGATGTTTTGCGTGGACAGCGTAGATGCCGAGAGCTGGTATGCCTGGCATAAACAGCCAGGCGATCGCGCCTGGCGACACATCCAGTATGAGACTTACCTGCTGAATGAGGTGCTGCCGCTGGTGAGCCAAAAGAATTCAACACCGTACCTGATCGTTGCCGGGGCGAGCTTTGGGGCATACCATGCCATGAACTTCGGCTTACGTCACCCAGAGATAACCAACCGCATCATTGCTATGAGCGGCATGTTCAATATCGAGCGCTGGATGGGTGGATATCGTGACGATAATGTCTACCTCAACGCGCCATGCCTGTATTTACCCAACGAGCACGATGAAGGACGCCTGGAGCTGCTGCGTAGATTAAATATCATCATCGCAGTTGGACAGGAAGATCCCAATTTTGGCAACAACCGCTGGTTCTCTGAGGTGCTGTGGAGCAAGGGCGTGTGGCACGCGCTGCGCGTTTGGGACGGTTGGGCGCACGATTGGCCTTACTGGTACAAAATGGTCCAGCTGTATACCAGCGGCGCGAACTAGGCTCGATTGGATGACGTGGGGAGATCTTTTCCAGAGAGAACAAGGAGGAACAAGCATGCTCAAAATCGGTGTCATCGTTGGACGTGAATGGTCGTGGCCCCCAGCGTTCATCGAAGAGGTGAACCGGCGGAATGAGGGTGTCACCGCCGAATATGCAAAGCTTGGCGGTACGCGCATGAACGAACCCTGCCCATACGCCGTTTTGGTGGATCGCATCTCGCATGAGGTACCGTATTACCGCACTTACCTGAAAAATGCAGTCCTGCAGGGCAGCTATGTGGTCAATAACCCGTTCATGTGGACGGCAGATGACAAGTTCTTCGAGGCCAGCCTGGCAACCCGTCTGGGTGTTGCCAGCCCTAAAACCGTTGTTCTGCCGAACAAGGATTACGTACCAGGCATTGTGCTGACAGAAAGCCTGCGCAACCTGGTCTTTCCAATCGACTGGCAGGGGATCGTAGAATACCTGGGCGGTTTCCCATTGATCCTGAAGGATGCCCATGGCGGGGGTTGGAAGAATGTCAGCAAGGTCAGCTCCATGGAAGAGCTGTGGAGGCGCTACGACGAGAGCGGTCTACTCACGATGATATTGCAGGAATTCATCCGCTGGGATGAAGACCAATATGTGCGCTGTATGTGCCTTGGGCAGGAGGAAGTATTGGTGCGCAAATACGACCCGGATCAGCGCCGCTACCTGCCCGCTGATTTTTCCCCGGAACTTACCCAACGCATCATCGCCGATTCGCTCAAGCTGGTACGCGCCCTGGGCTACGATATGAATACGGTGGAATGGGCGATACGCGATGGCATCCCGTACGCCATCGACTTCATGAATCCGGCACCAGATATGGATATCAATTCAACTGGTCTGGACTACCACCGCTGGTGCGTTGAGCACATGGCAGATCTGTGCATTCGGCTGGCAAAGGATCCGAAACGGCAAGCGACAGAGCCGGGTTGGGCAAAGCTGTTCGGCGGATAGAATAATAACTGCCAGACAGGCTGGTTCACATTCTCAGGAGGAGGTGAGCGGTGGGTGAATTGAGCGAGGCGATTGATTTCTACCACTCTTTGCTCGATGACGAGATGGGCATGGTCAGCCAGGCGCAGCTCAATCTACAGCTGCACCACAGACAGCTGTTTTTTGGCGAGCGACCGCTGTGCACTGTGCTGCGACCACGCTTTATTACCTCAGCCCAGTACCAGCTGCTGCAGGATGCCATTCGCCAGGTGATGCCGGCCTTCGCCAAGACCTACCGGGCGGCGCTGGAGTCGCCGGTTTTTCGCAGCCAATTTGGCCTTGCTCCCTGGGAAGAGGAGCTGATCCAGGTGGATCATGGCTACCGGGACCCCAGCCCACTGGCGCGCATGGACTCGTTTTTCATGCCTGGGTCAGACTTAAGCCCGCAGATGGAGGGTATGCAGGAACTGTACTTTACCGAGTACAACGCCGAGACTCCGGCTGCGAATGCCTATAATGATGTGCTCTCCAACGTGTTCCTGGGTTTGCCGGTGATGGGCGCGTTTCAGCGCCGATATGAGGTGCACCCCCTTCTCGGCAGGCACCATGTGCTGCACGCCATGCTGGACGCCTACCGCCAGTGGGGTGGTAAGGAGCGGCCGCGCATTGCCATCCTGGATTGGCGTGAAGTGCCCACCTACAGCGAATTCATGCTTTTTCAAGATTACTTTGCCTCGCAGGATTTTGAATGCTTGATCGCCGATCCTCGCCAGATCGAATACCGCAATGGGCAGCTTCTGGTCGATGGGATCATGCCGGTGAACCTGATCTACAAGCGCGTCTTGATCAGCGAGCTGGTGATGCGCGAGGGATTGGATCACCCGGTGATCCAGGCGGTGCGCGACCATGCCGTTTGTATGGTAAATCCTTTCCGCTGCAAGCTGCTGCACAAGAAAGCCAGCTTCGCCGTAGTCAGTGATGAAGCCAATGCCCACCTCTTCAGTGCAGAAGAGCGCCAGGCGATCACTCGCTACATACCCTGGACGCGTTGGGTGAGCGAACGGCGTACGACCTATAAAGGCAAACAGATCGACTTGCTGCCGTTCTTGAGCAGCAATCGAGACCAATTTGTGCTCAAGCCGAATGATGAATACGGGGGCAAAGGTATCGTGCTGGGCTGGGAGACAGAGCAAGATGCATGGGAAGCCGCACTGCAGGTGGCACTGGCTGAACCACACATCGTACAGCAGCGCATAAAAATCCCCAGCGAACAATATCCGAGTCTGGTGGAAGACCGGGTGCAGATCTATGACCGGATGATCGATACCAATCCATACATCTGGTATGGCGATTATGTCTCCGGCTGCCTGACGCGCCTTTCTACCGTCGAGCTGTTGAATGTCACCGCAGGCGGTGGGTCGGTGGTGCCAACATTTCTCATCCAGGGAAGAGGCTGAAATGACGGATCCATCTTTTACCATCGGAATTGAAGAGGAATACCAGATCATTGATCCGCAGACGCGCGAGCTTAAGTCTTATATTACCCAGCTCCTGGATGCCGGCAAGATGACGCTGCACGAGCAAATGAAGGCCGAAATGCACCAATCAATGGTAGAAATAGGCACCCAGGTATGCCATACACCAGACGAGGCGCGGGCCGAATTAGTGAGGCTTCGCCGGGGTGTTATGGAGCTTTCGGCTACTCACGGTTTGAAAATCGCCGCGGCCGGGTCGCATCCATTCTCATCCTGGATCACGCAGGAGATCACTCCCTTCGAGCGATATGCCGGGGTGAAGCAGGATATGCAGATGCTGGCACAGCAGCTGCTGATCTTTGGAACGCATATCCACATCGGCATCGAGCCGCCAGAACTGCTGATCGACATCATGAACACCATCCGCTACATGCTGCCGCACCTCCTGTGCCTGTCTACCAGCTCGCCCTTCTGGATGGGACAGCCCACAGGCTTGAAATCCTACCGCAGCATCATCTTTCGCAATTTCCCTCGCACCGGCATCCCGCCGACGTTTCGTTCGCCAGCCGAATTTCGCAACTACGTTGATACCCTGGTGAAGACGCGCTGCATCCCGGATGGCACAAAGGTCTGGTTCGACATCCGGCCCAACCATAACTACCCCACTTTGGAGATTCGCATCTGTGATGTGTGTACGCGGGTGGATGAAGCGATCTGCATTGCCGCCATCATCCAGGCGCTGGCATTCAAGATGTGGAAGCTGCGCCGGGATAATCTGGCTTTCCGTACCTATCCGTCCGTGTTGATCGAGGAGAATAAGTGGCGGGCAGTCCGTTATGGATTGGACGGGAAGCTGATCGACTTTGGGAAGCAAGAGGAACTTCCGGCGCGAGACTTAATCCGTGAGCTGATCGATTGGTTTTTGGAGGACGTGAAAGATGAGTTCGGCAGTCGTGCCCACATCGAATATGCCTATCGAATCCTGGAAGAGGGCACCAGCGCCGACCGACAGCTAGCCACATACCAGCGCACCGGGGACTTGAAAGCCGTGGTCGACCAATTGATCGCTGAATCCGAAGAGGGCGTGTTGGACCAGCCCATAAAATCGTGAGGTGAAAAGAATGTCAGAGAACCGACCGCTTACGATACTTTGCCTGGCAAGCTACTATAAAGGCGCTGCCTTTATCCAGACTGCGAAGCAGCTTGGCTGCACCGTACTGCTGATCACGCGCGAGAGTATGTCTGGCGAGGATTGGCCGCGTGAGAGCATCGACGAAATTTTTTTCATGCCCAATCTGCGCGCCCGCCCGGATATCCTGTACGCCGTGAGTTATATCGCTCGCAGCCGCGCCATTGACCTGATTATCGCTCTGGATGATTATGACGTGGAGACGGCAGGCGCACTGAGAGATCACCTGCGGCTGTCCGGCTTGAGCGAGTCACATGCCCGTCATTTTCGTGATAAGCTAACCATGCGCATGCTCACCCGGCAGGCCGGCATCCCGATACCAGAGTTCACGCCGGTGTTCAATTATGACCGGCTGCGCGAATTCATGCAGCGCGTGCCGCCACCCTGGCTGTTGAAGCCGCGCTCGGAAGCCAGCGCCATGGGCATTACCACCATTAATCATCCCGATGAGCTTTGGCCGGTGCTGGATCGCCTGGGCGATGCGCAGTCGTTCCACCTGCTGGAGCAGTTCTTGCCCGGCGATGTCTTCCACGTGGACGGGTTGGTGCAGGATGGCAGGCTGATTTTTGCCGAAGCACACCGCTATGCCCGCCCGCCGATGAGCGTATACCAGGGCGGCGGTGTGTTTATGACCCGCACG
>JBGSTO010000032.1:0-1594 GCA_041736465.1 Anaerolineales bacterium | reverse complement strand
GCGGGTGCGGAACTCCTCCGACCGGGCGGTGCCAATCACCGTGCCGCCGCGGTGCAGGATGCCGCCTACCGAATCCCAGGTCATCTTGCGGATGTATTCACCGCCGGATACCATGCCGGCGTAGCCTTCGTAAATGGCGTATACGTCCAGGTTGTGATCCAGCGCCGTACGGACAACGGAACGGACGGCAGCGTTCATGCCTTGTGCGTCGCCGCCGCTGGTCAAGACCGCCAGGCTGCGGGGGGTGCTGCTGGGCATAGGATGACTCCTTTGATCACCGGATTTGCCGTCGGGCAGCGCCCGCCAACAAAACCAATGAAATTTTCTTCAATTATACTGCGGGCTACTTCCCGGCGAGGAAATCCACGAGCGGCATATCGTTGACGGTCACATCCAGCGATGTCACTCCCGGTGAGGCCAGGATGGTCTCCTCGACCTGCGCCTGGGCGCGCAGCCGGTCGCAAGAGCCGGATATCGTTCCGCTGCCGCTCAGGCGCACGTGCGCCACGCCCTGCTCATCGATCTCAGCGCTCTCGAGCTTCAATCCCAGCGTATAGATCGGATGGTACAGGCGCGGATTGCCCACGAACTGCTGGTCGAAGGAGAACAACTGCTCCAATGCCTGCACCAGCGGCTGCCGGGTGGGATCGATGTCCCATTCGACCGGGATGGCGCTGTCCTTGCAGCCCACCAGCTTGCCGCTTTTGCCGTTGTCGCCGCCGGCGATGAAGATCACGCGGATGCGGGTGAGCGGCGTGGGCGTGGGCATCTCAGGGGTTGACTGGTTGCGCGGAAAAATCGACTCGGGCTGGGTGGCATCCGGGCCGGGTTCGGGCGTTTCCGCCACCGCGGGGCGGCAGGCGGTGAGCAGGGCCGCTAGCAGCAGCGCCAGGAGGAGCAGCACAGGCAGAAACTTTCTCACACAAGTACCCTCATTTCTTTCCCAAAATCAAATGATAGCGGTTGTCCTGCACCACGCTTTCCACGTGAGCAAACACCTGGCGCATGGCTTTATCATACGGCAGGAAGCGGTTTGCCACCACCAGCAGCCCGCCGCCAGAAACCAGAGCGCGCTGCGACTGGGCGATGAACGCCAGCGCCATCTCATAGGCCTGCTGCTGACCGCTGTGGAAAGGCGGGTTGGTCAGCACCCAAACGAAAGCCGGCTCTTTCCCTGCCGGGATGCCATCGTTCGGATAGGCGCTTTCCTGCGGCAGTCCGGCTTGCTGCAGATTGCGCCGTGCGCAGGCAATTGCTTCCAGGTCGCTGTCGATTAATTCTACCTGCGAAGCGGCTTGTACGCCAGCGGAAAGACCGGCGGCAATGCCGATCGGGCCGCAGCCGCAGCCCAGATCCAGCACACGCTCGCCGGGCTGCACCGGCAGGTGCTCGAGCAGCAAGGCGGTGCCCTCGTCCAGGTGGTCGTAGGAGAAAACCCCCGGCAGGCTGGAGATGGTCAGGCTGCGCCCCGCCAGGACTGCTTCGTACTGGCGCCAGCTTCCCGGGGCAGTGCCCGGCTCGGCGGCCCAGGCAGGGTCTTCTCTCTCAGCGCGCTGCCTCAGGCAGTATACCAGGCGGCTGCCTTTGCGATAAG
>JBGSTO010000026.1:0-3148 GCA_041736465.1 Anaerolineales bacterium | reverse complement strand
GCGTTGGGCCGATCTATCAAAATCTCAGCTAAACAGCCTGGCGCAGGAGCTTACCGGCGGTCGCTACAACCTGCATGGCAAGGCGGTTAATAAAGAAGAATTCGTCACCTGCGGCGGCGTAACGCTGAACGAAGTCGATTTCGCCAGCATGCAAAGCCGCCTCATTCCCGGTCTGTATTTCGCGGGCGAGGTGCTGGACATCGACGGCCTGACCGGGGGTTTCAATTTCCAGAGTGCCTGGACCACCGCCTGGATCGCCGCCACCGCCGCCGCGCAGGCTTGAACCAGGCGCGACCGGTTTTGTCCCCTCTCAGCCGGTCGTAATCTGTAACCTTTTCCCGCTTTCTGCGTCTAAAGAGGGAGAATTATCCGCCAGAGCGCCACGAACGCAAAGTACCTGGAATCCACTCATTGCCATTCAGGGCAAGCGCTGAGCGCCGACCTGCAGGGTCGGTCAGCGAAGGATCTAGATCCTTCACTTCGTTCAGGATGACAGATCAAATAAGCTGGTCGCACGTAGTGGGCCACGCAAAAGGATCTAATAGGAGATTGCCACGACCAGGGCTGGGAAGAGCGCCTCAGCATCAGGCGGGTAAAAACCACCCGACGCTGGTCTCTCAAGAAACTGTCATGTCACTGCGAGCGGCAGTTCTCCGAACTGCTCAGCGAAGCAGTCCCCCTGCTGGCGGGGAGATTGCTTCAGTCGCTCCGCTCCTTCGCAATGACCGGTTTCTTCCTGATAGAAGTGCGCGAAGTGCTGTGGAGTTACTCGCAATGACAGGAAAGATCAAATAAGGGAAACCATGAACAAACAAGACCTTTTGAATGAAATCCACAAGAGCAGCGCCCCGGTAGTGGTTGAGTTTTGGGCGCCGTGGTGCGCCCCTTGCCGGGCTATGGCCCCCTGGCTCGAGCAGGTCGAAGCCGCATACCAGGGCAAGGTGCACCTGCTGCGCATCAACGCCGATGAGCACCCCGAGCTGCTGCGCGAGCTGGGTGTGCTGGGCATCCCCACCATGCTGGTTTACCAGCAGGGGCAGGAAACCGCACGCCGTGTGGGCGCGCAAGACCTGCCGAACCTGCACAGCTTATTCTCAGCCGTAGCTTCAGGCGAAGCGCCGCCCAGGCCCACGTTAAGCTCCATGCAGCGCATCCTGCGCCTATCGGCAGCCGCCGTACTGGCAGCGCTGGGTGTATCCTCCGGACCTTCCTTCTGGCTGCTGGCGCTCAGCGGTTTCGTTTTCTTCACTGCGGTGTATGACCGCTGCCCAATCTGGCAGGCGATTGCGCCGCGCTTGAAAGCCCTTCTGCGCCAGGCCTGACATACTCCTATCATCTTTTCCAGACCTCAAAGGTTTTGAAAACCTTTGAGGTCTATTTTTTAATCCAATCGTGCTGCACTCACGTATCTATGCCCGTACCACATACCCAATCGGAAATCATTGCTTTCATTATCCAGCATCACATTTCCCCTGATTTCCCGTCATTACTAGATGAAAGAGTCGCGCACATGATGAATTCTCTATCCCTGGAAAACGCTCCTCCCGTCAGCAAACAGGCGCTGGTCGGAATTTATGAACAGCACAGCCCGGGATTATATCGATACGCTTACCGCTTGCTCGGAGACCGCCACCTGGCAGAAGAATGCGTTTCGGAAACCTTCAGCCGCTTTTTGCAATCCATGCGCAGCGGTCGCTGGCCGGATCAAAATGTTCAGGGATACCTGTATCGCATGGCGCACAATTGGGCCACCGACCAGTTCCGCAAGCGTTCTCTCGAGACGGTTGAGCTGGACGCCGAAGTGCACAGCGATCCGCTGGGCAATCCGGCCCAATTGTTTGCCCAGGATACGGAGCGGGAAAGGGTGCGCCAGGCTCTCATGGCATTACCCGAAGATCAGCGCAAAGTGGTCGTGCTGCGCTTACTGGAGCAGTGGTCCCACGAGGAGGTGGCAAATGCCCTCGGGAAGACCGTGGAGGCAACCCGGGCGCTGCAGCACCGGGCGCTCACCGCACTGCGCCGCTTGTTAGTAGCAGACGACCAGGAGGTATGAACCGTGAAAAACCAAATTGACCCCAACGAATACCAGGATCCCGGCTTGAAGCGTTTACTCGAGCTGCTGGAGCCTGTGCCTCCCCGCAGTGCAGCAGAGGAGACCCAAACCCGAGCTCACTTTATGGCCGAGCTGGATGTGCTTTTCGAGTCAAACCCAGAAAAACCGGCATCCCGGCTGCCAAAATGGCTGCAATCCATTCTGCCCACCCAAAGACGGCAGCCCTACGCCTCGCACAGATTCGCCTTCTCTACACTGATGGCCTTGATTGCCGTATTTGCGCTCTTGTTTGGTGGGGCCGGCGCGACTGCACTGGCGTCCCAAGCCTCCATCCCCGGCGATGTTCTCTACCCGGTAAAAACCGGCCTGGAAGGCGCCCAATTGAGCCTGGCTGCCGGAGCTTATGCCGAGGCGCAGCTCCACCTGAGCTTCGCCCAACGCCGGCTGGATGAGATCGCCGGTCTGATCGAGGCTGGTCGCATCGCCGAGATCGATGCCGCCGCGGCAGAATTCCAGCGCCAGATCGACCACGCCCTGGAAAATCTGCGCACTTTAGCGATGAGCGACCCGGTGCTCGCCGCCGATTTAGCCAACCAGATCACCAGCGCCCTCTCTCAGTATGCCCAGGTGCTGTCAGGGTTGGCCGCCCAGGCGCCAGAAACCATCCGCCCGGCATTACAGCAGGCGCTGCAATCCACCTCCGGACAGGTGCTGACGGGCGAAGTGGAGTTCACCGGCGTGCTCGAAGCCATGACCGAAGCGGTGTGGACGGTTGCCGGGAGGTCCGTGCTGATCACCTCCGCAACGGAATTCAAGGGTGTGATGGTCACCGGCGATACGGTCAAAGTACATGCGGCGCCCAACGCCGATGGCACCTTCACGGCTCGCGAGATCGAGCTTATCCGCTCAGACGGTGACGACCACGGTGGCGATGATGACCAGAACGAGAACGAAGGCGATGACGATGCCGGCGGCGAGGCCAGCGGCGAGGCCGGCGACGGTGAGGAGAACGATGATTCGAGTTCAAGCAGCGGCGCGGCTGGCGAGGACTCGGATAATAACCAGGATGATATCGACAGCTCGAATTCCGATGAC
>JBGSTO010000002.1:0-11170 GCA_041736465.1 Anaerolineales bacterium | reverse complement strand
CTCATCGCTCACGTACAGCGGAGCGGCTGAAGTGATCTGCAGCGCGATTTCATGTGCGAAATTGCGAAATACCTCTGAACGGCTGGCGAACTCGGTCTCGCTGTTGATCTCAACCATCACCCCAATCCGCCCGCTGCCGTGTGAATAAAGCTCGATCGTGCCTTCCCGCGCTTCACGACCGGCCTGCTTCTTTGCCTGCACGGCAGCCTTCTCACGCAGATAGGCGAGCGCCTGTTCGTACGTCTGGTCGCCCTGCTCAAAAGCCTTCCTGCACTCCATAATCCCCGCCCCGGTTTCCTCACGCAGTTTTTTGATCAATTCAAGCTGCATATTCATAGTCTTTTCCTAGCTTCCTTCGAATGTGTATTAAAAAAACAACTTAACCGCAAAGGCGCGGAGATCGCTAAGGGTCAAAATTCAAAAAAATGAAAAATCGAGTTTTATCTGCGAAAATCTGCGCAATCTGCGGATGATTTTTGGTCTTTGCGATTAATATTTAATAAATTTCCCGTTCATCCGCAAATTTCCCTTCACGCAGTTCCCGCCGAGTCTGGCGTACCCAATCAAGCTCAGCATGGTACGTGCTGCTAAGGTTTTCAGCGATCCGCTTCCACAGATACGCTTCTCGCCTCGAACGACTTGGCCCGCTGCCGGGTCGTGCCGCCTGGGCCAGAAACATACTCAAGCGGTTGGCAATTTCTTCCTCGTATTGCTGCAGCAAGCTCAGGATTTCCTCGTCCGAGAGGCTCTCTGCCCACGCCAGTTGAACCAGGAAGCTCTTATGCACTTCCGGAACCTCGGGATCTGCCAGCAGGCTCTCATACAGCGCCGAGCGGCCTTGCTCTGTGATGGAATACACCTTTTTTGCCGGCAGGCTCTCCTGGAGCTGGACCTGGTAGCTTACCAGCCCTTCCTTCTGCAGCTCGACCAGGCTCTTATAGATCTGGTTGTTGTTGCCGGACCAGTAAAAGATCTCCGAATCGGAGATCACCCGTTTCAGATCGTAACCCGAAGCCGGCTTCCAGCTCAGCAGCCCAAGAATCGCAGCGCGCAGGTGCATATGAAATCCTTTTTTTGATCCGTCATCCTGAACGCAGTGAAAGATCTCCCGACTGGCGGGCGAGATGTTTCGCTGCGCTCAACATGACACCTGGGCTGTCATCCTGAACGTAGTGAAGGATCTAGATCCTTGTGCGTGGCCCACTACATGCCACCAGCATACAGGAGGTTACAATGTACATATGTTATTAATAACATATGTACTTATCCCTGTCAAGCAAATCGCCGCCTCAGCCGCTGCCCGCTTGCCGCAGGGCGCACATTTATTGCAAATCGCGTGCATCTCGATCGGCGCGCGGCACGCCATGCATGGTGCGGCAGCCGGAAATAACCCCCCTTTTTGACCTGTCATCCTGAATGTGACAGCGGCAGTCATGTCATCCTGAACGGAGTGAAGGATCTCGCGCGGGTGAGGCGAGATGTTTCGCTGCGCTCAACATGACATCCGACCTGTCATCCTGAACGCAGTGAAGGATCTAGATCCTTGTGCATGGCCGCCGTGCTGCGACCAGCTTTATGGATATCTCATTCTGCGCACCCCACCGCGCCACAGAACCTCTCAATCGGGGCGAAACCCTCCCCGGAAAAATCGCGCCATCGTAGGGGCAACAGCATCCGGCTACATCAACTCACTCCTGACGCACCCCTCTCCTGCCGGATGCTTTGCCCGCCGAAGCAATCCCCAAAAAGCATAACAGATCGCCCCAGCCAGCAGCTAACGCTGACTTCGCCATCACGGTTCAATTGCCAGGGAGTTTTACTAAATCCGCCCGCAAAGCCGCAACGCCCTGAGGGCCTCCACTGTCGCGTGCACGTCTTGCTCTGCTCCATCTTCACTGGGCCAGCGCCCATCCTCCTGCTGGCTTTGCTCCAGAATCGAGGCAGCATTGTGTATCAATGGGTGTTCGGGTTTAACTCCCGCCGCACAAACCGTAGTAATCAGCCAGGCCAGGTTGCTCAGCGCCAGATCGTTTATCCTCCGGCTGAGATACCCAAAAACACGCTCCGCTGGCTCCTGCCTGTTCAATCGATGCCACAGCCCGGCCGCCAGCCAGTGCGTGTGCATAAAACCTGGCAAATGCCCGTCCTCATCCAGGTAAGCCTGTAGATACCCGGCCGCTTTTCCGGCCCCCGGCTCGGAATTGCCAAACAGCGCCAGCCACAGCCCGCAGTTCGCCGTCAGGTAAAGCCTCGCGGACAGATCGCCCGGTTTCGCCCATGGCGGCGCAAAGCTGGCAGCCGATTGGTCCTCCTCCCAGCTCCCATCCGCAGACTGGCGCCGGGCCAGGAAATCAACCGCGCCTGAAACCGCGGCTTCTTCTCCGCTGATACCCATTTGCTCGGCCTGGGCTAACCGGAAGCAGGTTGCGTCAAGCGAGCTGTACTCCTCTGCCCAGAATGGCTGCCAGCCGCCGTCGGCTCGTTGACCCGCAAACAGTCGAGCCGTTATTTCTCTTGAAGGGCGCTCCCCTGACAGCACATAATGCAGCCGAGCTTGCTCAACTTCGCTTCCATTCTTTTGGATAAACAGCAACGCCTTCCCAAGCTCCATCGCACAAATACCTTTTGATCTGTCATCCTGAACGCAGTGAAGGATCTAGCAACCAGCTTATTTTGGTGATCTCAAGCAATCTGCGGCTGCTTCTCAAAAACCAGAGTGTACGCAAAGAATCCGCCCACCTTCTTCTTCAACCGGAAATTCGCCATCTCCGCCTTGCGCACCAGCGTCTGCGCCAGGGGATAATCCGGATCGGTCAAGAACTCGCTGAATGCCAGCGTACCGGAGGGCGACAGCACCCGGAAGAATTCCCTCATCGCCCTGTCTGGCTCAGGGATCTCACCGATGACCGTGATCAAGTAAACCGCATCGAACGAGCCATCTTCGAAGGGCAGGCTGTACACATCCGCCACCCTGGCTTCCAGATTGGCGACACCTTCCGCCAGTGCTCTTTGCTGGACGCGCTCGATCATCTTCGGCTCGATATCGATCGTCACCACCTTGCCGCGGCTGCCAACCCGCCGCGCACTTTCCATCGTATACCTGCCGTTGCCAGGTCCGACTTCCAACACGACCATCCCGGGCATAATACCATGCCGCGTGGGCATTTCGGCTGGCGGTTGGATCCTGCGCCGGAAGGGGTTGTCGATCAGATTCGCCAGGAACTGCGGCATCGGGAACTTGTGGAAATGGCGGATGACGCGCACGATCGTGTGCAGGGTTACTGCAAACAGCGGCAGGCCCAGGATCAGGTAGGCAAGAGAGGACAAGAATCGCCGCATCGTACTTTCGCCTTTCTAAGCAGCTTGCTGTAACTTTATGGCTCAACTTCCAACTTTAAATAATACTCGATTCCAATCAATCTCAAAGGCGTTCGAAAGATCGCCGGAAAAGCCATCACACCAACTTCTTTATCCACGAATTGCGGCTTGATCAATTGATAATCTTTATTCTTCCAGCGCAGTGAACAGCCCCCTTTCGCCTTCACATTTTCGTACCAATCCACCTTCTTGCCGTACGTCAGCGCAATCATAAAACCGCCTTGAACTGGCTCGGCGATGATTGGGATTTGATAGACCTTGCCGCTTTTGCGACCGGTATGGCTCAAGATCGCGAAGTGACCGGATCCCTTCCCGCAAATGTGAATCAGCGCCTTATTCGTCACGTGTTTATTGAGCACTCGGATGCGATCCAGCAAAGCTTGCTTCATTGGTCGTCCCTTCTTGTAAGAGCCGTGCAGCATTAATCCGGAAAATTCTTGCGCAGAAATGCCTTCCTTTGTGAAGCCAGTAATGCGAAAACCAGCCAGACCACCGGTGCTGTTCCTGTGCCAAGCACGCCTGGCACGACTAAAACCCAAATAATCTCTCGACCAATTTTGAACGACATCCCGACGATCATGCAAGCGATCGAGATCAAAACCACCCAACCCCAAAATCTTCTCGAGCGGTTGGTTTTTTCCACCATCTTTTGTGC
The DNA here is from genome assembly GCA_041736465.1 of Anaerolineales bacterium. Lineage (GTDB taxonomy): Bacteria > Chloroflexota > Anaerolineae > Anaerolineales > UBA4823 > JAJUJL01. The sequence goes on along the minus strand of JBGSTO010000002.1, from coordinate 7,137 downwards.
ACAGCTTTTGCATGTCCAGCCAAACGTTGGCACATTCCCGGACGGATTTAAATAAGCAATATGGCGAATGCAGTACACCTTGCCGCACGAAGCGCATTTCTGTGCTGCTTCGTTGGTGCAGCCGGCTTGATCACAAGTGAGATTGCTCATTGCGATTTCCTCTCTGTATAGGAACTGCCCAAAAACATGGGAGGTGTGGGTGCTTTAATTATAGTACGACAAGACATTGGTCACAACGACCTTGTAGCAGGAGGTCAGTCACTTGCTTCATGAGGTAGACCTGCCAGCTAAACCAACATCATGCCTGGCTGATAACCCTTCACCAACCACTGATTTGTGGGTGGCTCGATCTAACTGCTGCATCTACACGCCGCAATTATGCGCCGCAATTATGCGCGCTTACCGTGATAACAACGCTCCCCTTTTTAAGCCCATCTTCAACGTAGCGGTGCGCCTCCGCTGCCTCTTCCATCGGAAAGCACCGGTCGATGACCGGTTTAATCTTCCCCGCCTCGCTCATCTCTCTCACGGAAAGCAAAGCATCCACACTTCCAGGCGCAAGGGCGCAGATCACTTTCTTGCCGCCCCTCATTCCAGTCCACAGCATTTGAAGGAGCTGCTTCAACTTGAAGCTGGCGAGCAAATAGCGCCCATTTTGATTTAGCGAGCTTTTACATCGTGCAAACGAGCTTCTGCCCAGTACGTCAAAAATGACGTCGTAGGTTTGACCGCCTTGCGTGAAGTCCTCTTTGCTGTAATCAATCACCTGATCCGCTCCCAGGGATTTCACATAATCCACCCTCCGGGTACCGCATACACCCGTAACCTGTGCTCCAAAGTGGGATTTGGCGATCTGCACCGCGGCTGAACCAATTCCTCCGGAAGCGCCGATGATCAAGATTTTCTGCCCTGGCTGCAGATTTGCTTTCTTCAGCAAATCCAACGCCATGATCGCTCCGTAAGGGGTGACGGCGGCTTCAGCATAGCTCATCCGGGTTGGTTTGATTGCCAGCACCCCGTCCTCAGGCATGCACACATACTCTGCGTACGCGCCCATGCCTTGACCGAGGTAGCCAAAAACCTGGTCGCCTGCCTTAAAAAGCTTTACCTCTTTGCCTGCCGCTTCGATTTCGCCGGCAAACTCGCTGCCCAGTATGCTGATTTTTTGTTTCGAAAAGCCAAAATACACTTTCGCAAAGAACCAGAAGAGCAAAGGCATGTTGAATTTTTGGGGCGTGATGGCTTTGAAATTGCGCGCCGCAAGATCCCCGTAGCCTACCGAGGTCGCATACACCCGGATCAGTACCTCATTGTCTCCCGGGACCGGCTTGTCGATCTCCTTGATCTGCAGGACCTCCGGCGGTCCATATTGTGTGCTTACAATCGCTTTCATTGAATATCTCCTATTGGTCTTAATGGTCATTGCGAGACCAGCGTCGGGTGGTTTTTCACCCGCCGGCATTTTTTACCCGCCTGATGCTGAGACGCTCTTTTCAGCCCTGGTCGTGACAATCTCCTACCAGGTAATTGTACGAGGCCCACGACGCCGCGCCAACGATATACTGCGAATTAACTGCCTGCAGTGATCCGTCTTCAGGCCGCTTCCTCATCATCGGAAGTGTACGAGAACACCTCTTCCAGGGGCACACCGAAAGCCAGAGCAATCCGAAAAGCCAGCTCCAGCGAAGGGGCGTACTTGCCGCCTTCGATGGCGATGATCGTCTGCCGTGTCACGCCCGCTTTTTCCGCCAGTTGTTCCTGGGTTATTTCGCCGTGATGAAAACGCAGTTTCCGAATATTATTTCGAACCCGGCGTTGATTCATCTTAGATCCCCCTTCGATAAAAATAGAGCTGCACACTATCCCCGATGATTTCTGCCGTCATCGAAAACAAAATGATCAGGCTGAACATCACCAGCGGCGGCTGGCCGAAAACGAAAGTGAGCATCGAAACCAGCACCCCGATAGAAAATGCAATGTAAGTCGCCTTCACACCTTTCAGCTCGATCAGCTTGTCGCGCTCATCCTCGATCAAGCGTGCCGCTTCCTTGCTGTTGGTTTTAATGGCATGCTCGATATTGAGCACAATATTGGTGAGAATGCTGCCCAGGATGTTCAACAGGATGGAGGCCGCAATCACGATCAGCCACAGGCGAAAGACCTTTTCCGAAGCCAAACCTTCCTCCTGGTACATCTGCAGCCAGTTGACCAGAAAGTAGCCCAAAACCAGCAAGTAGCTCACTAACGAAACGGAGATGTTTGTTTCCCGGTACGACATGTTTTCCTCGTCTTGTCTGCTCAAAGTTACTTATAGTATAGTACGATATACAAATAGTAATACTTTTTTTACTATATGTCAAGTGTAACTTACATTTTGATTGGGAGATTTATCAAGGCGCTGCCGCGCAAGGACAGTGCGGAAACTTCGTTTCCGCTCGCCGTTTTAGCGTAACTTGAACTACGATAGCACTCATCACCCGCCAGGGCTATCTTATTCGTGATTTACTCAGGGCCGGTTCCAGAAGCGGGGGATCAAAAAAGGCGTCCGCTGTTTGTAGGCCAGGTAATCCTGACCGAAGCGGAGCTCCATTTCTTTTTCTTCCCCGCGTTTGATATACATCAGCAGCGAGCCTGCAAAAAGCAGCACCAGAATTACAGCGCCAATCGAACGAAAGAGGATGGCAGCGCCCAGATACATGCCAATCGCGCCCAGAGCCATGGGATTGCGGCAGTAAGTGTAGGGAGGCTGGATGATCAATTTCTGCGTTGCCATGAGCGGCACGGGCGTTCCTCTCCCAACGGTAAATTGGCTGTAAATAGACCACATGGCAAACAACCAGTTGGGCAGGATCAGCAGCCATCCAAGGATCAGGTTGAATGGTCGGGAAAGGACAGGCGGCCACTGCAGCCACTGGTCAAGCCTTGCCCCCAGTCCGACGAAAAGATAGGGCAATACAAACAGGAAAATCGGCGCTAAAAACAACAGCGCAGCGAGCCGCTGTCTTGGGCTATATTCATGCCTGGCCTGCTCCAGAAGTTTATCCTTCATGGTTCAACCTCCCCTGCCTGCTTTGATTGTATACTGACATCTTCAAAAGTAAACAGCCAATCCCCTCCCCCTTCCCACGGCAGTAAAATGTCGTTAGACATTGAGCCCATTTTCTGGTGCGTCATTGCGAAGCCAGTGTTTGTTGCTGGCTGAAGCAATCCCCCTACTTGTCCGGGGGTTGCCACGCCGCCAAAATGCCGCAGAATCCCCGCCCTCCACGTTTTACGGCAACCTGTGTCCAAACATCTTTACGCACTGGCGTCAGAGATATTTAGTTTCATCAAGCCAATGTTTTACAGCCCTCTTGAATAAGTCTCTTTTAGGAGAAAAGTCGGCAATATCAACAAAGGTAATTGTTGCGCGAATATTGGAGTTCCATTCAAGAAGCCCCGTACTATCTTCGTACAAACGTGGCGCTTTTTTATCTTCTTTGGGTTTAGCGCCAGTGTGAAGGATAAGCCCAACGCTATCTTTTCTGTGAAGCAAAATCGTCATGCGGTCTTTGCCATTGTCACAAAAAGATGGAGCGTTCCACTTGATAATTTTAGTTAGATTAGGACATTCTTCATTGATGGCTTGAAGCATTGCTTCAACAAGAGGCTTTCGCTCATCATCGAATTTGCTCAAGAACTCTTGATGTGTTGTTGTCATTCGCATTTACTCCTTAAGCGGCTAACGGGAGCATCACCGGCGGGGCGGGTTGGCTCCGAAACACCCTTAAACCCAAACCACTTCTGGCTTTTCCTTTTGGGATATCATCACCTTCCGGTTGTAATTGCGCCTGCACGCTCGTAATTCACCACAATGACGCCATCCGAGGTGACTTTGCTTTCCGTCACCTTGAACGTCATCGGGATCGTGCCGCCGGCAAACAACCGCTTTCCAACGCCCAACGTTATCGGATAGATCATCAGCCAGAACACATCGACCAAATCATGCTTGATAAGCGTCTGAATGAGATTACCACTTCCCCAAACGTGCAAATCCGGCCCTTGCTGCTGCTTGATTTTGGCGACTTTTTCTGCAATATCTCCGTTTAAAAACACGGACGGCTGCCATTTGCCAGACGTCCTGGTATTCGAGGCGATGTACTTGGTCGCCGCATTGGCGCCAGGCCATACGTCCGCATGTTGCGGCCAGTACGGCTCCCAAATTTCAAAGGTTTTGCGCCCTAACAACAAGTCGAACGGCAGGTTCATCTGCCTTCTCAGGAGCGTTCCAAGATCCGCGTCGGAATATGGCGCAATCCACCCGCCATACGCGAAGCCGCCGCTGGTATCTTCGTCTGGCCCGCCTGGGGCTTGTATGACACCATCCAGGGAGATATGTTCAAGCACAATAAGTTTTCTCATGACTGAGTTCCTCCATACTGCATCATCGCTCTTCATTCACCCTGTCTGCGGTGGATATACAGTAATCCCCTCATCACCGCGTCATCAGCGCGAACACGCCCCAGCCCAGGTATTCACGCGTGTAAGCTGCATAGAGCTCGGGTTCCGAGGTTAGTTTGGCTCGAACATCTTTCGCTAACTCGTCGGCGGGATTGGCCTCAAGCCATCGGCGCATGGTGAGCCACTTGGCCGCCTCGTATCTGTCCCAGCTGTCTTGGTCTGCCAAAACCATTTCTACGACGTCGTAGCCGAGGTGGACGAAAGACGCGAGAAGTTCTGGAAGCAGGAGAAAGTCGGAGATCGAGTCGGCACCACACCCCCTGGCAACATCTTCCGTCGGCGGCAACTGCCGCCAGTAGGGCTCGCCGATGAGGATAATCCCTCCGGGGCGGAGGCTCTGCGCCAAAAGCTCGATGGTGCCGGCGACTCCCCCGCCGATCCAAGTGGCGCCGAGACAGGCTGCCACACTGACCTTCTCGTCAGAGACATAGCCGGCAGCATCGCCATGGATGAACTTGACTTGATCGGCGACGCCGAGTTCTTCAGCACGGAGTTTGGCTTGCTCGGTGAACAACTGGCTCATGTCGATGCCGGTGCCGACGACGCCGTAATCGCGTGCCCAGGTGCACAGCATCTCGCCCGAACCGCTGCCGAGGTCGAGCACTCGGGTCCCCGTTTCCAGACGCAGCGCCGCGCCGAGAGTGGCGAGCTTTTCGGGTGTGAACGGGTTGTGGATTCGGTGAGCACTTTCAGTGATGTTGAAGATCCGTGGAATATCCAATGCAGAAAATCTCCTTATTTGATCTTTACTGTCATTGCGAGACCAGCGTACTGTGCTGGTCGTGGCAATCTCCTATTAGATCCTTGTGCGTGGCCCACTACGTGCGACCAGTTTATGGATGTGAATAGACTCGGTTACTGCCTGACGGTTGGTTTTAGCGGCCGCGGCGGGGTGGGCGAGATAACTCACATTATCGCGCCATTTCCGGTAAATCGCGCCTGCGTGGAGTGGCAGAGCCGCTGTCCGGCTGAAGCCGGTATTGGGAGTAATTTAAGACCAATTTCGATATCGGAGATTGTTAGGCCCGCTCACTTTTCATCGAATGATTACTGGAAGATGGATTAGGTAATTGAGACTTTCTTCCCACCAAAAGACCCCACCTTCTGTTGCGCCGACAACATCCCAGTCACCATCCCCGTCGATATCGGCTGGGCCGGCATACCTGGGATCTTCATATGCATTTTCAATCGTTTGCCAGACCCAGCCACCATCCAATGGTGAGCCATCGTTTTCGAACCAGGCAATTTCATTGGCGACATAGCTGGCTCCCAGGATATCCAGATCATTATCTTGATCCAAATCAACCAGGTGCAGGGCGCTAGGGTTGTCGAATGATGCTGCCACAGGGTAGTCTGACCATGTACTCCCAGAACCGCCATTGTTTTCCCATAAAAGTACCGAGCCACTTTGAAGGGCTCCCACTACATCAATATCTTCATCTCCATCGATATCTCCAGCGTCAGCCTCCCAGATATGCCACGATCCCTCCAGTGTGTGTTTGATCCAGCCACCATCTAGTGGTGAGCCATCGTTGAGTAAAAAATAAAGCGTATCGTAATCCTGTAAATTATCTTCGTCGGCCGTTACCAGAATATCCGGCAGGCTATCGCGATTAATATCCACGGCTCTGATCGAGTTACATTCGTCGCAATTGGTATAAATCATATAATATGGATACCAAGCGCCATCTGCAGGGATGCCATCATTTTCGTACCAGACCAAATCGTTGTTGGTGTTGGTATCTACGACTACATCGATATCCAGATCACTGTCCACATCAGCTAACGCAAACGCATCAAAAGGCTTATTTGAGCTAATTACATGCTCGATCCAACCGCCATCCAATGGTGCGCCGTCGTTCTCAAACCATAACATTTGGCCCCCTTGATTCGAAGTCATTGCTACATCAAAATCCAGATCACCATCCAGGTCAGCTGCTTCGACCTCAGTAATCCATTCTGCAGAACTGCCAATATCGCGCTGCTGCCAGCTTCCACCAGCGGGTGTGCCGTCATTTTCCCACCACACGATTTTATACACCCCAGACGTCTTGATACTGCCTATCAAATCCAAGTCTTGATCGTCATCCACATCCGCGGTGATTAACATTCCCACCAACTCCGGCGTACTATCAACCAGGTGTTGAACGAATGTGAAGCTTTGAGCCAGCTGGCTTTCTGCAAATACTCGCGACATATTGGAATTTGAAAATAGCAAGAATAGAAACGCCAATAATGATCCAAAAGCGAGTAGTCTTTTCATTGCCCCTCCCTGTATGGGTGCAGCTTTTTAAACGCCCAACTTAATTTTACACCGAACTGCTTACAACACTCGCATTTCTGCGCTTCAATTTCCAGCCGGGTCTCCTAAAAGCCTCCAAGCCAGAGGGCCGGAATTTTTCGCGCCCACCCCCATCAATCTACAACGAAGGGATCGTTCCTTCCACCCTCTTAAACGCACAAACCCGCCTCTTAAGCGGGTTTATGATCCTAGTTTCGTGCGGGAAGGGTGGGATTCGAACCCACGGCTGAGTTTAAAGCCCAGCACTCACTTAGCAGGCGAGCCCAATCGGCCTCTCTGGCACCTTCCCCAATACAGCGTCAAAATTCTACCACATCTCAGGCGGAGGGAGAGGG
>JBGSTO010000710.1:0-2450 GCA_041736465.1 Anaerolineales bacterium | reverse complement strand
GATAGCCGGCGACTGGTTTCATTTCAGCGCGCCAGGCGGGCAAAGCCAGGCTGAGATCGGCGGTTTCGGCGCATTCACCCCGTACCATGCCAGCTACCTGCCGGAGGGCTTTCAATTGAGCGGCATGGGCGGCAGCAGCGCGCCGGGCGTGGAGACAATCACGCTGGGCTATAACCAGCACGAAAAGTTCGTGGATCTGGCGCAAAGCGCCGGGCCGGAGTTGGAGGCGCTCCCGCAGGGCGAGCTACTGCAATTGAAAGGCGGCCCGGCGGTGTTCGTCGAGAGTTTTGCCAGCAGCGCCCAGGATCTGCAAGTTAAAATACCGGGAACTTCGATCGTCATCGAATATGACTACACCAACACCAACCTGCTGGCGTGGGATCTGGGTGAGATACGCGTGCAGATGCTTTCCAACCTGCCCAAAGACGAGATGGTACGCATCGCCGAGTCGCTGGCTCCAATGCAAAGCGGGCAGCTGCCAGCCGAGCAAACCGGCAGCGGCTCCGGATGGGGAGCGCTGGAATTTTTGATCATCCTGCTGTTTGGCTGGGCGGGTATCGCGCTGGGGCTGGCATTGGCAGCACTGGGACTGCTCAAGCGCAGCCTGCCGTTTGGCATCGCCGGCTTACTGCTGGGTTTGCCTTTCTCCTTCTACTTGCTGGCTAGCCCCAGCGGATGGCCTTTCGGCTTGATCCTCCCGCTCTTCCTGGGCATCTCCGCATACGCGTGCAGTAAACCCGGAAGCCTGAAGATGGGTTGGACCGGCCTGATCCTGGCTGGCGCTGTCGCGGTGGGAATCTTCGTTCTGACCCGCTGAACACCGGCTCGAAGGACTGGCAGGCGCCTCCGGTTTAGATGGTGCTGAGGTAATCCAGCACCAGCCGCACGCCAAATCCGGTGGCGCCTTTTGGAGAATACGGCAGGTCCTTGTCCGCAGTAGCCGGCCCGGCGATGTCCAGGTGCGCCCAGGAAACGCCAGGCTCGATGAACTGCACGAGAAAGATGCCGCCCACAATGGGGTGCGCCTGGCGTACTTCGGATGAGTTCTTGAAATCGCTGTCGTCGCCCTTGATCAGCTCGAAGTAATCGTCATCCAGCGGCAAGCGCCACAGCCGCTCTCCGCTGCGCTCTCCAGCGGAAAACAGCGCCTGGGCCAGGGCATCGTCGTTCGACATCAGCCCTGCGCGCACCTTCCCCAGCGCAATGACAACGCCGCCGGTCAGCGTTGCCAGGTCGATGATCGCGCGTGGTTGGTACTGGCGCTGGGCATAGGTGAGGGTATCCGCCAGAACGAGGCGGCCTTCGGCATCCGCGCTGATCACTTCCACCGTTTTGCCCGACAGTGTGGTGAGGATATCGTTAGGGCGGTAAGCTTCTGCCGAGATCATGTTTTCGGCGGCGGGAATCAACCCAACCAGCGGCGTGGAAAGACGCATCTCAGCCGCGGCCTGCAGGATGCCCAGCACCGCCGCGCCGCCGCATTTATCGTATTTCATGCCGACCATGTTAACCCGGTCTTTGATGGAATACCCGCCGGTATCGAAGGTGATGGCTTTGCCCACCACCACGACCGGTGGTTGGCCGCGTCCTTGGCCTGCGCCCGGGTACTCCAACACGATCAGGCGCGCCCCGCTCTGGCTGCCCTGCCCGACCGCCAGCAGCGCCCCCGCGCCCAACGCCTGCAGGTCGGCATCATCCAGCACGCGCAGTTTTAGACCAGATGCCGCCGCCAGCTCACCCGCGCGCTGCGCCAGGCTGGCGGGGTTAATTACGTTGGGCGGTTCATGCGCCATGGAGCGAGCCAGGTAGACACCGCGCCACGCCGCCTGCCAGCCTGCAGCCTGCAATGCCAGGTACCCGGCATCGCCGCCGTGGAGCAAGTGGATGGCCTGCAAACCCGGCTGCGGTTGGTCTTGCCCGGCTTTCGAGCGGTAGCGATCGAAGCGGTAAGCGCCCAGCACAAGGCCGGTGCAAAACGCTTCCGTCGCCCCGGGAATCTCCAGCGCATCCAGCATGGCTGCCGGCAGGCCAATCTGGGCTTGCTCGTGTTCCAGCAGCCAGCGCGCGGCCAGACCGCCTGCGCGGCGCAGCGTTTCCAGGGATATTTCTTCTGCCGCGCCCAGGGAAACCAGCAGCGACGGCCCGCCGGGCTGGGCGCTGTCCAGCACAACATCCCCTGGCTTTTTCCCCGGGGCGAGGTCACCGGCAGCATACGGCAGGGGCAGCAAGCGCAAACCTCGCCAGCTCTCTTCGGGTGTGATCTTCAGCTCGGGTGTCTGCATGTTTAGAATCCCTCCAGGCGGCTCAAATCGGCGGCGCCGTTCGCCAGAGCAGCGATGCGCTGCACCAGACCCAGGCGGTTGCGGCGCACCAGTTCATCTTCCGCCATAACCAGCACCTCATCGAAGAACGTGTTGATCGCCGGGATCATTGGCAGGAAAGCATTCAAG
>JBGSTO010000695.1:0-1911 GCA_041736465.1 Anaerolineales bacterium | reverse complement strand
ACCCCGTTCACCACCACACCGTACCAGGTCATATGCTCGGGACTGACTCCCTGCCCGAAGGCAGTGGTATCCACGCCAGGAAAATCCTCCGCCAGCGTTTCAATCGGTTTCACCGGCAACCGGGCCGCAATTTCGCTCTGGTAATTGCTCCGAATCGTCTCTACTCCAGGCACAGCCTCCGGATGGTAAACAGCCTTAACCATGCCCCATAAATTTGCCCGCGTATAGGAGCTGGTCTCTTGCGTCACCTGGTACCACACCCGCGAGACTGTTTGATCATCAAATAAAAAGGTCAGCGTGCCATTGAAGGCTGTATTACCGCCTTTCACAACCAGCGCAAAAGGCAAGGAGGCCCGGGAGAGACCATTGTCGCCGGTTTCTTGCCAGACTCGACCCGGCTCGAGGATGATATTCCAGACCGGGTGGTCGCCGATAATCAATCCTCGTTGGATTGGGACAAGATTCCCTTCGGACTGCACAAAAGCAAAATCGAATTCAGGCAGGGAAGCATACTCCGGCCCCAAATCTCCGCGCAATACCACGATTTGACCGCTATCCTTTTCGTTGAGCAGCTCTAACCGCCCTTCAAATTGGTGCGCGGCGGAAAGACCAGCGGAGGGGGGCGTCAACGCTGACTCGTCCACCGCTGAATTGGGCGCGCTGCCGTTCATCATGGTCTCAAAATCAAGGAGTACGCGCTGTGCGGGTGCTTCAGCTGTGCGGGTAGGAGCCATCTTGACAGGGACGGCACTTTCAGGCACAGCCTGACAGCCACTAAGAAAACAGCATCCAAGCAGCAGCAGCCAGTGGATCACTTTCATAGTACAAGAATACCACGTTCAGATCAAAATGGTTTCTCCATTTGCCCTGGACAGGGTATTTCTTAGGCCACGGAAACGAGTGGCGATACCAAATCAATTTCCTTTATTCGCCCAGACCGTACTCTCCCAACCGTACTTTACTACGGTCTACCCCGGGAAGCGATCGCTGGATGAATTCTTCTTCATCTTCAGGAAGCGCATCCGCAGCTTTCGAGAGGCGGTCCAGCCAACGCGCTTCCAGCCTGGAAAAGGTTAATTCGCCCTTTTCCCCAGCTGAACGCAGTTTGGTAAAGGTCGCCTGGGCAGCCTTGCGAGTGCGAAGATAAGCACTTGGTTCCGCGACGATCACAGCGGCCAGTTCCAGCACCACATCCGGGCGGAGCACATACGCCTGCGGATCGTAACTGGCGTCCGACTCAACCCACCAGTCGCGTAAAGTCCTAGCAGCCGATTTGCCGTGACTGGCAGCTGTATTCATCAACCGCGTTGCGTAGACCAGCTGCTCCAGCGATACCGTCGGGGCCATCGCCCCCAGAAGTTTGACATTGTTGACCGATTCATTGCTCCACAAATCCGGCACGGCTTTGGCGATGTTGCCAATGGGTGATAAGTGCGCCACCGCCGCTTCTGCGCCTTCCAATGAAATCGGGCAGCCGGTTATCGCCTTGATATACGGGCCTTCGTAGGCGCAGTCCTTATTCGGGCCCAGCGCGCCTTGCTCGAAAGCCACCAGGCTGCGAGGAACGCTCATCACCCGGATTGCCGCCGCCCATACTTTCGGAATATAGCGCTGCTCCGCCAGTACCATGGCCGTGTTGGCAAACCCGCAAGCCGAATCGCCGGCTGGAATCACCCCATACTGGCTGCTGATATCGACGATATTCTTCCACAAATAGGCCATATCGCGAGCGCCCAGGATCCCTAATCCCAACACGGATTGGTCCAGGTCTCCGGTCAAAATGGCATCGTCGTGCACTTCTTTTCCGCCGGTTGATTCAATGGAGAAAAAATCGGCGCCTGCCTCGGCGCACAACTGGAAACAGTGGTACATTTTTTCCACAAACTCACCGCTGCGTTGAATGGGCGGGCG
>JBGSTO010000663.1:0-1537 GCA_041736465.1 Anaerolineales bacterium | reverse complement strand
AGGTGCTGGATGCCTACCAGCAGCTGCGGGCATACGAGCGCGACCACCTGGGGGCGCCAGGCCTGCGCCACCGCATCGAACACGTGCAGTTGATCCACCCTGAAGACGTGGGTCGCCTGGCGGATTTGAACGTGATCGCCTCGATGCAGCCCCTGCATGCCACCTCAGACATGCGCATGGCAGAGCGTTATTGGGGCCAGCGCGCTCGGCTGTCGTACGCTTTGCGCGCCCAACTGCAAGCCGGAGCCCACCTGGCGCTTGGATCGGATGCGCCGGTGGAGTCGCCCAACCCCTTCCTGGGACTACATGCCGCGGTTACCCGGCGCAGGGCAGATGGCTCGCCGGACGAGCAGGGCTGGTACCCCGAGCAGCGGCTCAGCTTGATGGAAGCGCTGCACGGCTTCACCAGCGGCGCGGCCTACGCCGCCGGCATGGAAGACCGCCTGGGCAGGCTGTCTCCTGGCTGCCTGGCAGACCTGATCGTGCTGGAGGCGGATCCCTTTGCCGTTACGGCACACGAGCTGCAGTTCATCTGCCCGGTGGGCACAATGGTGGCAGGCGAATGGGTATTCCGTTCACCCAACTTCGCTTGACAACCTGTCCAATCCGGGTATAATTCCCCTGCCTGCCCCGTTTGGGCAGGCAAATTTGTGCATTATCCATGGGCGGCGCCCAGACGGCGCCCTGAAATTGAAAGAAAAGGAAAGAAGGCCATGCCCCCACTCCCAAAAAGAAAATTGTCCAAAGGTCGCCGTGATCGCCGCCGCGCCCACGATGCGCTGAAACCGCGCAACCTGGTGCAGTGCAGCAACTGCGGCGAGATGCGCCTGCCGCACACCGTGTGCCCGAGCTGCGGTCATTACAAGGGCCGCGAGGTCGTCGAAATCGCAAAAGAGTAACCTCATCCACCACGGGCCGTGGGGATCCCCCCTGGGAACCACGGCCCGTCTGTATTTAAAGGGTCGAATATGCCGCCAGATGCCAAATCCACCGCGTTCGTATTCCCCGGGCAAGGCTCGCAGGTCGTAGGCATGGGGCGCGAGCTGGCTGCCGCCTTTCCGGAAGCCAGGCAGGTCTTCGAGCAGGCCGACCAGGCGTTGGGGTTTTCTTTATCCAGCCTGGTGTGGGATGGCCCCGAAGATGCGCTCAACGATACGATCAACACCCAGCCGGCGCTGCTGGTGCACTCGGTAGCTGCGCTGCGCGTTTTCCAGAGCCGCTATCCAGACTACACCCCGGCTTTCACTGCCGGGCACTCGATGGGTGAGCTGAGCGCCCTGGTAGCCTGCGGGGCGCTGGATTATATCAGCGCGCTCAAGCTGGTGCGGCGGCGCGGCGAACTGATGAAGATGGCTGGCGATTTCGCCCCCGGCGCCATGGCAGCCATCCTCGGGCTGGATATCCCCACGCTGGAGGAAGTCTGCGCGCAAGCCAGCAGCCCTGGCGAGATCGTCCAGGTAGCCAACGACAACTGCCCGGGACAGGTGGTGATTTCCGGGGCCCGCCCCGCCCTGGAGCGAGCAGTGGAAGCGGCACG
>JBGSTO010000653.1:0-1934 GCA_041736465.1 Anaerolineales bacterium | reverse complement strand
AATCTCGGCCAGCACGCCAAAGCGGTCTCCCTGCTTGAGGAAGCTGCCGGAATGATCGGCGGCAATACCCCGGACATCACGGCGAACTTTGGTTTGAGCCTGATCGGGAGCGGGCAGGAAGCGCTGGGCGTGGTGCAGCTCCAGAAAGCCTATGCCGGGCATGCCGGTAACGCCCGTTCAGGGCTGCCGCTGGCCATCATGTATCTCAAGCAAAACCAGCCGAAACAGGCGATACAGGTCCTGCAGGCGGTCACCCGAAGTGAACCTGACAATTTGACCGCGCTGAACCTGTTGGGCATCGCACAAGGGATCGCCAAAGATGGGGCGGGTGCGCGCAAAACCTATGAACTGGTTTTGACGAAAGACGCGAAATTCACCCCGGTCAAACTCAATCTGGCCCGGCTCGATCTGTACGAAGGAAAACCAGATGATGCCCGGCGACGGCTATTGGCGATTCTCAAGGACCAGCCAAAGAATCAGGATGCATTGTTCGAGCTCGCCCAAGTGGCGCTCGCCAGCGGGAACACGCAGGACGCCATCAGATGGCTGGAAAAAGCGCGCACCTCCAATCCGAACAATCTCAGGCCAAGCCTCATGCTGGTTGATCTGTATCTGAATACGGGGGATGTCCAGAAAGCGCTCGATATCGCCAAGGATGCCCAGGCACGCAACCGGGATAATTTGCAGGCGCTGGCAGCCTTGGGCCGAGCCTACCTTGCCGTAGGAAATCGCGGCCTGGCTCGCGAAAACTTCAAGCGGATTCAGCAACTCGCCGGCTTTGACGCGGCATGGCAGCAGCGGGCGGCCCAGCTTCAGATCAGCGTAGGCGATTTCGAAGGCGCACGCTATTCGCTTGATAAAGCCCTGCTGAGCAAGCCGGGCGACTTCCCTTCTTTGTTCCTCAAGGCCAGCCTGGAAAATCAGGCAGGCAATCTGGATGCGGCTGAACAACAAGCGCGGACCCTGGCCGTTCAATATCCGCGTGCGGCCGCGGTGCAACAGCTGCTAGGTGATATCGCGATGAAGCGCCTGCGTTATGGAGAGGCCATTACAGCCTATACCAACGCATTGAATCTGGAGAAGAACTCGGAACATGCGCTCGGTCTGTATAGCGCCTACACCCGGTCAGGCAACAATGCGCGAGCGCTGGAGTTCATCCGTGCCTGGGTCAACAGCTATCCGGCGGATCCAAATGCCCGTCGTGCTCTGGCCAGTGCGTACATTCAAACCGGGCAACTGGCCTTGGCGCAACAACACTACGAGAAGCTGGGCAAGCAGTTCCCCAACGACGCGAGCATCTACAACGATCTGGCCTATGTCATGCTCAAGCAAGGCCAGTCAGGTGCGCTCGCTATTGCAGAAAAAGCCTATCAACTCGCCCCGAGCGACGCCAATGTGGCCGACACGCTGGGATGGGCACTGGTCGAATCGGGACAAGTGGAAAAAGGCTTGCGCTATTTGCGGGAGGCCCAGGTGCGGTCTCCCAATAATCCTGAGATCCGCGACCACCTGGCCCAGGCGTTGAAGCGCAAGGCGGTGGCCAACAAATAATTTACCCGGCATGCTCCAAACGCCCGTTACGTCGGTTTTTTTTACACTTTTCGAGAAAACCACCCCATCAAAAGCATGCCTATCAAGATAACCAATTGATAGTTAATGGTATTTCGTTGTTTGGTACGTGTCTTGCTAGTGTTCAGACACATGTTCCAAAAATCAACTCAATAAGGACACCCTAAAAATGACAACAACACTCTGGCAAGTAACAAAAGTGATTGGTGCGCTGGTTCTCGGGATGGGCGCCATGAACGCTGCTCACGCCACCTACACGAACTGCGGCGGCGGTGGAACGACGCCCAACCCCAATTGCGACACCTGGGCGTTCAACAACACCAAAACCAACACGCAGGGCGGCATCACCGCCACTGCATCAGGCT
>JBGSTO010000647.1:0-1779 GCA_041736465.1 Anaerolineales bacterium | reverse complement strand
CCGCCAGGATGCGGCGGCGGCTGGCTGCCAGGCGCGGCGCCAGTTCTGGCTGAGACTGCATCCATTCCAGGATGCGAAAGGCTTCGCGGCCGAAACCAGCCGCCTGGGCGACATTCTTGGCTTGCAGGTGGTGGCGCGCTGCAGCCCACGTGGCAGCCACATGCCGCACAGAGCCTTGCTGCGCCAGCCGCAGCCAAAGGTGGTGGTCCAGCAGGTAATGGTAGCTCATATCCAGATAACCGGCTCGCTCCAGGGCGGTGCGGCGCATGAAAACCGCCGGCTGGCAGATGATGCGAAAGCGCATCAATTCCTCCAGCCCCCACTCGCCGAAGACCAGGTCATTCAATTTATTCTCTTGGGCGTCGATGGTGATGGCGTTGGCGAACACCATGCTGGCTTCAGGATGATCCTGCAGCGCCTGCACAGCCTGGGCTATCGCGCCCGGCAGATATAGATCGTCCGAGTTCAACCAGGCGACGTACTCGCCCCGGGCGCGCTGCAGGCCTTTGTTGATTGCCTCCGCTTGCCCGGCGTCGGGTTCCGATACCCACCACGCCAGCCGGTGCTCATAGCGCCGGATGATCTCCAGGCTACCATCTGTTGAGCCGCCATCTACCACCAGGTATTCGACGGGGGGTGCCTGTTCTAGCACCGAGAGCATGGTCTGCTCCAGGAACTGGGCCTGGTTGTAAGATGGCGTGACGATCGAGACCAGCGGCGGCATGGCGTTCGAGTACGAACGGGCGTTCGAGTACGAACGGGCGCTAAGGGACAAGCGGGTGCTCCAGGTCGTAAATCTGGTAGCCCTGGCCCTCAGCCAACAGGGGATAATTGGCTTGCAGTATTTCCACCAGGTCAGGCTGGCGCTCGTACTGGTTGAAGGCGGTGATCAGAAAATAGCTGTTGCCCTCGATGCGGTTGTTGAATAAATCTTCGAATTCCTTGCCCCTGCCGCGCAGATTGGCAAGCTCGCGCTCGCCGACGATGGGCCACAGCACCACCTTGCGCCAGCCGTAATACATCAGGCGGTAGCCGTAATCCTGGGTGAGGGCGATGGTCTTGCCGTCTGGGGGAATCTTGGAGGCGATTTCTTGCCAGTGAGCGGCCTCGGTTGAGTAGTCGACTTGCCTCTGCTCAGCCAGGTATGTCCAGGAGGAATACCCTATCCCAACCAGCAGGATGGCAGCGATTTCCAGGCGCCAGAAAAGCGCTTGCTGAGCGGCCTTTTTCAAGAGCGGGGCGAGGGCCGGCGCCAATCCCAGGGCGGTCATCGGAACCAGCATCAAGTGGTAGTAGTTGTGGGTGTACATCTGGTAGGGCAGGAACAGGCCGTAAGCCAGATATCCCAGCCACATGCCCAGCAACAAGGGGCGCGCTTTCCCATTGGCGACCATGATGCCAGCCAGCGCCAGCAGCAGCACCGCCAGACCCAGCAGGCTTTGCACCAGATTGAACCAGCGCGCATACACCGATGGCTCAACCAGCAGGTGGGCGAGCGACAGCGTCCAACTGCTGAGAAACTCCGAAGCCCGGCCGCCGCGGCTCAAGTAGTAAATGATGGATGGCAGCAGCATCAGGGTCGCTGCCAGCAGTGCCTGGACTATCACCAGCAGATGCGGGCGCATCAGTAGATGCGGGGCGCGCGGCGAGGCGCGAGGCGCGTGCGGAGGGGCGCTGCGGGAGATGCGAACGGCCTGCCCTACAAGGGCTAACACAGTGGCGATCGCCGCGCCGGCGATTGGGTAGGCAGCGACGACCTTGGTCAGGATGGCGATCCCG
>JBGSTO010000645.1:0-1524 GCA_041736465.1 Anaerolineales bacterium | reverse complement strand
GAAGAAACCATCAATAATGCGGACGCCGACCTGGTAATTATCGGCACGCCGATCGACCTCAACCGCATTGTCAAGATTCGAAAGCCCACCCAGCGGGTGCGCTATGAGCTGCAGGAAATTGGCCAGCCCACGCTGGAAGATGTGCTGAAAGACAAGTTTGGTCGCTAAGATGGTGTGCGTGCAGGAGATCGATCAGGTGAAGCTCGATCTCCTGCAGCTCTCACGCCGGGAGATGCTACGGGTGTATCGATGCCATCGCTAACCTGGTCTGGCGAGAGGGCAGTGCAGCCCAAACCCGCAAAGCTGGCACTGGACAGCCTGGTGTTCCCTCAGGGGAAGGGGTACCTGGACAGCCTGGGAGACAAAAAATCTCAACCGGAGAACCGCTTGATCTGGGGGGAAAACCTGGAAGTGATGGCGGCCCTGCTGCCCCATTATGAAGGCAAAATAGATCTGATATACGCCGACCCTCCTTTCTACACTAACCGGCGCTACCCGGCTCGAATTGGGCGCAACGAAGACTCGCGCAAACCTGAGAATTGGAAGCTGGCGGAGGGGTACGGCGACCATTGGACCGACCTGGATGCGTACCTGGATATGCTCTATTCCCGGTTGGCATTGATGCACCGCCTGTTAAGCTCGACCGGCAGCCTGTACCTGCACCTGGACTGGCACGCCAATGCCTACGCACGCCTGCTGCTGGATGAGATCTTCGGCCCAGAGCGATTGTTGAATGAGATCATCTGGGTATATCACGGGCCTTCGCCGATCCGTTCGGCATTCAATCGCAAGCACGATACGATTCTGGTTTACACAAAAAGCGATCGATATACTTTCAATGTCGATGATATCCGCACGCCGTACCATGAAAATACGGTGAAGACATTCGCATCCTCACCCAAAGCAGGCTTTGGCAAGGTTCCTGATCTGGAGCGAGGCAAAGTACCAGAGGACTGGTGGTACTTCCCGGTGGTGGCGCGGCTGCACAGGGAACGCACGGGCTATCCTACCCAAAAACCGGAGGCGCTGCTCGAACGGATTGTGCGCGCCTCTTCCAATCCCGGCGATATGGTGGCGGATTTTTTCTGCGGCTCCGGCACCAGCGCGGTGGTTGCCTCTCGCCTGGGGAGGAACTTCATTGCCGCAGACAGCCAGCTGCGCGCAGTTCACACAGCCAGGGTGCGCCTGATCGCCTCCGAGAGTGACCCGTTTCGGCTGGAGTTCAGCAGTGAGAATAAGCCAATCCTTCACAGCGGCAGCCCGCCAGTTTTTAACCAGCAAGCCGGGTACATCACCCTGCAGCAGGCATGCGATGACCTGGATTACTGGGAGCTGGATCCTTCCTGGGATGGGAAACCATTTCGCAGCGCGGCGCAGGCCTTTCGGGTGAGGCGCGACGACCAGATGCCGGATAGGCTTGAATCGATCTTGAACCCTGGGGATACAGCGGTTCGGGTGCGTTATGTGCTAACGAATGGGGAGCAAGGGGAACTGGCGGCGATGCCTGGCTAGATATCCAGGCGA
>JBGSTO010000724.1:0-15402 GCA_041736465.1 Anaerolineales bacterium | reverse complement strand
GGCTGGTCGCCTACCTGAACCTGTCCGGCCCGGAGACCAACACTGTCTACCAAGCCCTGGAAGAACGCCTGCACACCCTGGTCGCCGGCTGGCTGGAGCGCGCCGATCCGGCGCTGCCGATCGTGCTCACCGCCCACGCTTCGGTGCAGGGCGCTAAGTACGGCGGCGAGCGCACCGTGATGCTGGGCAACGACCTGGTGCTCTCCGGCTCGTTTGTGCGCAACCCGCAGCTCGATTATGTCGCCCTGGGGCATATTCACAAGCCGCAGAACCTGAATGAAAACGCACACCCGCCGGTCATTTATCCGGGATCCATCGAACGCGTCGACTTTGGTGAATACGAAGACGATAAGTTCTTCGTCATCGCCCATGTTGAGCGCGGGCACACCCAGGTCGAATGGCGCCAGCTCAAGCACATCCGCCCATTCCTCAGCCGATTCATGCGCCTGGAAGACCAGGCAAGCATCCCGGAGCGCCTGGAAAAAGCACTGCCGCCGGAAAGCGAGATGCAGGACGCCGTCGTGCGCCTGATCCTGGAGTACCCGCGCGACTGGGAGGCGGACATCGACGAGGCCGGGCTGCGCAGACGAGCTGCCGGCGCCTTCGAATTCCACCTGGTCAAGCGCCCGCAGATCGAGGCGCGCGTGCGCATTCCCCAGGACCGCGCCATCGGCAGCATGACGCCCCTGGAGCTGCTGGACATCTATTGGCGCAGCCGCCACACGGATAATGAGGACATTCAAGCATTGGAACAGATCGCCCGGAAGGTCATCGAAGATGTACAAAACCCTGAAGAAAAATCTGCGTAATCTGCGCCCGCACGTGTGCGGCAATCTGTGGATGAGTCTTTAAAGCATGATCCCTATCGAACTCACCATCTCCGGTTTCCTCTCCTACCGCCAGCCGGTCAGCCTGGATTTTACCTCTTTCGACCTGGCTTGCATCTCCGGCGCCAACGGCGCCGGAAAGTCCTCACTGCTGGATGCCATGACCTGGGTGCTCTTCGGGCAGGCGCGCAAGCGCGATGATTCCCTGATCAACAGCGCCTGCGACCTGGCCCAGGTGAGCCTGACCTTCCGTTACGAAAACAATCTGTACAAAGTCCAGCGCACCAACCCGCGCGGCAAGACCAGCCAGCTCGAGTTCCAGATTTACCAGGGCAGTACCGAGTTCCAGGATATTGCTGAGCTGCATGCCACCGGAAGCTGGAAAACGCTCAACGAGCGCAGCCTGCGCGAGACCCAGGAGCGCCTGGAAAAGACCCTGCGCCTTGATTATGAGACTTTTGTCAACGCTTCTTTTTTCCTGCAGAACAAAGCCGACCAGTTCACCCAGCAGCGACCCGGCGACCGCAAGCAGGTGCTCTCCAGCATCCTCGGTCTGGAAATTTGGGGGCAGTACAAACAGCGCGCCAGCGAGCTGCGCAGAGAGGTAGAAGCGAAGATCCAATCCTGCGATGGGCGTCTGGCGGAGATCGACGCCGAAATCGCTGAAGAACCGCAGCGCAGCGCACGCCTCAAGCAGCTTGAGGATGAGCTGGAGCTGCTGTCGCAGCAGCGCCGGCAGAGCGAAGCTGCCCTGGATGCCGCCCGCAAAATTGCGGCAGTGCTGGCAGAACAAGAGCGCCTGGTGGACGCCCTGGGCCGGCAGCTGCAGTCGCTGCGCAGCCAGCAAGATGAGATCGCCGCCCGGCTCCAGGCCCGGCAGCAAGAGCGCCGCGAGTCCGCCGGGCTGCTGGAGGAGGCGCACAGCATCCAGCAAGCTTACAAAGATTGGCAGCAAGCTATTGCCGACCTGGAGTACTGGGAGGAAATTGCCGGTCGCTTTCGCGAGCAAGAGCGGCAGCGCCAGGAGCCGCTGCGCCAGCTTCAGGCCGAAGAAGCCCGCCTTAAACACGATCTGGAGGCGTTAATCGCCCGCCAAAACGCCGCGCAAAGCCAGCAAGCTGCTCTCCAGGAGCTGCAAGAACGCCTGAAATCCGCCCAGGGTGTGCTGAGCGCCGCTGAAGCCAGCCTGCAGGAAAAAACCAATCTCGAGGCTCAGCAGCAGGAGGCCCGCCAGCGCCAGGCGGAAGCGCGCGCCGAAAACCCACGCCTGAAAGAAAGCATGGAAGCGCTCAAAGAGCGCATCAACCGCCTGCAGCAAACCGAGGAAGCCACCTGCCCGCTGTGCGGGCAGCCCCTGAGCGCCATCGAGCGCCTCGCCCTGATCGCGTCTCTCCAGCAGCAGGGCACCGAGATGGGCGATCGCTATCGCCTCAATTTAACCGCGCTGGCGCTGGCAGATGGGCTGGTATCGGAGCTGGAAAGCCAGATCCGCGGCCTGAGCAAAGCCGAGAATGAGCGCCTGAAAGCCTCCAGCGAGATCTCGCGCCTGGGCGCGCAGATCGAGCAGGTCGAATCGGAAATAGCCAGTTGGCAGGCCGCGGGCGAGCCGCGCCTGGAGGAGGTGCAGCGCCTGCTGGACGAAGACAGCTATGCGCCCGAAATCCGCCAGACGCTGGCAGGGATCGATGCCGAGCTGAAGGCGATCGGCTACGATACCCAGGCCCACCAGGCTGCGCGTCTAAAGGAGCAGCAGGGGCGCGCCTCCGAAGCCCGGCTGCGCAGGCTGGAAAGCGCACAGGCGGCTTTGGCCCCCCTGGAAAGAGAAATCCAGGAGCTGGAAGGTCAGGCTGCCCGGCTGGAACAGCAGGCTGCCCTGCAGCAAGACGAATTCGACCAGGCTGCCGTCGTCCTGGCTGCCGCTCAGGCGCAGGCGCCGGACCTGGCATCCACGGAGCACACCCTGCTCGAAATCCAGCAGCGCGAGAACCAGCAGCGCATGGCAGTCGGCGCAGCCCGCCAGCAGGTGGCGGTGTTGGGGGATCTGAAAACGCGGCGTAAGACCCTGCAGGCCGAGCGCGAACAGCACGCCCGCCAGGTGGGGCATTACCGCCAGTTGGAAACTGCCTTTGGCAAAGACGGCGTGCCGGCTCTGCTGATCGAGCAGGCTTTACCGCAGATCGAAGCCCGCGCCAACGATGTCCTGGATCGCCTGAGCGGCGGCAGCATGTCGGTGCGTTTCGAAACCCAGGCGCCCTATAAAGACCGGCGCCGCGAAGAACTACGCGAAACGCTGGAGATCAAGATCAGCGACAGCGCCGGGACGCGCGATTACGAGATGTTTTCCGGTGGAGAAGCCTTCCGGGTCAACTTTGCCGTGCGGCTGGCGCTGGCAGAGGTGCTGGCGCAGCGCGCCGGCGCCCGGCTGCAAACCCTGGTCATCGACGAAGGCTTTGGCAGCCAGGATACCCAGGGAAGGCAGCGCCTGATCGAGGCCATCAACCTGGTGCGCCAGGATTTTTCTAAGATTCTGGTCATCACCCACATCGACGAGCTGAAAGACGCCTTCCCCAATCGCATCGAAGTCGAAAAAACCGAGCTGGGCAGCACCTTGCGGGTGATCTGAAACAGCATGATCGCCCCTGGATTTGCCAGCGGCGATCAGTATAAATCCTCAATCTCCTTCATCTTCTTCTTCTGTAGGTTCTGGGGTGCGGGTCGGCCGAGGCGTGCTTGTGGGCGTGGGAGTCAGAGTCTGCGTTGGCGACGACAGGCTGGTTGCAGTCGGCGTAGGGATTTCGTCGTCATCATCTTCCGGCTCAGGAGTCTTGCTCGGCTTTGGAGTTTCGGTCGCTTCCGGCTCCGGTGTGGGCCTGGGGGTTTCTAGCCCGTCGTCGTCATCCGGCGTCTCGCTTGGCCTGGGGGTTGCGCTGGGCTGCGGGGTATGCGAAGGCTGTGGGGTGTTGGATGGCTGCGGTTGGACTTCTAAGGTGGGGCTGGGCTGCACCAGGGCTGGGCTGGGTTGAATCACCGGCAGACTGGTGGCAGTTGGCGGATTAGCGCCGCGCCAGACCACGTTGACCACCCTGGCAAACCAGCGCTCATCTGCCTGCTGCACAATCAGCATTTCCAGGCGGCTTCCCAATGCCGGCAGACCTTCGATGCGCGTCTGGGGCATGATCAAAATATCAACGCCGCTGACATACCAGCTGTCCGCGGAGAACTTCATCAGTTCGCCTGTAAACACAAACGCGCGATCCCATATGCGGCTGGCGACCACGCTGCCATCCGCTTGCAGTGTGCCCTCCACAGCGACGATCAACCCCACCTGCAGTTCACCCTCCAGGGATGTCTGTTCGCTCAGATGGACGTTGATATCGCCGATACGCCAGGTATCACTTCCCATTTCAACCAGCGCACCAACGAAATTCACCGGCAGAGCCCGCTCTTCCTGGATCAGCTGGTCCACTTCCTCCACCCGTTTGTTATCAAAGGTTTGCTGCAGCTCCAGGCGCTGCACGGGATCTTTGGTAAAGCGCAGCTGGGTCTGCTCGCCGAAAATTTTGAGATTGTACAGCGGGTCTCCCGGCAGGGCTTGCGCTGCAAACGTCGCAGTGACTGCCCCGCTCAAAATTAACAGCACCAGCATGGACAAACCTGCCAGTGCAACACGCCAGGGTGCTGAACCCGGCGCTCCGAGCCAGGCAGGCTTGGATTGCTGCCGTTGGCGCGCGGCTCTTAAAAAACGCGCCCGGCTGCGTGCCAGGGCAGCCTTGGGCACGCGCACATTACTGCCAGACTTCCGGGTCGCCAACACGGCCTGCAGCATCGGTTGAAATTCTGCCGCCCAGTCCGGATACTGCGCAGTGGCTTGCTCGATGCTCTCGCCTGCCAGCAGCCGCTGCAAGCACACTTCAAAGGCCGTAGTTTTCGGATCGGAGAACATCTCACTACCGCCGTAATCGATCTTCCAATAAGCGGCGCAGGGAAGCCACCGCCCGGAATTGGAGCGCTTTGACCGCCGTCACGGTCTTCCCCAAAATTCCCGCGGTTTCCTCCAGAGAGCGCTCTTGCGAGAAACGCAGCGCCAGCACGTGCTGCTGCTCGGCGGTTAGTTCCTGGAGGGCATCCCGCACCTGCTGCTGCACCCAGGCATCTTCGTAGGCGCCTTCCGGATGGTTGTTGTCGGTTAACGAATGGGTAGAGCCTTCCAGCGGCTCTTCTTTTCTGGCGTAGCGTTGGCGTAGATGGTCGTTTACCAGATTCGAGGCCGTGCCAAACAGCCAGCCGCGTATGTTATCATTTGGACCACGGTTCTTGTGAAGCGCATCCAGCAGGCGCAGAAAGACTTCAGCAGTAATGTCTTCACACACCTGCTCATTATCCAGGCGATAACGCACGTACCGGTATACTTCAGGGTAATACCGGTCATGGATTTTCGTCAGGGTAGCCTGATCAAGGCGTTTAGCACGAACGAGGGTATTTTCCGATGCCATCCAGGTCTTATGCACCCGCAGCAGTTTCAGAATCCATTCTGCAGGTATGCGGCGGGTCAAGATTAAAGTATCGTCCATTGTAAATGCTGATCCTGCATTTGTCTACCAGGATTGTCGCCATCGGAACTAAGAACCGCTGTGTTCAGGTTTCGTTCACTTGAATCGTCGTACTTACCGGCAAAAAGATATGCCCCAAAATCTAATTCATATAACACTCACAAATTTGTGACTAATATCACATACAATCAAACAATCTTTGTTATCATTAGCCCAAGATTAATGTTTGCACAGCTCGTTTTTTTGTATACTTGTTCGTAAGACAAGAGGCCTCTCACTATGAAAGCACCCATTCTCATCGGGATCATCGCGCTGCTGGTTGTGGCGGCTGTTGGCCTATACGTAACGGATTTCACCGCCTACTTAGGAAACAACCCGTCCACCTGCAACAATTGCCACGTCATGGATGCAGCCTACGAAAGCTGGTTTCACGGCGGGCATAAACAGTGGGCTGGCTGCAACGACTGCCACACCCCTCACGATTTGATCCCCAAATACATCGTAAAAGCGCAGTCCGGCTACCACCACGTCAGCGCCTTCACATTGGGCAATATCCCGGATGCAATCCGGGCAAAAGAAGAATCGAGCAATGTCGTCCAGGAAAACTGTATTCGCTGCCACGAAGCAACGGTAGAGGACATCATGGCTGGGGCGATGGAGATGGGTCGCTACTGCTTTGACTGCCACCGCAGCGTGGCACACGGCGAGCGCGGCGTCTCGATCTTACCGTACCAGCATTCGGAGGAGAATAAATGAAACGCATCAGCCAAACTGTTATCTTGAGCGGCATCATTGTTGTGCTCGCTGCCGCCCTGGCCGGCGTGCTGCTGTATGTGCGCAACCAGTCGACCCCGGAGCGCGGCATAGCGCCCCTGGTTGAGATCGCGGCCCAAGAAGCAGATTCATCGAAATGGGGCGTCAACTTTCCCAACCAGTACTCCACATTACTGAAGACCGAAACCAACAATACCCGCACGGTTTACGGCGGTTCCGAGGATTACTCCAAGCTCGAGCAAGACCCGCGCCTGGTGACGTTGTTTGCCGGCTACGGCTTCAGCATAGAATACAACGAAGATCGCGGTCACCTGCAAAGCCTGAATGACGTACGCTCTATCGCCCGCGTCAACGACACCACGCCCGGCACCTGCTACTCGTGCAAAAGCTCTGATAACCCGCGCCTGTGGTCCGAGATGGGTATGGCAGCCTACGATAAGACGCTCTTCAAAGACCTGGGGGCGGAAATCACCAACCCCATCGGCTGCGCCAACTGCCACGAAGCTGAAACCATGCAGCTGATCGTTACCAACCCTGCCCTGGAAGAAGCCTTGGAAGCTCAGGGGAAAGACTGGCGCACCTTCACCCGCCAGGAGATGCGCACCGTGGTGTGCGCCAACTGCCACGTGGAATATTATTTCGCCGGCGAGGGCAAGTATCTGACCTTCCCCTGGAGCGGCGGGACGCGCATCGAGAACATTGCCGAGTACTATGCCGCTTCGCAGTTCAAGGATTGGGAGCACCCGCAGTCCGGAACACCGATGATCAAGATGCAGCATCCGGAGTATGAGTTCTTCACGGCAGAAAGCACGCATTTCAAGGCAGGTGTTGCCTGCGCAGACTGCCACATGCCCTATACCCGCGATGGCGCGGCCAAGTTCTCAACCCACGACGTGCACAGCCCGCTGCTGCGCCCCGAAGCCTCCTGCGGCACCTGCCACACGGATGTCGGCTACGTCACCACCCGGGTTGCCGAAATCCAGAGACAGGTTCGTGAAACCATGGATGCGACCGAGAACGCGCTGGTGGATGCCATCGCAGCCATCGGTGCTGCTGCGGCAGTGCCCAACGTGGATGCTGCCCTGCTGGCAGAGGCGCGCAACCTGCACCGCGAATCGCAGCTGCGCTGGGATTTCATCGCGGCAGAAAACAGCATGGGTTTTCACAACCCCGAAGAAGCACTGCGCATCCTGGCGAACGCCACCGATCTGGCCCGCCAGGCGCAGTTGAAAGCCGTCCAGGCTGCCGGCACGCCGGATGTGCTCCAGACGAGCAACTGATCCCGCCCGCTACCCCATAAATGGAAGCCCCTGCCAGCGCTGGCGGGGGCTTTATCGTTGCGTGAGCCGGGTGGCAGGTAAATCGCCATCAAGTATCCAGGGGCACGAATGCCCAATCGTGCAGCACTTCCTCGTCGCGGATTACGATCTGCCGGCGCTTGATTTGGATCGCGCCGCTGCGTTCCAGCTCGCGCAGCGCCCTGGCAACCACCTCGCGCACCGTTCCTAAACGTGCCGCGATCTGATCCTGGGTGAGGCGGGCGGATGAATCTCCGGCAAGCTGTTCTGGTTGGAGCTGTGTGATCAGCCGCGCCAGGCGATTCGTCACCTGGTAGAAGGAAAGCTCTTCCACCTTGCCCACCAGCATACGCAAATTCTGGGTCAGGTTTCCAATCACCGCGCGGCACAATTCCGGATGCTCGCGCATCGCCGCTTGAATCGCCTGCGTCTCTATGACCCAAATTTCGCTCGGTTCCAATGCCGCCGCATTGACCGGATTGGCGCCATTGTCGAAGACGGGCACCTCGTTAAAGGTTGCCTTCTCCTCCAGTGTATTGATAATCAACTCGCGCCCGCTAACGGAAGTCTTGAACAGCTTCACACTGCCCTGCTGAATGATGTGCAGCCCTGCACATGGCTCGCCCTCCCAAAATAAAATTTCTCCGCGCTCAAATAGGCGCAGCGATACACCCGGAACCAGCTTGTC
The DNA here is from genome assembly GCA_041736465.1 of Anaerolineales bacterium. Classification (GTDB taxonomy): domain Bacteria; phylum Chloroflexota; class Anaerolineae; order Anaerolineales; family UBA4823; genus JAJUJL01. Next base: position 7,265 of record JBGSTO010000724.1, on the reverse strand, counting down.
CAGTATGGTTTTTTCCAGATTCGAAAAGTAGCTGTTTTGCCGCAGGGCAGCAAGTTTTTGTGCGGTTGTAATTACGATAGAACGCATTATAATTCCCTCGTAGTCAGTGTGAAGGCATTCGCTGCGAAAATTCATTATACCTTCCCCTGACGGCATACACACGCATATCGCCAGCGGCAGGGGAACAATCCTTGCCAGATAATTTTAGATTTGCTATAGTTGTCTGCAGCGCCGCCGTCCGATGCAAATAGATTCTCCGGTTGTTCATTTCACCGGTCTGCAACCAAAACAACCAGGAAAGAGGCACTATGAGCGACCAGGCTGTAGCCACACGCCAGAAAAAGTCCGCATCCATCAATCTGGATGAGCCAGGGCTGTATGCCAACCGGGAAATGAGCCTGCTGGCGTTTCAGGAACGCGTACTCCAGGAAGCCCAGGATGAGAGCGTGCCTCTTTTGGAGCGCGTCAAGTTCCTGTCGATCGTAGGCTCCAACCTGGACGAATTCTTCATGGTGCGTGTTGCCGGGCTCAAGAAGCAGATCGATGCCGGCGTGGTAGATATCCCCCCAGACGGCATGACCCCGGCAGAGCAGCTGGCGGCTATCCGCAAAGTTTCTCTCCAATTAATGAAGGATGCGCGCCAGTGCCTGCAGGATCTGATGCCGCGCCTGGATGCCGCCGGAATCCATATCCTCGATTATCATAATCTGGAAGAACGCCAACGCCAGATCGCCAAGAGCTATTACGAAGATGTGGTATTCCCTGTCCTCACCCCGCTGGCCTTCGATCCCGGTCACCCTTTCCCACATATATCCAACCTGAGCCTGAACCTGGCTGTGCTCATCCGCGATCAGGATGGCGAAGAACACTTCGCGCGCATCAAAGTCCCCAGCACGCTGCCGCGCCTGATTCCCATCAAACGCTCGTCGGGGGGCTTACGCAAGGACGGTACTGTGCCCTACCACCATTACTTTGTGTGGTTAGAACAGGTCATCGCCTCCAATTTGGATGCGCTCTTCCCGGGTATGGAGATCGTAGAGGCGCACCCTTTCCGTGTGACACGCGACGCTGATATGGAAATTCAGGAGCTAGAAGCAGCGGACCTGCTGGAGACGATGGAAGAAAACGTACGCCAGCGCCGCTTCGGCTCGGCGGTGCGCGTTACCGTCAACGATGATATGCCTGCCCACATTCGCAGCATTTTGATGGAAAACCTGGAGCTGGAGCGCAACGATATCTACCCCCTGGTCGGCCCCCTGGGGATGAGCCACATGATTCAGATATACAATATCGACCGCTACGATCTAAAGGAAACGCCCTTCAAACCCACATTGCCGGCAGCCTTAGATGGCGACAATATCGATACCAATATCTTCGCTATCATCCGCCGGGAGGACGTCCTGTTCCACCACCCATACGACTCTTTCCTCCCGGTGGTCGAATTCTTGCGATTAGCGGCTCGCGATCCCGATGTGCTGGCAATCAAACAGACCCTCTACCGGGTAGGACGCAAACCACCGGTGGTAGAGGCGTTGTTGGAGGCGGTTGAAAACGGGAAGCAAGTAGCAGTACTGGTCGAGTTGAAAGCCCGTTTCGATGAAGAGAGCAATATCGGCTGGGCCAAGATGCTGGAGCGCGCCGGCGTGCATGTCATCTACGGCTTGCTGGGGCTGAAGACCCATTCGAAGATTGCCCTGGTCATCCGCCGAGAAGGTGAGGGCATTCGCCGCTACATGCACCTGGGCACGGGAAATTACAATGCAGTGACCGCGCAGCTGTACGAAGATATCGGCATGTTCACCTGCGATGAAGCGATTGGCGCCGATGCTACCGACTTGTTTAACTATCTCACCGGCTACTCGAAGAAGAAAGACTATCGCAAACTGCTCGTTGCTCCGATCAACCTGCGCCAGCGGATGGTGGAGCTGATCCACCGCGAGATCGAACACCAAAAGAAATCGGGCAATGGGCATCTCATTTTCAAGACGAATGCGCTGGTCGACCAGCCGATGATCAAGGAGCTTTATCGCGCCTCTCAAGCGGGGGTGAAGGTTGATCTGCTGGTGCGCGGCATTTGCTGCTTGCGCCCCGGCATTCCTGGGGTCAGCGAGAATATCCAGGTCACGAGCGTGGTGGGTCGCTTCCTGGAACACAGCCGCGTCTTCTATTTTTTCAACGACGGTCAGGAAGAGATCTACCTGGGCAGCGCCGATCTGATGCCGCGCAATCTCAACCGCCGGGTCGAAGTGCTCTTCCCGGTGCAGGACGCCAACATTCGCAGCTACTTGCGGCGTGAGGTGCTGGAGATATACCTGTCGGATAACGTGAAAGCGCGGCGGATGCAGAGCGATGGCACCTATCTGCGCGTTGCGCCAGATCAAAACGCCCCGCGGATTAATACCCAATTACGCCTGCTCAGCCGCCGCCAGGGCAGCAGGCGATGAGCTTTAATTTGCTAAGTCCAGAACAGCAGCAGCAGCTCGAAACGCTGCTGTCCGGGTCTATGCGCCCATCCCTGCGCCGCCGGGCAGAGACGCTCCTGTTATATGATCAAGGTTTGAACGCGGGTGTGATCGCCCGCCTGGTGCAGATTACATCGAAGCAGGCGCGCCGTTGGCGGCGCCGCTTCCAGAAAGAGGGTATGTCCTTGTTCGAGGATAACCCGGCGGATAGCCCTTTACCCGAGCCGCAATCTGGCCTAGCGATTGGAATGACGATGAGTGACTCACAGCCACCCGAACAGCCCAAGGAAGATTTAGAACCTGTTGCCGAGATCGCACATGGTAAGGCAGGCAAGCTGGATGCGTACGCGGCCGAGATTTCACAGCAGAAAAATCCGGGCGTACGCGCCGGCGACCTGATGCCGGAAGCCGGGCGCAAAGTACTTGGCTATCACTTCGCACAAATGCTGCTGCATGAAGATGGCACCCGTCTGGGGACCGATATCGAGGAACTGCACGATATGCGTGTGGCGACGCGGCGCATGCGCGCGGCTTTCGAAATCTTTGAGACTGCTTTCAAGCCTAAGATTGTTCGATCTTTGCTGCGCGGGCTGCGCGCTACCGGACGGGCTTTGGGTCATGTGCGCGACCTGGATGTTTTTCTGGAAAAGGCCGATCACTACCTTGAGACCCTGCCCGAAGAAAAGCGAGCCAGTCTGACTCCTTTGCTGGAACACTGGCAGCAGGATCTCCAGACTGCCCGGCAGGAGCTGGTGGCTTTCCTGGACAGCAGCACCTACAAAGATTTCAAACATCGTTTCCTGGAATTCGTTACCACCCCCGGAGCCGGAGCGCGCCGCCTGCAGGACAGTCCGCCCGAGCCGCGCCTGGTTTGCGAGGTGGCTCCGGTGCTCATCTACCAACGCCTGGCAGAAGCGCGCGCCTTCGATGCGATCATGCTGACCGCCAGCGTAGAGCAATTTCACATGCTGCGCATCGAATTCAAAAAGCTGCGCTACACCCTGGAATACTTCCGTGAAGTGCTGGGATCTGAAAGTCGCGAGGTGATCCAGGAGATCAAGACCTTGCAGGATCATCTGGGAGATTTAAACGATGCCCAGGTTGCTACGGAAATCTTGCGCAATTTTCTGGCTGGCTGGGATAATCTGCAGGAAGACCTACCGGTGAGCGAACGCGCTCTGCCCGATGCCGTGATGGCGTATCTTTCCTACCGCTACGCTGAACGCCAGGAATTGATGCAGACTTTCCCCGCAGCCTGGGAGCGGTTCAATCGCCCGGAGCTTCGCCAGCTCCTGGCACAAGCAATTTCTGTGCTGTAACCGCCCCTGTCCTTCCATTCGTTCAGAATGAGGCCACTTTAGCGCGGCCTATGACGCTTGATCAGCTATCTGATCGAGCGAGATGAGGTGTTCAGCGCCCGCTCCTGAATCCAGTCCAGGTTTCGCCCCAGGCGTATCATCGCAGCGAATTCCGGCGGCAGGCTCTGCGCTTCCACGGCAGCAGCCGCCCGCTCCAGATCATATTCCAGGCGTACCTGCTCAACCTGGACGGTATCCGGGGTGATCTCCACCAGGGCATAACTGGCGCGCGGGTCACCATCATCTGGACGGCCAACGCTGCCCGGATTGATGAACCACACCCCATCCACACAGCGCGAAAAACCTACATGAGAATGCCCACAGGCGATGATATCTGCCGATGCCGCCGCAGCCAACCAGCGCAAGCGTTCTTCTGACGTTTCCGCACTGAGATATTCCTCGTTTGACTCAGGACTGGCATGTGTTAGCAGCACCCGCCATCCGTCCGCATCCAGGCGCGCTTCCTGCGGCAGCTCACCCAGATAGGCCAGGTTCTCCGGGCTGAGCGTCTGGTAAGCCCACTCAAATGCGCGCAGCTTCTCCGGTTTTTTACTCCGCCGCCATTTATCTGCTTTATCTGGGAAGCGCAGCACCTTGAGATCGTAGTTGCCAGCAATGCTGACCGCCCCCGCCTGCACCATTAATTTAATTACCTCATTTGGAAAAGCGCCGTACCCAACAAAATCACCTACATTCCAGATCGCTTGCACATCCTGCTGCCCGGCATGCACCAGCACAGCCTCTAATGCCGGTAGATTGGCATGGATATCGCCTAACAATGCAATCTTCAAAACACAACTCCCCAAGCTCAAGCCGATGGCATCGGCGTCCGGTCGAGCAAGACACGATCCGGACCACGGTTTATCTCCCAGGGATATACGATATGCGCGTCGGTAATCGCGGCATAGTAATCCGGGCGGGCATTGCCGAACAAGTTTCGATAGGGATTGAAATGCAGCACGCAGGAAGAAGGTCTGCCGCCCGCTGATTCAACCCGCGTTTTTACACTGGTGATGGTGCGTCCCGATCCCCAGACATCATCCACGATCAGGCTGCGCCGGTCCACCAGCAGCTCATTCTCCGGAAATTGGATGAATTGGGGCCAGGCCATCAGCCGCATTTTTTCCATCTCGAACTGAGACGGGAAATCTACCGCTGCGGTCAGGATATGGGTGATATTCATGGCTTCAGCCAGCAGGCCTCCCGGGATAATTCCACCGCGGGTGATCATGATCATGGCATCATACTCACCTTCAAACTGCGGCAGCAAATGGTCGATAAGCCGGTCGACATCATCCCATTTCAATACTTCGTGACGAGTGGGTTGCATGCTTTCCTCCAGCAAACAGTATTGGCCCTGCATCCAACGAAACGGGATAGGCCCATCCTGCAGGCATCCCTATCCCTGGCGTTCCCAATTATAGCAAAGACGGCGGGTTTACTTCAACCCGCCAATCCGGCAGGCTGCGCCCGCGCAGCAGCTCAGAGGGGTCCGGGCCGCGCAGCACGATTTGCCAGCGATACTGCCCGTCAAGGCGGGCAAAGAAACATGGCACCGGGCCCACCATCTCGGTGGCGGTGCGGTCTTCAGCTTGCAGCCAGGCACGCAGCTTCTCCGCCAATTGTCCGGCTGCCTGGCGAGCATTCTCTTCGTCAGGATGGCGGTATTCCAGGCGTACAAGCCTGGAAAAAGGGGGGTAACCGAGCTGGCGGCGGTATTCCAGCTCCTGCTGGTAGAAGCTGCGGTAGCTGTGCTGGCGCACCGCCTGGATCACGTAGTGCTCCGGCTGAAAGGTCTGCAAGATCACCTGCCCGCCCAATGGGCTGCGCCCGGCGCGCCCGGCTACCTGAGTGAGCACCTGGAAAGCGCGTTCTGGGGCGCGATAATCGGGCAGGTTCAGGCCCACGTCCGCCAGCACGGCTCCCACCAGGGTTACCAGCGGCAGGTCGAGTCCTTTTGCCAGCATCTGGGTGCCCACCAGCACATCCGCCCGGTGGGCGATGAAGTGCTGCAAGATGGCTTCGTGAGCGCCTTTGTGGCGAGTGGTTTCGGCATCCCAGCGCAAGGTGCGTACGTCTGGAAACAACTGCTTCACCTCGGCTTCAACTCGCTCCGTGCCGGTGCCGTACTGCCGGATGCGTTTTCCCCCACATCCGGGGCAGGAAGCCGGCATCTGGCGTTCGTAGCCGCAGTAATGGCAGGATAGGGGCGCCAGAGAGCGTGGCGCTTCAGAGCGTGGCGCTTCAGAGCGTGGCGCCTCAGAGCGGGGCGCCTCAGGGCGGGGTGCTTGCACGCGGGGCGCCTGAGAACTGTGAAAGGTCAGCGGTAAATCGCAGCGCGGGCAGCGCAGCACATAGCCGCAGTCCCGGCAGAAGACATACGTGGCAGTGCCGCGCCGGTTGAGAAACAAGATGGCTTGCTGGCGGCGCTGCAATACCTCGCCCAGCCCGGCGATCAGGGCGCGGCTGAATATGGAAGTGTTTCCGGCTTTCAACTCCTCGCGCATATCCACAACCGCCACCTCAGGCAGCTCTACCGTTTCAGCCTCGCCTTCCCAGGGGCGGTAGCGCGAAACGCCGCCAGTTTGTTTCAAGTGCGCCTGCACTTCCTGACGGTGGGCCAAAATGCGCGCCGGCAGCGCCAGGTAGCGCCAGCGTTTTTTCACTGCCTGGTAGGTGCTGGTGATGTCAGGTGTAGCCGAACCTAAGACGCACACTGCGCCTGCCAGGCGGGCGTAAGCAACCGCGGCGCGGCGCGCGTCATAGAATGGCGGTTCACTTTGATAATACGTGTCTTCGTGGCATTCATCGAGGACAATCAAACCCAGGCGCGGCAGCGGCGAAAACAAAGCGCTGCGCGCCCCCAGGATCACGTTCAGCTGCCCGGCGCGAGCCCGCTGCCAGGTGTCGTAGCGCTCACCTTCCGATAACTGCGAATGTACCAGGCCTACCTGTCCCGGGAAGCGCGCCAGGAAACGGCGAGCTGCCTGCGGGGTCAGCGAAATTTCCGGCAGCAGCACGATCGCCTGGCGTCCCATCTCCAGGACTGCCTGTACCAGGCGCAGGTAAATTTCAGTTTTGCCTGAGCCGGTGACGCCATGCAGTAAAAACGGCTGGGTTTCTTCACCCGCAGCAGCCGCATTGAAACCGGTCAGCAGCTCATCCAGGATCGAGTGCTGGTCTCTGGTCAATGGCGGCGCCGGGTAGGGCGGCGCTTCGACGGCCTGCAGCGGATCCCGCCACACCTGGCTGCTTGCCAGCACCACCAAACCCAATGCTTCCAGCCGGCGCACATCCTGCCAGTTGGCGCCGCTTTCGGCATACAACCAGGACAGCTCCACCGGGCCGGTCTGGTTCATCAAGAATCGCAGCATAGACTGGCGGCGCGCTCGGGCAGGTGTACCCGCCCGGCCCAGCTCATCCAGGCGCGCTTCAGCCTGCGCCG